>CAXQRU010000038.1:0-21021 GCA_964226685.1 Polaribacter sp. | reverse complement strand
ACGGCGACCACCGAGATCTACACCAGCTTATACACTCTTTCCCTACACGACGCTCTTCCGATCTCAATAAAGTTGGACAATTTTGAGTCGCTACTATAAAACAAAAAAAACTCAATGTAAACTAATTATATCGTTCATCGCAATAACGGTTATAAAAATGACTGACATTTCAATCCCCCTACCTTTCATAAATGCCAGCCTCTTAATCAACTGGATTAAGATTCGACCGGCGACCGAGAGGCCAAACTTCTTCTGAAGTCTCTGTAAAGCACGATCTCATTGACTGAAGAGCTTGCGTTTTGCCTTGAAATCAATTAATACCTAGTCATTCTTGCGTAATATCGCTAAAATAATTCATACTGAACACCAAAGACCCGCGAGGATTTTTAGAATAAATACTTATAACCACACATTACTATTTCGCCAAGGCCGCTGCTAAGACTCATGCCTGAGTGCTTATTCGCCTTATTTTGCCGTCAATATTGTTACCAATAACGATAGGTTTTTTCTCGGCTTTAATAAACTGGCGCCATATTCCCTTTCGCTATAAACACTGATTTTCCCAAAAGTCTAACTCTTGCACCCAAGCTCTAAATCCCCTAGCCTTAGCGCACCTTTTACATATTTTGAGAAGACTGATGATATCCATTAAACAAATAGACAACTTAACGAGCGCGAGCCTTCGCCCCATTGATGGCGGCTGCGTGCGTCTTATGTTGAATTAATCACAGTCTTCCCATCCGGAAGGCTTGGCCGACCGGATTCCCTGAAAAACCCCAGTTGGCCACAACTGGGGTTTTTTATTGCCTGCCAATAAAGCCCATGTAAAACCATAATCAAGGAGAACAGTATGAGATTAGCGGTTAGCAAAACCTTGGGATATCGAGCCGACCTCTATTGCGTCGACGCTCGCTCTGCCAAAAAGGTACTCAAAGAGAAAGCGGTGTCAATTTTAGCGATTGATTACTACTTAGTAGGTAGAGACAACGGCTGCGATGTGCTTAAATGGGCTAACACTCACCATGTGTTACCCAACTACGTTGTCGTCATGGAGCGAGATCGCGCAAAGCGACTTGAGCTCATAAACAAACTAAAAGTCGGGGGCTATCGCTCTGGCGATAATATAACTTTCATAAAAGTGTGATAAAGTGGTGATGTATGAAAATTCTACAACTGACTCAAAGCGGACAACCGCAGAGGTGGTTAAACCGGCAGGCAGCCGCCTCACTTTATGCCAGTGACCGCGTCATTTGGGAGCTAGGTAGCGCGACCAGCACGATGTTTGGAGGCTTTGACCGTTCAGGTAAACAAAGCCGATTGGATATCGCGCCCATTATTGCCTGTAGCGGTGAGTTAAAACGCAAGCGTTTTGTCCCCGCATTAAGCAATCGATTGCTGTTTAGGCGCGACGATGACCGCTGCTTATATTGCGGCTACCAACACCCCTACTCAGAGCTGACCCGAGATCACGTTCTGCCAAAAGCTCAAGGTGGCTTGGATCGCTGGGAAAACTTGGTGACCGCATGCCGAGCATGCAATCATCACAAGGGCAACCGAACGCCAGAACAGGCCAATATGCCCTTGCTGGCCGTGCCTTTTGCACCCAATCCATTTGAATTTTTGTTTTTGGATAATCGCAATATCCTGGCTGATCAAATGGAATATCTATCCAGTAGCTTTTCCAGCAAAAGAAACTGGGCAGCCTAAACAAGGCGAGTGGTCTCGCCTTGTTTTAAGGACTACGGTTTTAAGGGCTACGATCAAACTTATCATAGACAGGTTAAAGAGCAGTAGCCTTCCCAGATCAACCAAACTTTAACAACACAAAAAATCATTCATCTATGCTCTTGTTAGCGTTCGAATTAGGGCTTCGCTCTTTGGAAACCGCTCAATCAAACGATCGGCCTGCGCCAACTCAAAATCTTGAAAATCAAAACCAGGTGATACGCTGCAACCTACTAACACAAAATCATTCGGTAACTTTCGGCTCAGCTCTGCCGCAAAATATTGCCCAGACGACACAATTCTTTGAGGCATTGCCCCAGGCTCTAAGCCCAGCTTTAGTGAGCTTGGCTGATCTGATAAGAGATGAATATCGAGCGAGCAGGTGCCATCATAGTAATGCCATAACTCATCGGACTTGAGAGCGTGAAACGCCGAAAAATCATTGCTTTCCAGCAAATAATAAATAGCCGTTGCAACAAGCCTCTCGCCTTGATGCGACTCAAAATAAGCAGAATTAGAAGATTGATAATTACGCTTGTAATAGCCGCCTTCTGGGTGCTTCTCTAACCCTAAACATTCAATCCAATCGCGCGCCATTTTATTAGAAGCCAAGAATTAATACTCCTTTTTAAGAGTCGAAAAATCCATTTCTTCTGGCTTCTCAAACAGCTGCCAATGAATAGGTAATTTTGAAAAGAGTGTTTGATAGCGTTCATCATCAACACTTTCTCCACTCACATTTCTGATAAAAATGGCTTTCACTTGTTCTGGATAACGCTCCGCTATTTGACTGTATACTTCTGGGTCATTTTCACCACTGTCGCCGATTAAGATAAATGCTCTTTCTGGATAACGATCCATAATGGCTTGAATCTGTATTGGCTTAGTTTCAATCCCAGGCTTAAATAAATTCATTATCGTGGAGTCTTTAAAACGAATGTATTTTAACGAGAAGCTTGCCCAGGGAAAGGCGCTGAGATTGCTAAAATTAAGTAGCTCGGGATACAACTGCCATGGACTTGATGAGACGAAATAAAAACTCGCACGATGCTGAAATAACAGCTCTCGGTAACGCTCGGCCATACCCTCAACCGGCTTAAAGGGTTCAAAAAAAGTCGATTGCATTAGACGTTTTCGATCGGTGACATAGGATAATTTCACGGTATCATCAATATCGCTAATAACCGATAAACCCTTTGGCTCCACCAACTGACTCCAACCTTGAAACACACGCTTGTCTTTCTCACGAAGTTTCACTGTATAGCTAATGATATTGGGTAGGGTGTCTGAAACTGGCAGCTGTACCTCGCCATAAAAATGACCGTTAGCTTCAGACTTAGTCAATGTATACTCTTGATCGAGCAACTTAATAACGATTTTTTCGTTGCGCTCATTATCTGAAAACAACAAATTGGCTCGACGAGCAAAAATCTCTTTATTACTGTCATTGGTCACCAAACCATATTTTTTTTTGAGAATTTCAGCCAAGGCGGCCTTTCTAAAAGTACTATTGACCGGTTCATAAATCCAACCATGAATGGGGATATGCCATTGTTGCGTTTCAATGTTTAACCATGCACTGGTATTGAAAAAGATAACGGTCTCATCTGAGTTGACGGACGAATAAGCAGGGTTTAAATAAAGGAAACAAGCACTGAGACAGGCAATTAAACGCTTAACGAAAGACATGGGCTTGCTCCTTTTCGATCCCGTTTAAAACCTTAACAAGCTCAGTTTTTTGAGCTTGTTAAGAAGATAGCACTAATGACGAACGCCATCAATTTCATATTCCACCAGTCCGCTAGGTGTTTGCACACTGACTTCATCACCAACCTCTTTGGCAATAATGGCTCTGGCAATGGGTGAGCTATAAGAAATTTTTCCTTGCTTAACATCCGCTTCATCATCGCCCACAATGGTATAAGTGACTTTTTCTTCAGTATCTAGGTTAATAAGATCGACTGTAGATCCAAAAATAACTTTATCTGATTCGGGTATGCTCTTAATATCAATCACTTGCGCATTGGATAATTTGCCTTCAATCTCTTGAATGCGGCCTTCGCAAAAGCTTTGCTGCTCGCGAGCTGCATGGTATTCGGCATTTTCTTTTAAATCACCATGCTCACGAGCCTCAGCTATCGCTTGAACGATACGTGGACGCTCGACTTTTTTCAATTGTTCTAATTCCTGCTCAAGTGCCTTAGCACCCTCGACTGTCATGGGGAATTTGTTCATTGTAATCTCCCGTGGAGTGTCTGTAAGGAAGTGACCGTTTGCTTGCGACCAAAACGCAAGGCCATACATACGGCTTCACCACCCGCTAATGTTGTTGTGTAATACACTGACTGACTTTCCGCACTTCGACGAATACTGGCTGAATCGCGGGTCGCTTGTTTACCCTCCGTTGTATTGAGGATAAAAGCAATTTCCTGATTTTTGATTAAGTCCACAATATGTGGTCGCCCCTCAGTCACTTTGTTCACCACTTCCGTTTCAAGACCTTTTTCCTGCAACACTCTGGCGGTACCTCGTGTAGCCACCAGTTGGAAACCCAGATCAATAAGCTCTTTCGCAACCGAGACCACGCCTTCCTTGTCGAAATCTCTCACACTGATAAACGCTTTACCTTTATCAGGAATAGTACCACCAGCACCGAGCTGAGCTTTATTGTAGGCTTCAGCAAAGGTATCACCCACACCCATCACCTCACCAGTGGACTTCATTTCAGGCCCTAAGATGGGGTCAACGCTTGGGAACTTATTGAAGGGAAATACCGCTTCTTTCACGCTGTAGTATGGAGGAATAATTTCGCGCTCAAAGCCTTGATCCGCAAGACTGACTCCCGCCTGACAGCGCGCCGCCACCTTCGCCAGCGACTGACCGATACACTTTGACACAAAGGGTACGGTTCGCGAGGCTCGTGGATTCACTTCAATCACGTAGATTTCACCGTCTTGATAAGCCAGTTGCACATTCATTAAACCTACCACTCCTAGCTCAAGTGCCATGCGTTTAACTTGCTCACGCATTAAATCCTGAACATCCTGAGGCAGAGAATACGGCGGCAGTGAACAGGCTGAATCACCCGAGTGAACACCACACTGCTCGATGTGCTGCATGATTGCACCGATCACCACTTGCTGCCCATCACTGACCGCATCGATATCGACTTCGATGGCCGAGTTGAGGAAGTGGTCAAGAAGCACTGGCGCATCATCTGAGGCTTGCACGGCCTCTCTCATGTAGGTCTTCAGTTCAGATTCACGATAAACAATTTCCATCGCACGGCCACCCAGCACATAGGATGGGCGAACCACTAAAGGATAACCTACGGATTCAGCAACACGAATGGCTTCATCGATCGAACGCACAATCGCATTCGATGGCTGCTTGAGGTTCAATCGCTCAATCATTTGCTGGAAGCGCTCACGATCTTCAGCGCGGTCGATCGCCTCTGGTGGCGTACCGATAATGGGCACACCCGCCGCTTCCAAGGCTTTAGCCAATTTCAAAGGCGTTTGGCCGCCAAACTGTACAATCACACCTTTGGGTTTTTCTTTATGAACAATTTCTAACACGTCTTCTAAAGTGACTGGCTCAAAATACAAACGGTCTGAGGTGTCGTAATCGGTAGAAACGGTCTCTGGATTACAGTTGATCATGATGGCCTCATAACCATCTTCTCTCATTGCTAAGGCCGCATGCACACAGCAATAATCAAACTCAATACCTTGACCAATGCGATTAGGGCCACCACCGAGTACGATGATTTTATCTCGATCAGTCGGGTTAGCCTCACAGAAGGGCTCGTAAGTTGAGTACATATAAGCGGTAGGGGTTGCAAACTCACCCGCACAAGTATCAACCCGTTTATAAACGGGACGAACATCAAGCTTGTGACGCTGCTTGCGTACGGTTTTTTCGGTCACACCCAATAATGTACTCAGGCGCTTATCAGAGAAGCCCTTGCGCTTTAATTTCAGCATGGTCTCAGCATCGATAGCGGAGAGAGGCTGCTCGGACAAAGCCAGCTCAATATCGACCAGCTCTTTGATTTGCACTAAAAACCAAGGGTCAATGGCCGACAAGTCATGAACATCATCCACGCTTAATCCCGCCCTAAAGGCATCGGCCACATACCAAATACGGTTAGCGCCTGGCGTGGATAGATCTCGACGGATATGGCTCATGGCATCGGCTGCTTGTAAGTCGACGATCGGCTCAAAACCAGCCGAGCCAACCTCTAAACCGCGCAAGGCTTTTTGTAGTGATTCTTGGAAGGTGCGACCAATGGCCATCACCTCACCCACTGATTTCATTTGCGTGGTTAAACGAGCATCGGCATCGCCAAATTTTTCAAAGGTAAAGCGAGGAATTTTGGTGACCACGTAATCAATGCTGGGCTCGAATGAAGCGGGCGTTGCACCGCCAGTAATGTCATTGCGCAACTCATCTAGGGTATAACCAACCGCCAATTTAGCAGCCACTTTAGCAATCGGGAAACCCGTTGCCTTGGAAGCCAGGGCCGAAGAGCGAGACACCCTCGGGTTCATTTCAATCACCACCAAGCGGCCATCTTTGGGGTTGACGGCAAACTGTACGTTAGAGCCACCGGTCTCGACACCAATTTCACGCAATACCGCGAGCGAAGCATTACGCATGATTTGCAGCTCTTTATCGGTTAGCGTTTGCGCAGGCGCCACCGTGATGGAATCTCCGGTATGAACACCCATCGGGTCAAAGTTTTCAATGGAACACACGATGATGCAATTGTCATTGCGATCACGCACCACCTCCATTTCGTATTCTTTCCAGCCCAGTAGAGATTCATCGATCAACAGCTCATTGGTTGGGGATAGATCCAAACCACGCTGGCAAATTTCTTCAAATTCTTCCCAGTTGTAGGCGATACCACCACCTGATCCACCCATCGTGAACGAAGGGCGAATAATCACGGGGAAACCAAATTGCTTAGGTACTTCCAAAGCCTCTTCCATCGTGTGCACGATCTCTGCACGAGCACACTCAAGGCCAATGCGCTTCATGGCTTTATCGAAAGCATCACGATCTTCAGCCATATGAATGGATTCGTAGTTGGCGCCAATCAATTCCACATTGTACTTTTCAAGCACTTTGTTTTCATGCAAAGCCAGAGCACAGTTCAGCGCTGTTTGACCACCCATGGTAGGCAAAATCGCATCCGGGCGCTCTTTTTCAATAATCGAGGCCACAGTTTGCCAACGAATCGGCTCAATGTAGGTAGCATCCGCCATGGAGGGGTCAGTCATGATGGTGGCAGGGTTTGAGTTCACAAGAATCACTCGATAACCTTCTTCTCTCAAGGCCTTACACGCTTGAGCACCGGAATAATCGAACTCACATGCCTGCCCAATCACGATGGGGCCGGCGCCGATAATAAGAATACTGGATATGTCTGTACGTTTTGGCATAAATTAAACCTTATAAATCCGCCTGCATGAGTTCAATAAAATGATCAAATAGTGGAGCCGCATCGTGTGGGCCTGGGCTTGCCTCTGGGTGCCCCTGAAAGCTAAACGCCGGGCGATCATTCAGATGAATACCTTGTGAGCTACCGTCGAATAAAGACACATGGGTAGACTTTACATTATCAGGCAAGCTCTTAAGATCCACCGCAAAACCATGGTTTTGACTAGTAATCATCACTTTACCCGATGCCAACTCTTGTACGGGGTGGTTGCCGCCATGATGCCCAAACTTCATTTTCTCAGTACGCGCGCCTGCGGCAAGAGCCAATAACTGATGCCCCAAACAAATTCCAAAGGTAGGGATATTCGCTTGTAGAATCTCTTTTATGGCCGCTATCGCATAGTCACAAGGTTCAGGGTCACCCGGGCCATTAGAAAGGAATACGCCATCAGGACTCATTGCCAACACTTCAGAGGCTGGGGTTTGAGCCGGCACGACAGTGACATCACAGCCTCTATCCACCAACATGCGCAGAATATTGCGCTTGATCCCAAAATCGTAAGCTACCACTTTGAAGGGCTTGGAACCCGGGCTTACAAACCCTTTACCAAGCTGCCAAGAACCTTCCGCCCAATGGTAAGGCTCTTTTGTGGTGACCTCTTTGGCCAAATCCAAACCTTTAAGGCCTGCAAACGCCCTTGCTTGAGCCACAGCCTCTTCAGGATCAACATCACCGGCCATAATACAACCACTTTGAGCACCAGTTTCTCTTAAAAGACGCGTCAATGCTCTGGTATCGATCTCGGCTATACCGATGACATTGCGAGTTTTGAGATACATATCAAGGGATTGCTGTGAACGGAAGTTGCTGGCTAGCAAAGGCAAATCACGAATAACTAAACCTGCCGACCAAATGGTTTGACACTCTTCATCTTCCTTATTCACACCCACATTACCGATGTGAGGATAGGTTAGAGTGACGATTTGGCGTGCATAGGAGGGGTCTGTCAATATCTCTTGGTAACCCGTTATGGACGTGTTAAACACCACCTCTCCCGTGGTTGAACCCTCAGCACCTATAGCGCTACCACTGAACAAAGTGCCATCTGCGAGCGCTAAGATCGCGGGCTTGTGAGAACCGTGAAATATCAAGTGTACCTCCAAAGTGATCGTGCCAAAATACGGCTTTTTATCGCAAAAAAGCGAGGGAGAATATAATTCTGCCTCGCTTTGGTGGCACCCATGTGCGCGATTGCGTTGTCAATTTGGACGGAGATTGTAACGAGTTGAAGCCATTTTGTCTATGGGAATCGACCCAAGTCAAAATTTAGCCTGCACTTCAAATACCTAGGCCGCCACATGCTCAGGGCCAGCCTCTGGTCTTGGCAAGCTAATGTGGAAGGTACTGCCTTCACCCACCACTGAATCAACCCAAATTCGCCCCTCCCAACGACTGACGATCCGCTGGCATTTAGCAAGCCCAATCCCCGACCCCTCGTACTCGCTGCGCCGAGCTAGGCGTTTGAATAACTGAAAAATTTGATCAAAATAGGCCGAGTCAATTCCAATACCGTTATCTGTGACTGAAAATAACCATTCGTGCTCAACCTCCCTCACCAAGACACTCACCTTTGGAACTTCAGACTGATTGAACTTAAACGCATTGGAAATAAGATTCAGCAATACCTGAAAAATCTCAGCCTCTCTCACAAAAACTTTAATAGTTCCCCCCATAAACTCTAAAGTGCCATTATTAACGTGCTCAAATAACGGAGCCAGGCGTTCAAAGATGGTCGACATTAAGATTGGTTTGATATCACCTTCGCTTTTGCCTGCTCGACTGTAATCGAGAATATCGCGAATTAACTGCTGCGACGATCTTGCCGAATCCAAAATGAAATGCAAATATTTTTTTACTTTTTCATTACGGCTATCTCGAAGCTCTTCGCTCAGCAATTCAGAAAAACTGGCAATAATTCTTACCGGCTCTTGAAGATCGTGCGAACAACTATAAGCAAAACTCTCCAAATCAGCATTTGACTCTCTCAGCTCTTTCACCAGCGCTTCAATTTTCTTTTGATCTTGACGCTGCTTACTAACATCCCTTACAAAACAGCTAAACACCTTACCTTCTGTGACCGCAATTAAACTAACCGATAAATTTGCCGTAAAAAAATGATTACAAAATGCCGCCGCCAAAATATCTTTTTCCGTACAGACAGCGACACCCTCCCCTTCCTGCAAACGATTGTAACTTTCTCGATAACGAAAAATTTCCCCCGCCTCAGGAAAAAACTGCATGACACTCACCCCGACCATATCATCCGGCTCACAGTTAAATATTTTCAAGCAGGCAGGATTTGCCGAAATAACAATGTGATTCAAATCAACCGTAAACAAACCCTCTGCCGACTGATTGATAATCACCGACAACCTCTTTCTTTGATCCCTCATTTGCTGATCAACCAACGCCTTTTCAATCAACGCTTTTCGAAAATCATCCAAAGCCAACTCCATTGAGGTGATTTCATCACCTTCATCATCGATATGAATCGGCAGATAGTCTCCTTCAGATATTTTCTCAGTATTAATGGTCAATTTTTTTAATCGATCAGTAATTTTAGGTTTAATGAAAAACTGATACACCAAAAAGGAAACCAATACCGACAATACGGCAACGATCACCATCGATATTTTAGCGATCAATATTGACTCATCAGTATTAACATTATCGCCATCCAATATCTTAAACTGATTTTCATAAATTCGAGCCTGCTCTTGATCAATTTGTATAGCCAAGTTCACACTATCAAGATATACAGTTCGGATAGAATTATCCAAATCAACAATTTTGGATGCAATTAAAAACAAATTGGGATTTTTTTTCAAAATCTTATTCATCTTATAAAGAGAGGCTATAATTTCCTTAGAGTAAGGCCCCTCCAACTCTTGCAATACCAAACTAACATTCCTTAAATAATTTTGATAACCCTGCCTGACGATGGCAATACTACTGACTGACATCAAATCAGCCGATGCAATTGAGCCTATATTTGTTTTTAATAATTGCAATTGATTGATGAGATTTGACAGAACCTGAGGAACCGCATCAAAGGATAATAAGGCCTCGGAATGACTTGCTCTTAGCAAAGCCAGTGCTCTATTAAGCTCACCCACTAATTCGATGTAGTCTTGGTGATAGTTTTTCTTATCCTGCAGTAGTTCTTCTTGATAAAGCAATTGCTTCTTGACATTAATCATAAGCCGGTCAATCAAACTCCGTATTAACTGAAAATCCTCTCCAACTATGGATTTTATCTTAGACTCGATATTTGCCAGCTCTTTTTTTGACGCTTCAAGAGCCAATGCATCCTGCGGGGTACTTAAAGCAACATTTAGCTTCACTAAACGACTTTCTAAATCTTTCACACCCGGCAAACGAGCCACGCTTGGAATGGATTCCTCCACTACAATGCTCTGATAAAAATCAATCCGCTCAAACGCAAACCAAGCCACGACGGCATTAACAATTGTCAGGCTAGTCAAGACCAACAAGACCACCATCAGCTTGTACAAAATACTCTTACTTGACGACTGCTGCATAAAAACGCCTTTGTAAATCCTGCAGACTATTAACCTAACCCGACACATCGCTGTGTTGCTATTAACGCATCATATTTACAACGCTCAGTTAATAGAAGAACTTTTAACGCTTAGTGACACACAAGACTTTTGTCAACTATAATAAACAACTATACCACATGCTTGAGAGTACATTATGTGCAATAGACGCCACTTTCTCAAAACCTCTCTACTTGCCAGCAGCGCATTATCACTTAGCTCAACAAAAGTTTTCTCTCAAGCTGCGCTCATGGCGCAAGATTACGCAGCGGGTCGCGCAAAGCAACTTTCAAATAAGAAGCCTTTAACTATTCTCTACCCACAAGGCTGCTTGGCTAATTTAAACAATATTTGCAAAAAATTTACCGCCGATACCGGCGTTGAAATTATCTTACAAGAGACTGGCCTTAGCGACATCAGCTCAGACTTAATATTTAATTCATTGCAAAACCAGTTTTTATGCGACATCGCTCTACCCGCCAGTTTTTGGATTCCCGACCTTGCTGATGCCAAAGCCATTTTACCTTTAAATGAGTTTGTGCAAGCTCACGAACCACCCAACTTTAGGGATTCGATGCTCTATCAATATGCCGATGAATTCGATGGGAAATTTTATGGCTATCAAACGGATGGCGATACCTACATGATGTTTTACAATCGAAACATGCTCGATAACGAGAATAATCAAAAAAATTTCCAAGATTCATTCGGCTACCCGCTCACTGTTCCCTCTACCTGGCAACAACTTGACCAAATGATTCAATTTTTTCACAAGCCCGACCAACAACAATATGGTGGCTGCTTATTTCGGGCACCTGGGTTTGCAGCTTGGGAGTGGTGGTCTCGATTTCACGCCAAGGGTTACTACCCTCTAAACAACGAACTTGAGCCTCAAATTAACAATAACGCAGGCATCGATGCTCTGACAGAACTCATTGCCATCAACCAATACTTGCACCCCAATGTTTATAAGGATGGCTTATTTGAAAACTGGCAAACATTTTCTGAAGGCGAGACCTTTTGTAATATTGGTTGGGGCGGAACACAAAAAGCGTTGAACAAGCCGCAGTCTGCTGTCAAAGATCAAATGTATTTCAGCCCCACTCCCGGTGGCATCGTCAATGGCCAGGCGGTCAATAGTTCGATATTCAACTGGGGCTGGAATTATGTGGTCTCACCGCTATCCAAAAACCCTGAGCTTGCTTATCTCTTTACGCTATATTGCAGCAGCCCGGTGATTTCCACATTATCTGTACAAGAAGATGGTTATTTTGATCCCTTTAGAGAAGAGCATTATTTGGATCAGGCCATTATTGATATTTATTCAAAACCCTTCTTAGACGCGCATAAAACCAGCATGAAACAATCAATGCCTGATTTTTACCTTCGCAATCAAAGTGCTTATCTGACCAGCTTACAAGAAAATATTTTCCTAGCCATTAAAGGGAACTTGACACCCAAACAGGCCCTAGACACCGCAGCCAATGAGTGGCGTTTAATCACAAGAAAAGTGGGACGAGAAAAACAAATGCAATACTGGCTGGCGATTAAAGAAAAATATCCAGAGATTTCAAAACGAGTACTTCAATAAATTATCGCCAACTGAACAAGACCGATAAACCACCCTTCTCATTGGTGGAGAAGGATAGACGCCCATCGGAATCCTCAGCTATTTTGGCACAGATGGATAAGCCGAAACCGGCCAGAGGTAAACGAGTCAATTTCACCAATGGCTTGGCAATCGTATCAAAGTATTTTGAATCGACTCCCGAACCGTTATCAGAAAAAGTCATATGATCAGGCCCACCCGAAATTTCACAAGCCACCGCACCTTCATTATGAATGATGCTGTTCTCAATCAACTCAATAAATACCATTTTCCAATGATCCGCAACGCCGGTAACGGTCGGCAATACTCCAGACCGCTCTATAGTCACCAAGCCCGCTAAAATTGCTTCTTGTACTACCGGCGATTCGTCAGCCGCCTGCTGACTCAACTCAGCCAAATCACAAGCCTCTAGAACGGGTGCACTATTAAATAAACGAGCATAGACGGAAAGACGAGATAAAATCGTCTGAGCATGGTTACCTTGATCAACAATCAAACTCAACCACTTTCTGGCTTGCTCATCGAGCGCTTTACCGCTATCTAATAATATTTGAGAAAAGCCGATTGAGGCGCGAGCAAAACCACTGAGATCATGAGACAAGCTTCTTAGCAAGGCTTGCAACTGATCATCGTTCATGAGGCATCTCGAGTTGGCAGCTTAACGATTTCAATCCAAAACCCCTCAATCGCCCTGACCACCTCTAAGAAATCATTAATACTGACCGGCTTTGTCACAAAGCTATTACCATGCAATTGATAGGTTTTACGAATATCGGAGTGATCACTTGAACTGGTCAAGACAATGATAGGAATAGTCAGCAACTCTGGGGTTTCTTTGACGACTTTTAAGACCTCGTGGCCACTCAATTTTGGAAGGTTTAAGTCCAGTAAGACAATATCGGGGGTTGGCACATCAGCGAATTCATTTTCTTTGCGAAGAAATTGCAGTGCACATTCGCCATCGTGCACTACATGTAAATGATTATTTATTTTTCCTCGTGAGAGCGCTTCTTTGGTTAACTCAACATCGCCAATATTGTCTTCAACCAATAAAATCTCTACCGCATCTCTCACATCAACTCCCAAGTCTTGATAAGCCTAATACATCCTCCATATCGTACAAGCCATTGGGTTGATTGGCTAGCCATTTTGACGCCTTTACTGCGCCACTGGCAAAAGCAAAACGGCTAGAGGCCTTGTGAGTAATCTCAATACGCTCGCCATCAGCCAAAAACATGGCCGTGTGATCACCCACCACATCACCACCTCTCACTGTTGCAAATCCAATGGTTTTGCGGTCTCGCGCGCCAGTTTGCCCTTCACGACCATAGACAGCGCACTGCTTAAGATCTCGCCCTAGGGTCTTGGCGATTACCTCGCCCATTCGCAATGCCGTTCCCGAGGGAGCATCGACCTTATGACGATGGTGAGCTTCCACAATCTCAATATCGACATCATCGCCCAGCACTCCGGCCGCCATTTCAAGCAGTTTTAAACAGAGCGTAACTCCGGTGCTGTAGTTGGCCGCCTTGCAAACTTTGGTTGTATTCGACAACGCTTCGATGAGTGCCAAATCCTCTTGAGCAAAACCTGTGGTGCCAATCACAATGGCTTTTTGATACTGAGCGCAAAGTTTGGTATTGGCCACCGTCGCGACTGGAGCCGTGAAATCAATCAATACATCAAATTGATCTATCACAGCTTCTATGTTTTCAACCACAGTAACACCAATAGCTCCAATGCCTGCCAAATCACCCGCATCAACACCAATCACAGAAGATCCTGGCCTTTCGATGGCCGCGGCCAACACCACACCTTCGGTTTGATGCACCGACTCGATCAACATTTTCCCCATTCGACCAGCCGCACCAGTCACCGCTATTTTTACTGTCATCGATTATCTCTTATTGATTGGGTTATTAATTGCCACCAAAAAAATTCTTCATGCCTTCAAACCAAGAGTTTTGCTTTGGCGAATGGTTATTGCCTTGGGTTTCAGCTTTGAATTCTTTTAACAACTCTTTTTGGCGAGCTGTTAGATTAACAGGTGTCTCAACAGCGATTCGGCATAGCAAATCCCCCTGCATCCCACCACGCACTGGCTTAACACCTTTACCCCGCAAGCGGAACAATTTACCCGTTTGAGTTTCTGCGGGAACCTTGAGTTTGACTTTGCCATCGAGGGTTGGCACTTCCAGCTCACCACCTAAGGCGGCATCCACAAAGTTGATGGGGATTTCGCAATAAAGGTCAGCCTCGTCTCTCTCAAAAATTGGATGCTTTCTGACAGACACTTGAACATACAGATCACCAGCCGGCCCGCCACTTGGCCCTGCCTCACCTTCGCCCGTTAAGCGAATTCGATCACCAGTGTCAACGCCTGCAGGCACCTTAACAGAGAGCGTTTTTGCTTCTTCAACTCGCCCCTGACCATGACAGGTACGACAAGGATCGCTAATAGTGGTACCAGAGCCACGACAGGCATGACACGTTTGCTGAACGGAAAAAAAACCTTGCTGCATACGCAGCTGACCAATGCCGCCACAGGTTGTACATTGCATTGGCTTGCTACCGGCTTTAGCACCGCTGCCGTTACAAGTTTTACAACCTACCAACGTTGGCACTTTGATTTTTGCAGTGGTGCCCTTTACCGCTTCTTCTAAATCCAATTCGAGAGTGTATTGTAAGTCTGAGCCGCGCTGTGGGCCTCGACTGCGACCACCGCGACCACCACCAAAAATATCACCAAAAACATCGCCAAAGATATCACTGAAGCTACCAAAACCGCCACCAGCACCACCTGCTGAGGTATCGACACCTGCATGCCCATATTGATCATAAGCAGCACGCTTTTGATCATCCGATAAGACTTCATAAGCCTCGCTAGCTTCCTTAAATTTTTCCTCAGCCGCGCTATCGCCTGGGTTTCGATCAGGGTGATATTTCATTGCAACTCGGCGATAGGCTTTTTTCAAATCCTTGGCTGACACACCTTTGTCAACACCTAACACCTCATAGTAATCTGCTTTAGACATAATACTTCTCTATTCTCAACAAAAAAGCCGCAATCTGCTTTCACAGATTGCGACCCACGCTCAAGGCCTAAGCCCTACTTGTCTTCTTTAACTTCTTCGAACTCAGCATCGACAACACCGTCATCCGCTTCTTGCTTAGCTTGCCCTTGAGCGGCCTGAGCTTCACCGGCCGCCGCTTGTTCAGCGTAAAGTTTTTGCGCTAGGCTTGAGGAGGCTTCCGTCAATTTAGTGGTCGCCGCTTCCAGCACGCTCTTATCTTCACTCTTCACCGCCTCTTGAGCCTCTTTGAGAGCTGCCTCAATCGCCGCTTTCTCTTCGTCAGACGCTTTATCACCGGCTTCAGCCACCGTTTTTTGAGTCGCGTGAATCAAGCCTTCAAGCGTGTTTCGCGCCTTCACCACTTCTTCGAATTTCTTATCCGCTTCGGCATTGGCCTGAGCATCGGCTATCATTTTTTCAACTTCTTCATCACTCAAACCAGAAGACGCTTTAATCACGATTGACTGCTGTTTGCCCGTTGCCTTATCTTTGGCGCTGACATTCAAGATACCATTGGCATCGATATCGAAAGTTACCTCAATTTGCGGCATACCACGAGGCGCTGGAGGAATATCGCTCAAGTCAAAACGCCCCAAAGATTTGTTCTGTGCCGCTTGCTTACGCTCACCTTGTACCACGTGAATGGTTACTGCCGTTTGATTATCATCCGCTGTCGAGAAGGTTTGCGACTTTTTGGTTGGGATGGTGGTGTTCTTATCGATTAACGGAGTCGCCACGCCACCTTGAGTTTCAATACCCAAGGTAAGAGGTGTTACGTCCAACAATAGAACATCTTTTACATCACCAGCCAATACCGCACCTTGAATCGCAGCACCCATGGCAACGGCTTCATCTGGATTCACATCCTTACGAGGCTCTTTACCAAAGAACTCTGCAACTTTTTTCTGAACCAAAGGCATACGAGTTTGACCGCCCACCAAAATCACATCATCAATCTCACCCACACTGAGGTCAGCATCTTCCAATGCGATTTTCAAAGGCTCTAGTGACCGAACCACTAAATTCTCAACCAGTGATTCCAGCTTGGCACGAGTCAACTTAACCACCAAGTGCTTCGGACCGCTTGCATCAGCGGTGATATAAGGCAGATTCACTTCGGTTTGCTGACTGGTCGATAGTTCGATCTTGGCCTTTTCAGAGGCTTCTTTCAAACGCTGAAGGGCTAGCGGATCATTATGAAGATCAATGCCTGTATCCTTTTTAAATTCGGCCGCCAAATACTCAATTAATGCCAAATCAAAATCTTCACCACCAAGGAAAGTATCACCATTTGTCGATAACACTTCAAATTGGTGTTCACCATCGACATCCGCGATCTCGATGATTGAAATATCGAAGGTACCACCACCCAAATCATAAACGGCAATAGTGCGGTCGCCTTTGGCTTTGTCCATACCATAGGCAAGGGCAGCAGCCGTTGGCTCGTTTATAATACGCTTAACATCAAGACCTGCTATCCTACCCGCATCTTTAGTGGCTTGACGCTGAGAGTCGTTAAAGTACGCAGGCACCGTAACAACCGCTTCAGTCACAGGCTCACCCAGATAATCCTCAGCGGTCTTTTTCATTTTTTTCAAGACTTCGGCAGAAATTTGTGGCGGTGCCTTTTTGTCGCCCTTTACCTCAACCCAAGCATCGCCATTATCCGCCGGGATAATTTTGTAAGGCACCATAGAAATGTCTTTTTGCACGACATCATCTTTGAACTTACGACCGATAAGGCGCTTGACCGCAAACAGGGTATTGGTAGGGTTGGTCACCGCCTGGCGCTTGGCGCTCTGGCCCACTAGCACCTCACCCTCTTCATTGAAGGCAACGATTGATGGGGTGGTACGATCACCCTCAGCATTTTCAATAACCTTAGGCTTATCACCCTCTAATATAGCAACACAAGAGTTAGTCGTTCCTAAGTCTATCCCAATAATTTTTCCCATTAGGTTCTCCAAATTTCGGTAAAATCAATAATTATGTTAGTTGTTCTTTAATGTTGGCCTTTTAAACGATTTTTCAACCCCTTAAGAAGCCGAAGAATTCGATACCACAACCATCGCCGGGCGCACCAAGCGACCCGACAAGGTATAACCCTTCTGGAAGACAGTCAGCACCGTATTAGGCTCCACGTCATCGTTGGGCACCATCGACATCGCTTGATGCAATTCTGGATCGAACGGCTCGCCTTCAGGATTAATCGCCACCACGGAAAATTTTTCAAATACCTTAAGCAGCTCTTTCAGCGTTAACTCCACACCCTCTAAGTCCGCTTCAACACCTTTCTCTTTGGCCGCAACCAAGGCTCTTTCCAGGTTATCCGCCACCGGCAAAAGCTCACCAACAAAACGCTCTAGGGCAAACTTATGAGCTTTTTGTATATCTTGATCGGCACGGCGACGTATATTTTGGGTCTCAGCTTGTTCCCGCAATAACTGGTCTTTTAAGACTTGAACCTGCTCTTCGAGACGAGCAACTTCTTCACTGGGCACTTGAGCGCTCTCCTGCAGAGGCGCATCGTCGGCATTATCACTGGCCAGAGCCTCTGCATTCGCCTGTTGCTCCAATTCATCTTTAATCATTGCATCATAGGGTGTTTCTTGTGACATGAAGCCTCCATTTACTCTATAAATCGCCCAAAACAGCGCATTGATCGCCTGTATATATGGCCTTAACACCCAGTTTCAAGATCTCCAAAAACCAGAATATAAAAAAGTATTGGCAAACCATAAAATATACTGTATAAATTAACACTGTTAATTAACACAGTGGACACCATTATGATTACCCACATCACAATTGACAACTTTATGCTCGTCGAACACCTTGAGCTGGAACTCAATAGCGGCATGACCGCCATTACCGGAGAGACTGGAACAGGCAAATCTCTATTGCTTGACGCTCTCGGAATCGTTCTTGGCGCCAGAACCAGTGGCGATTGCGTCAGACTAGGTGCTGACAAGGCTACCATTACCGCCAATTTCACCCCACCAGCCAACGCCGTTAAATGGCTTGAAGACCAGGGGCTTAATAGCCATAACGAGTGCATTATCAACAGAACGGTCACTCAAGAAGGCCGATCTCGCAGCACCGTGAACGGACATAGTGTTACACAAGCTCAAGTTCGAGCACTGGGAGAAATGCTGGTAGACATTCACAGTCAGCATGCTCACCAATCTCTGTTAAAAAAGGAGCATCAGCGTCATCTGCTGGATGACTACGGCAATCATCACGCACTAGTTTCGAGCGTCAAACAACACTATCTGCAATGGCAAGAACTCTCAGAACGCTTGCACCAATTACACACGCAAACCGATGAGCAAAGCGCTCGACAACAACTATTAAGCTATCAAGTCGCTGAGCTGGATCAACTCGATCTTTCTGAATGTGAACTGGAGACACTTGAGCAACAACAAACCACTCTTGCCAACTCTGAACAAATTTTACAAGAGAGCCACTTTTTGCTAGCCCTCTATGAGGATGAGTCAGGCTTGATGAGCCAATTGCATCTTGCCAAGCAAAAAATTGCTGAATTACAGAAATTGTCTGGTGGCCTCACCAATGCAAGCAACTTACTTCATGAAGCCGCTATTCAAATCGATGAAGCACAAAATGATCTTAGGCAATTTGTTGATCGTGTAGAATGTGATCCAAGCGAGCTGCACCGCATAGAACAACGGCTATCGACCATTTACGACACCGCCAGAAAACATCGCGTTGAACCTGAAAGCCTGCCAGAACTTCACCAACGCCTAGCCGAAGAGTTGGCAACGCTCAACAATAGCGGCCAAGATTTAGAAACTCTCGAGCACGCCTGTATTGAAGCTCGTAGAGCATACGATGAATGCGCCAACAAGCTTTCTCAAAAACGTATCAAAATTGCAAAACAACTGAGTCAGAAAGTCAACCAATTGTTGCACGAACTCAGCATGAAAGATGCCAGACTCACCATTGATATCAATCCTAACCCTGAACAAGCCAAACAGCACGGGATTGACCACATTGAATTTTTAATCAGCACAAACCCTGGCTTGCCTGCTAAGGAGCTGCATAAAGTCGCATCAGGTGGAGAGCTTTCTCGAATCAGTCTGGCCATAGAGGTAATCACCGCAGAATCTTGTCGAATACCCACCCTAGTATTTGACGAAGTCGATGTTGGCATTGGCGGTGCCACGGCGCTGGTAGTTGGCAAACTATTGGCAACACTTGGGCAAAAGTGCCAAGTGTTTTGTGTGACTCACTTGGCTCAAGTCGCTAGCTTCGCCAAACAACACTGGCAAGTACAGAAGCAAACGAAGAAAAAGCAAACTTATTCAACTATTAAAGCTTTGACAGGGCAGCAACAAATTGAAGAAATCGCCAGAATGATTAGCGGCGACCAACTTAGCCAGCAATCTCTAGCGCACGCCGAGCAAATGCTAGGACATGGTTTACACTAATGCCACTGACCCTGAACCAAAAATTAGCGATTTTATCAGATGCAGCCAAGTACGATGCCTCATGCTCCAGCTCGGGTTCAAATACACAAAGGCAAGGCAAAGGAATCGGCAGCACAGAGGGTATGGGCATCTGCCATAGCTATACACCTGATGGCCGCTGTATTTCTCTGCTAAAAATATTACTGACCAATTACTGTATTTTTGATTGCAAATATTGTATTAACCGTGTATCGAGTAATGTTGAGAGGGCTCGCTTCAGCGTTGACGATGTCGTTTATCTCACAATTGAATTTTATAAACGCAATTATATCGAAGGTTTATTTTTAAGCTCAGGCATCATCCGTGATGCTAACTATACGATGGAGCAATTGGTATTGGTGGCAAAACGATTACGCATCGAGGAAGGCTACAAAGGATACATCCACTTAAAAACTATTCCCGGAGCCAGTGAAGATTTACTGGCCGAAGCTGGACTATATGCTGACCGCCTAAGCATTAATATAGAACTACCCACAGATGATGATTTACAAATTCTAGCTCCAGAGAAAAATAGAAAAGAGCTGGAGCGAGGAATGAACACCGTAGCCTTTAAAATAAAAGAACGAAAGTCGGCTCAAAAGGCTAAACTTAAGCCACCTGTTTTTACGCCTGCCGGACAAAGCACACAAATGATTATTGGCGCAACACCCACGCCCGACCAAACCATATTAAAAACGGCATACGAGCTTTACTCTGGCTACCAGTTAAGAAGGGTGTACTACTCTGCTTTTAGCCCAATACCCGACTCTCATGCCGGGCTACCCAATAACCAACCACCACTGATGAGAGAACACCGCTTGTATCAGGCTGATTGGCTGCTTCGATTTTATGGTTTTAGCGTCAATGAAATCACACCCAATGATCGACCTGATTTAAGGCTAGATATTGACCCTAAACTTTCCTGGGCACTCAACAATCGTGACTTTTTTCCTGTAAATATCAATAGAGCCAGCAAAGAAGCTTTGTTACGTGTCCCCGGTTTAGGGGTGACCTCTGTCAAAAAAATTCTATCTCAAAGAAAGCTAAGAGCCATCACCTTAGATGACCTAAAAAAAAA
>CAXQRU010000037.1:0-3719 GCA_964226685.1 Polaribacter sp. | reverse complement strand
TTTCTCATTCTCTTGTCGATTGTATAGGAGTCGTCAGAATGATCGAGCACAGTTTAGCAACAGCAACAGCATCACCGGAAAGCAAGGCACCCATTGCTGATGGTTTTATCCCTTATGAAGAGTTTCTAGAGCGCGCTAAAATACCTCAGGTATTTGGTGTTGCTGGTAAGGTGGTAGAAGTGTTACAGCGAAGAGTGGGCAATGACCGTTTGGGTATTGAGTTTATCGCTCAGGACATGAACTTGTCGAAGAGGACTTTACAGCGCCGTCTTCAAGAGCAAGATATTAGTTTCGCCGCTCTGAGAGACCATGTGCGTTTCAATCATGCCATCAAGTGCTTGCTTGAGCGTCATATGAGTATAGAGAATACTTCGAATTATCTAGATTTCTCTGATCGTACCAGTTTCACTAATGCCTTCAAACGCTGGACTTCATTGTCGCCGAGCATGTTCAGAAAGATTTATCGAGACTACGTTTAGTAGTAAAGTGATTGACGAAGCCCTCCTTGTGAGGGCTTTTTTTGGACCGTTGATCAATGGCTCGAAACAGGGTAGAGTAGCGCCATTTTATTAGGAGCCCAAATATGTCATTCTTTATTCCAGCTGCTCACGCACAACCTAATACAGCCCCTCCTGAAGGTAGTGGTTTCACAATACTTATCTTCGTTGCTATGTTTGCGGTAATGTATTTTTTGATCATTCGGCCGCAACAAAAGCGACAAAAAGAACATAAAAACCTCATGAGTGGTATTGATAAAGGTGATGAAGTCATGACCATAGGTGGTATGTTGGGAAAAGTGATTCGCATTGAAGGCGACTATGTGGTCTTAGATGTTGGTAGCAATGTTCACCTCAAGTTTCAAAAAGTGTCTATACAAGCTGTTCTGCCTAAAGGTACAATCAAAAGTATCTAATCAGTGGTGTGCCTATGGCCAATGAGCTTCCCCGTAAACTCATCATCGCAATCTCATCGAGAGCTTTATTCAATCTCGATGAGAGCCACAAGGTCTATACCTCCGAAGGCCTAGAAGCCTATTCGCAATATCAAATTGAACATGAAAATGAGGTGCTTGAGCCAGGTGATGGTTTTCAGCTGGTTGAGAACTTATTGGATATTAACCGGCGTTTGGAAGGGGAGCCTAGGGTAGAAATTGTGCTACTGTCAAGAAACAGTGCCGATACGGGTTTACGGGTGTTCAATTCCATAGAGCATTATGGCTTGGGTATTACCAGGGCAGCTTTTAGTGGCGGCAGCAGTCCCTATCGATATATCAATGCGTTTGGTTGCCATTTGTTTTTGTCCCTCGACGCCAGCGACGTTCGTCATGCTCTCGATCATGGTGTGGCGGCGGCGACTTTACTTCCCTCACGAAAAGGGGCGAAAGTCTCTAAAGAGTTGCGCTTTGCATTCGATGGTGATGCGGTTTTATTTTCGGATGAATCCGAGCGAATTTTTAAGAGTCAAGGGTTGGCCGCATTCACTGAAAATGAAAAAGCCTCAGCTAAAAAGCCGTTATCAGGAGGACCTTTTAAATCTTTCTTGGCGGCCCTTCATAGTCTTCAGGCCGATTTTTCTGGAGAGGAATGTCCGATAAGAACGGCCTTGGTGACCGCAAGATCCGCTCCAGCACATCAGCGAGTGATATTGACTTTAAGAGCTTGGAATATACGTATTGATGAATCATTATTTTTAGGTGGCTTGCCTAAAAGTGAGTTTTTATCAGCCTATGGTGCTGATGTCTTCTTCGATGATCAGCCTATGCATTGCGAGGCTGCCAAAAATCATGTGGCGACTGGTCATGTCCCTCATGGTGTCGCTAACGAGTAGCGTATCTTTTATCCTCTCTTTGTGGTTTTTGGTTGTTTATATGCCAAATTTGTATAGATATTGTCCTTTTGGGTGCTATGCTCAATAGTAAGGCAAATGATTACTTGTCATTTTACAAGCATTTGTGGCATTAACTTAAAGAGTGGATTGTGATTAAAACCATTTTATTGGCAACTGATTTAGGGGTTTCAACACCTTTTTTGTTGCAGCATGCCTGTCATTTATCAGCACAATACGGTGCTAAATTACTGGTCGTTCATGCCATCGAGCCAATGGGTGCTCTTGGTCATGTTATGTTAAAGGCATTTATGCCTCCTGAAGAGGTTGCTCTTAACAGCATTGATCTTGTTGAGCGTCAGGTAAAGGCTCAGGTTGTTGATGCGTTAACGGATGAGTATATGAATGGAGAGGAAGGTTTATCCCTTTTAGGAGAGGTTATTGTGCGAGCAGGGGAGCCGCTTGCTGTTATTAGCGAAGCTATTGTGGATGCTAACGCTGACCTGCTCGTCGTTGGTAATCACAGTGGTAATGACAACTCCGTTCTTATGGGGTCTGTTGCTAGCAAAATTTTACAAACGAGTAAGATCCCCGTTTACTTTGTTCCTATTGCAGCCATTCCATGGCAACAAGTGGCACCAGGTTAATTATCTGCTCCGGCATTATTGATATGATCAATGTGCAGGGTTTGAGTCGGGTATGCGATTTCGGCGCCATTGCTCTCAATGATATCAGCGATTTTTAGCAGCACATCTTCCTTGACCGTATGGTACTTGACCCAGTCTGTGGTGTGTGTGAAGCAATAAATGAAAAAATCAATGGATGATGGAGC
The DNA here is from genome assembly GCA_964226685.1 of Polaribacter sp. Taxonomy (GTDB): domain Bacteria; phylum Pseudomonadota; class Gammaproteobacteria; order Pseudomonadales; family Cellvibrionaceae; genus CAXQRU01. The sequence continues at coordinate 1,063 of CAXQRU010000037.1, read as the reverse complement.
AAACTGGTTGATATTAACAATCAGTGTTTGTTCGTTGGAAATGTCTTCATGAGCTTGCAGCATACTTTTGACGGAATCTACGATGGCCTTACCGTGCTTGACATCGTTGTATCGAATGCCAATGGTTTCATAGATTCTCCGGTGAGACATTCGAGAGGGGTTTTCCACTGAAATACTGGTGAAGGTAGCGTTGGGCACATAGAGTGGGCGTTTATCGAAGGTTCGAATGCGAGTCAGCCGCCAACCGATATTCTCAACCGTACCCTCAATGTTTTTATCAGGTGAGCGCACCCAATCGCCAACGGCAAAAGGTCGGTCTAAGTAAATCATAAGACCGCCAAAAAAATTGGCCAGGAGGTCTTTGGCGGCGAAACCGACGGCTATGCCACCTATGCCCCCAAACGCGAGTACGCCAGAAATGCTAAAGCCTAGAGTTTGTAATATCACCAAAACCGCGGTGATGATGATCGAAAGCCTTAGTAGCTTTCCTAAAGCTGAGGCGGTGGTAGGATCGAGTGGATTATTCACTTTCTCTGGTTTTTGAAGTGTGATTTCCATTTGCTTGATAAAACGCACCAAAAACCAGGCTAGTAAGCTGATTACGCCAACGGATTGAATCGAGTCAACGGCATCAAAAATAGGCGCCTGACTTACATTTTTAGTGATACTTAAGGCCCAGGTGATACCAATTAACCAAATAAGGTATTGAAGCGGTTTTCGGGCGGAAAGTACGAGCATGTCGTCCCAGACATTATTTGAACTTTTGGTTAAATGCTCCAATTTATTGAAAACGATCCTTGATAAAGCACTGGCTATCACGGTGACTAAAACGGCAACAAATGTTTGTATCATCCAGCCGTGATCTTTAATGTAGTCCCAGCCATCATTGATCAGTTCAGTCGCTGTATCCAATTACCCACTCCAGAAATAGTAAAAGTGTCATATGATAGTTGAAAGAGTGAGCAAGGGCTAGTGCCACTCAGTCAGTAATTTTTGATGACAGCTATTTAACTGCAAAAAGTGTTAACAATAGCAATTAGTTGCAAATTTTTTCGTAATAATG
>CAXQRU010000036.1:0-15488 GCA_964226685.1 Polaribacter sp. | reverse complement strand
AAGAACATAAATTTGATAAGGCTGCGCTGCAATCGCTATTTTCTAAAACGAACAAAAAGCAATCAATCATTGATGCGATTTCTCGGCCTGCAGAAAAAACTTTAACGTGGGGTGAATATCGAGATATTTTCATCAAACCCAATACCATCAGTCAAGGAGTGGATTTTTGGAATAAAAACGCAAAAACCTTGGCATCAGCTAGTGAAGAATATGGTGTGCCCCCAGAAATTATCGTCGCCATTATTGGGGTCGAAACTCGGTATGGACAAAATAAAGGCAGCTACAGAGTCATGGATGCTTTGTCTACATTAGCGTTTGATTACCCTCCAAGAGGCGCTTTTTTTCGTAAGGAACTACAAGAGTTTTTGTTGCTGGCTCGAGAGCAAAACCAAAAACCGCTGACTCTCAAAGGTTCATATGCGGGTGCCATGGGTTATGGACAATTTATACCCTCTAGTTATCGAGCGTATGCGGTAGATTTTGATAAAGACGGCTTTGTTGATATTTGGAATAATGAAAAGGACGCAATTGGCAGTGTGGCCAACTATTTTGCCAAGCATGGCTGGAAAAAAGGTGAAACCGTTGTCGTTCGTGCAAAAGTCACCAAAGAGTTTGATGATAAACATACCAACACGACCTTAAAGCCAGAAGAAACAGTGGGCTCATTAAGCGCGAAAGGCTTTTCTCCTGCGATAGTGCTGCCTGAAAAAAGTGATGCTACCGCTATGAAGTTGGAGGCAAAAGACGGTACCGAATATTGGTTAGGTTTGCATAACTTCTATGTGATTACGCGCTATAACCATAGCCGATTATATGCCATGGCGGTTTGGCAATTGTCTCAAGAGATTGCATCGGCTAGAGCGGCAAGCGCCACTAAAAAGAAAGGGTAATACCATGAATAAAATTCAGGCATTAGTGCTTATTTTGATATTAACAGGGTGTTCGGCAGTAAACGAAGTCAGAGATAGTGGCCCTGGTCGTGATATTGATGTGAGCCATGTGCCTGATGCTATTCCTGAAAGAGTCTCAAGAACTCGTGCGGGTAATAAAAATCCTTACTCGGTTCTGGGTAAAACATACTATCTGTTAGCCCAAAGTGATGGCTATGAAGAGGTGGGAGAGGCTTCATGGTATGGCCGTAAATTTCATGGTCGCAGGACGGCCAATGGTGAAGTTTACGATATGTACAAAATGACGGCCGCTCACAAAACGCTGCCAATTCCAAGTTATGTTAAAGTTACCAACTTGGATAATCAAAAATCGGTAGTGGTGCGAGTCAATGATAGAGGCCCATTTCACGGAAATCGTATTATTGATCTAAGTTATGCCGCCGCCAAACGACTTGATTTTCATAACCAGGGTGTGGCTCGCGTCAAAGTGGAGGATGTCACCCCAACTTATGATGAGCCAGTGGTGACTCAGTTACCTCAGCCTGTTATTGAGGTTGAACCTCAGGCGAAGGAAATAGGTATTAAGCAAGCTTACTATCAGATCGGGGCCTTCTTGCAATCGGATGCGGCTAACAAACTACAAAATAGTATTGAACAATGGCTTAGTTATCCTGTCACAGTGATACAAAGTGCCACCGATCAATGGTACCGTGTAAAAGTAGGGCCTATAAACCCTGAGGCTCTATCTGAGGTGGGTGAGCAGTTAAACTCAGCCGGCATTCAATATCATTTGGTTTATCGATAATTTAATAAGGTTTAAAGATGTTATTTACTGTTCTTCAAAGAGCCAGCGTTATACTTCTTTTAATAAGTGCATCGGTGTTTGCGCAGCAGCCCATCGTCATTCCGTCGCCTCCGTCTGTTGCTGCTACCGCCTATTTACTCATGGATTCTGATACCGGTTATGTGATTGCAGAAAAAAATGCGGATGAACGTTTGCCGCCGGCAAGCTTAACTAAAATGATGACCAGCTATATTGTTTCCTCTGAGATAGAAAAGGGCGCGATCAAGCCGACGGACATGGTTAACATCAGTGTGAAAGCTTGGAAGATGAAGGGTTCATCCATGTATATCAGAGAAGGGACTCAGGTTTCTGTAAAAGATTTGCTTCGAGGTGTGATTATTCAATCGGGTAACGATGCCAGTGTTGCCTTGGCCGAGCATATTGCAGGTAGCGAGGAAGGTTTTGTACAGATTATGAATCAACAGGCGGTACTGTTGGGTATGAAAGACACCCATTTTGCCAATTCGACTGGTTGGCCAGCCGATGAGCACTACACCACTGCGAGGGATTTGGCAAAGCTAGCCCAAGCGCTGATTAACGATTACCCAGAGCACTACAAACTTTACTCGGAAAAATATTTTAAGTACAACGATATCGACCAGCCTAACCGTAATACTTTGCTATTTACCGATAGCTCTGTCGATGGGGTAAAAACAGGCCATACCGAGGAGGCTGGCTTTTGTCTCGTGGCGTCATCCAAGAGAGATGATGTTCGCTTGATTTCAGTTGTTATGGGTACCAAGACCAATGCAGCTCGTGCTTCGGAGTCTCAAAAGTTATTGGGTTATGGTTTCCGTTATTTCGATACTCATAAAATTTATGATGAAAATCAGTTGGTTAGCGTGGTTGATGTCTGGAAGGGTAAGCAGGAGTCCGTGCCTTTAATTGTGACTAAGCCTGTGCTGGTGACCTTCCCGAAAGGTAGTGAGGATAAAATTCAGCTAAAGGTCGACGTTAATCCCTATATTGAAGCGCCCTTTGAACAGGGCACACCGCTTGGCAAGCTATCAATGATGCTAGATGGTAAAGTACTCAAGGAAGTGCCTTTGGTCTCTAAAATAGCAGCTACGGAGGCGGGTTTTTTTGGTACCTTATTTGATTCCACTGGCTTATTCCTAAATCAGCTTTTCTAAAGTGGCCTGAGCGCTGTTCATTGCAGCGCTCCTGCTCTATAATCGCGCCTATTTTTAATCCCAATGAGACTATGAGCACTCAAGAGCCCCCAAAGATTGAATTTCCTTGTGAAAACTACCCGATAAAAGTGGTTTGTATCGCATCAGATGCGGTTAAAAGCTTGGTGTTGTCGGTTACTGAGCATTATGCTCCCGGCTTTGATCGTTCTAGGATAAAGGTTACGACCAGTCGAGAAGGTCGTTTTCAGTCAATTACCCTCCATATTACGGCCACGGGTGCTGACCAATTGAAGGATTATCATCAAGCCCTTATCGCTCATGATGAAATCAAAATGGTGCTTTAGTGGCAGACTTGCTCGTCTATAAAGCGGGTCTTTTGGACTATGAGCCGGTGTGGAGAGCGATGTCTGATTACACTGACCTCCGGCAAGCTGACTCGCCAGATCAACTTTGGATTTTAGAGCACACGCCGGTCTACACTCAAGGACAAGCGGGCAAGCCAGAACATTTACTAGCGCCTTCTAAAGAAATCCCCATTGTCCAAACAGACCGTGGGGGTCAGGTGACCTATCATGGTCCAGGTCAAATGGTTGCATACCCCTTGATTGATTTGCGCAGGCAAGGCTTGGGGGTTCGAGATATGGTGACCTTGTTGGAGCACAGTGTTATTAAATTGTGCCAGCATTATGGTTTATCCGCTCAAGCTAAAAAAGACGCACCAGGTGTGTATATTGCGGGATCTAAAATTGCCTCACTTGGCCTGAGGGTTCGTAAAGGGTGTTGCTTTCATGGTTTAAGCCTTAATGTTTCCATGGACTTAGCCCCTTTTAATGCTATTAACCCTTGTGGCTATCCTGGTCTGAATATGTGTCAGTTGAGTGAATTCGTTGATGTGGAGGTGTCCGAAGTTATACAGCAGTGGTCGGATATCTTTTTGCGTTCGCTCAAATATGAGACAATAGAAACTTTTAACCACAGTCCTTTGAAAAATGGTAAGTCATTATGAGTAAACCCCCAGTGGATATTGCTATTCCTAAGCGTACAAAGCGCCATAAACAAGGAGAGAAACTCCGTGATGCGGATAAGGTAGAGCGAATCCCGGTTAAGGTTATCGCGACGGATCAAATGCTTCGCAAGCCAGATTGGATTCGAGTGCGCATTCCCTCTTCGCCAGAAGTAGAGCGCATTAAAAGCATTCTTCGTAAAAATAATTTGTCCAGCGTTTGTGAAGAGGCATCCTGTCCAAATTTGGGCGAGTGTTTCTCAGGCGGTACGGCCACCTTTATGATTATGGGCGATATTTGTACCCGCCGTTGTCCCTTTTGCGATGTTGGTCATGGTAAGCCAAATCCTTTAGATGAGAATGAGCCTGAGCATTTGGCTAAAGCGATTGCCGAGATGCGACTCAAATACGTGGTGATTACTTCGGTTGATCGAGATGATTTGCGAGACGGTGGTGCTCAACACTTTGCCGATTGCATCAAACAGTCTCGCTTGCATTCACCCAATTTGGAGGTGGAAATTTTAACCCCTGATTTTCGTGGTCGTATGGATATTGCTTTAGACATTCTTGAAAAAGAAGCGCCTGATGTGTTTAACCATAACTTAGAGACCGTACCGAGATTATATCGTGAGGCTCGTCCAGGTGCGAATTATCAGTGGTCTTTGGCGTTGTTGCAAAAATACAAGCAACGACGCCCCGATGTGTTGACAAAATCCGGTTTAATGGTGGGCCTTGGAGAGACTTTTGAAGAAATCGTCGAGGTTATGAAAGATATGCGCGCGCATGATATTGATATGTTGACCATTGGCCAGTATTTGCAACCCTCCAAAAATCACTTGCCTGTAAGTCGCTATGTGACTCCAGAGGAGTTTGATGAGTATACGCGTATCGCCAATGAGTTAGGCTTCAAAAGAGCCGCTTGTGGTCCGATGGTGCGCTCATCCTACCACGCTGATAAGCAGGCTCATGGTGAAGCTTTATAACATTTTTATGAATCAATATTTAGGCGTATAACGTATGGCGTTTTCTCATCGCTTGATAGCCCTTTCACCGACACCACTATCAAGTGCGGTGAAAGATAAACTAAAACAGGCTTTGCAAAAAGATTTGGGGCAGGGCAGTGATATCCAATTGCCTCAGGTCTATGGCTCTCGCTATCAAGTAGATGAGCCGTTTGCAGTGGATTATTTGCGCGAGCTAAGTGTTCAATTAAAGCTTGATTTGCTGCAAATTCCTGATGAGTCTATTGATTATCGATTGGCTTGTTTTGATATGGATTCGACCCTTATTGATGCGGAAGTTATCGATGAGTTAGCCAAAGAAGCGGGAGTGGGCGATCAGGTGGCAAAAATTACTGAATCGGCTATGCGAGGTGAACTCGACTTTAATGAAAGTTTTCAAAAGAGAATGTCGCTCTTGGAAGGCTTGGAAGAATCTGTGCTTTCATCGGTTGCTGCGCGCTTAATGCTAAATGATGGTGTGGAGGATCTGATACGTCATTTACAAAGTATCGGGTGTAAAACCGCTATTTTGTCGGGTGGCTTTGATTATTTTGGGCGCTTTTTGCAAAAGAAATTGGGCTTTGATGAGGTGCATGCAAACTCGCTAGATATAAAAGATGGGAAAGTGACTGGTAAGGCGATTATGCCAATCGTTAATGGTGATCGAAAAGCACAACTGTTAAAAGAATTGGCTAAAAAAGAAAGTCTGGATCATCGTCAAGTGATTGCTGTTGGTGACGGTGCAAACGATTTAGCCATGTTGTCTTTGGCGGGTGTTGGTGTTGCTTTTAGAGCTAAACCTGTGGTTCAAGCGCAAGCGCGCTTTTGTTTAAACCATGTCGGTTTAGCCGGTGTGATTGCCCTACTATAGATTGCCTGAATAGGGAGCGCAGCTCCCTATAAGCTGACCTTAACTTTCAATATCAAAATCGTAATTCATTCCATTGGCAGGTTGTTGTAAATAGTAACCCTGAATGTAATCAACGCCCATTTGCCACAATTTCGATAAGATGCTAGCGTTTTCGACCAGAGGCACAATGGTAATTTTTTGTTTCTCTGTTAATTCAGACATCAGAGCTTTTAGTGCGTCATCCTTCTCTGGATTATCTTGTAGCTCTTGCGTGAAGGAGCCGTCAAGCTTAACGTAGTCCACTGGCACGTGATTGAGTACCGACATAGGCTCCAAAGCGCATCCAAAGCGACTAATGCAAAAAGCCGAATTCATTTCGTGAATGCCTTGCACAAACTTCCTGGTGGCATTAAGGTGCTGGCTGACATCCAGTTCGTGAAGTTGGAATATTACCGAGTCAGCGGGAAGTTGAGCGGCCTTGAATGCAACTTTTAGCCAGGGAATTAATGATTCGTCGCAACTTGAGCTACTGCTGAGGTTAATGATAATACGAGTGTTATTGCCTTTCTTTCGATGCTCGCTGAGAGATTTTATCGCTTCTAAAATCACCCAACGGTCGATTTTGTCGCAGGCATTAATACTGGCTGCCGTTTTAAGGAAATTGTCTGGTGAAATTTCTTCGCCATGATCATTAATCATTCTTAAAAGTACTTCGTATTGCTCAACATCATCTCCTCGCAAGCTAATAATGGGCTGAAACAGGAGTTTAAATTGTTCATTAGCCAGAGCTTTTTGAATGGTACTGATGATGACTTTGGTTTCTTCACCACCTTGTTGATAGACGTGGACATCATTGCCAACACCAGGTAGCTTGTTTTGGGAACGCACTTGCTCGACGGCTTTTCTGGCATGATTGATGGCCATTTGAGCGTCGGTGATGGTGTCGTTAATCGGGGCAACACCGATACTGAGTGTCATTTTGGTGGTTTTATTATTGACATCAAAAATATGACTATTGACTCGGCTCACTAGTTCGTTGGCCTTAACAATATTGGTTTCAATTGAGCTGTTGGGGTTCAAGACGACAAAGGTATCCTCACCAAAGTGAGCAATTTGCGCTTCGTCTGAGTAGATGTCGGTGATCATTTTGCCCACTTGTAACAAAAGTTGATCGCTAATGGCGTGACCCAAGTTGTCTTGAATAGCCATAAAATTATCAATGTCGATAAAACTTAATAAGCAGTGTCTTTCCTCTGAGATGCTTTTATCAATGGCTTCTAAAATATACTGCTTATTGTATAGGCCTGTTACATTGTCTAGCTGTTTGACAGATTCCAGTTCGGCTTCCAGTAATTCGGTGTTTTGCAATTTAGCGGGTAATACAAATTGCAAACAAGACTCATCATCATAGTTGGCGATGTTAAGTTCAACATTCATTGTCCTTTCTTCGTTGTTAGACAGTTTGGCTATGAATGATAAGCGATTATTTTGTGAGTCTTGTTGTAGGGAAAACTCTTTGAGCTTTCTTTTCACTTTTTCATGATCTTCAGGTTTGATCATATCCATGATCGGCATGCATTCGATTTCGTCCTTATCCTCATAACCAAAAAGTTCAGCAAAGGAGTCGTTGGCGTAGAGATACATACCATCTTGTACAAAGGCAATCCCATCTCTTGAGTTGTCAAGTAGTTGCTGATTGCGCCGCTCAACCTCTTTGAGTTTGCGCAATGCTCGCCGTGTTTCTTGGCGCATACTGCGATTGTTTAACTCGCGATCAACAACCAGTAATAAGTGCTGGTCGTCGTCCACTTTGACAACATCAGCAGCGCCTAGCTTCATACCCTCAATGACGTCGGTGGACGCGCCCTCATCGCTGAGCAATATCACAGGAATATCTAGATTGTATTTGTGGATAGTTTTAATGGCATTACCTGGGTTGATGCTTTCGGTGGCATCATGGGCAATGATCAAGTCCCAGCTTTGGTCTTCTAACAATTTCGCAAGAACGGATTCATCTTGGACATGCTGTGCCCGGCAGGGTTTGCCAGAACTCTGGAACATACTGGTCAAACGCTCGGCTTCTGCTGCCGATTCGTAAAGGATAATTACGCGAAAAGTACTAGCTTTTGAGCTCATAACAGTGATTTATTGCCTATCAAAACGGAATTCAGTCGCTATCATACAACATGATGAGCTTTCCATGTAGGGGTGTTACTCATTGTTAGAGTATAGAGCAAAACAATCGTAAATGTTGAAACTTTATAGGATTAAATCACTTAGAACGAGTCACATGCTCAATGGTTCTGACTCGTCGGTATTTAAACACGCTGACCGCCCCAGAAGAGAGCGTTTGTTCTTCCAGGCGTGCTCGGTGCTGTTTCCCATATTGACGTATGCGGATATTTTGGCCGGTGTCGAAGGGAACGGAAGGGGTTATCATTGAGTCGCTTTCAAGTTGTAATACTCGAAAGTAAGGACTATTGGTGCCATCACTAAACGTGGTGCTGGCAGCGCTAGGCTCTATGCTTTGACTGATGATATTGATGCCGGCATAACTTTGGTCATCGTGCCTTTGTATCCAGCGAACAATCCCAAGTCGCCAGCGGGTTGATCCACTCAAACGAACCCCTATGGCTTCTCCAACCTTGATTTGTGGAGGAATATTTTTACTCCATTTTAGGCAGACTCCATTCTTACTGATATCGGAGGTAATGGCTGTGCTCACCATATCTTTGGGCGGTGGCCGGGAAATTTGACTGGGAGCATTATCCCAATCGTCATAATCATTATTGCCACGGCTCTTGATAAAGTCATCAAAGCTTTCGCCATCGAGCAAAGTATTGTGTAGGTTGATAAGACCTGGGCAAATATCCACCACATTGTTGACCGATTGTCGATCTTCTCGGCGTTTGGCGTTGACTTGCCAATGATCGATGACTTGTTTGAGAAGTACTGGGTTTAATGGGGTATCTTTATCGTTCAGATCGATTCTTTGAATCAATTTTTCAAAGTTTAACCCAAGCGTGGATGGTTCTGCCGAGCCAGTGTGTCGTTGCCTGTAAAATGGGCCTTCATCTGAGTCAATCGTGACCCAAAATAGGTGGTCAGCTCCTTTGGTGTGGATCGAGTCAAGCGATATGTGATGACACCATAGCTCAAGGGTGTCAAAGAGTGACTCAAGATCGGTTTGCCTGAGCTGATTAGTCCCGCTGGCCCCCAGCATTAACACTTTCAAATAGGCTTGCTCGCAGCTAGATTGTTTAAGATGCTTCAGATAAGTGTCTGCAATAGGTAATTTGGCGACTTCAAGACTGATAGCCAACTGATAAAGATTGTGTATTTTCCGCCAAAAACCAGGGAGTTTGGGGCTGTAGAGCTGGTAGCTTCTAAGTAACAGTTGACCAATGCCATTGATGGCACGATAGAGAGCCAGCGCGACCGAAGATACCGGCATTTTTTTGCTGGAATTGAGCCATTGTTCAACGCAAACCATATAGCCTTCATTTAGATAACGTTGAAGTGCTTGTCCGATCATGGCCATTTTCATAATTTTTTCTGGCAAGATAACGGGCTGGTTTAAAAAATCTCTAGCGAGAGTCTGTGTACACTGGTTGACGATGGGAAGTAATAGCTCAAGAATTTCCAGACGTTGATCAGGTGAGGTTTTGAGTGAGCTAACTTCGGGTAGTGCCTTATATAAAATGACGCTGCATTCACTAACATTAGTGACTGGTAGTGTTTCTACCCACAAAGTGATTTTATTGATTTTGCTTGGGCTAAACGACAGTTGATCCCTATCTTGGGCTGGTAGATTTAGCGAGTCGATCAGTTGTAGGCAGTCGTTATTAGACATAGCTCAAGTCATTAATAATTATCACATATCAGTATAGCGGCTGATCCGATGACTCGCAAAAAACTCTGTGTTAGAGCCGAGTTTTTGATCTCTCGCCAGCCAGTTCAACTACTAGTTTTGGTACTAAGTATCCCGGGAGTCGATGTTCCAGCTCTTGGTAAAGTTGCTTGATTCTTGCATCTTCGACCAAAAAATGGCTGGCTCCGGTCACATGGTCGAGCTTATGTAGGTAGTAAGGTAGCACATTTTGCTGAAATAAGGTCTCGCTAAGTTGAGTCAGGGTGTTGGCGCAGTCATTAATTCCTCGAAGCAATACGGACTGGTTTAGCAGCGTAATGCCTCTTGAAAAAAGCTTCATCAATGCTTGATTGACACTATGGTCAAGTTCCTGGGCGTGATTGCAGTGAATCACAACGATGGTTTTCAAATTCGGGTGGCTAATGGCTTGAATACAGCCTTCGGTAATTCGTGATGGCACCATGATGGGTAGGCGTGTATGAACGCGCAGCCGTTTGATGTGTGCAATTTGGGCTAATTCGTTGGTCAGCCATTGAAGTTGGTTATCGGCAATGCTCAGTGGGTCGCCTCCCGATAAAATGACCTCAGAAATACTTTGATCACCTTTCAATTCTTCGATGATAGCCTGCCATTGTGAGCGATTGAGGTGGTGTTCCTGGTAGGGGAAATGACGGCGAAAGCAATATCGGCAGTTAATCACGCACTGAGAGCTGACCATCAACAAAACGCGTCCATGATACTTTTGGATAAGCCCCGGTGTGGAATCGAGTTTTTGTTCGCCCACTGGGTCATTACTGGCACCAGCGACGCTCAAAAGCTCTTCACCTAGTGGCAGTATTTGTTTGAGAAGGGGGTCTTGTACGTTATTGCGCTCTATTCGGTTAAGGTACGGTTCGGTCACTCGAAGAGGGAATAGCGCACTGGCGCGTTTGGCGGCACTTTTCAAGGATTTAGGTAGGCCTAGCCTTTCGATTAATATATCGCTATCGGTGATGATTCTCTGGAATTCATCTTGCCAGCGTTCAGTATTGGATACTGGAATTAGCATGGTCTCTCTAGGTTTTATTGCTGATGGAGCATGCATTTTACGCGGTTTTGCTCTATGATGTGCGGCTATTTTTACGATAAATACCTGAGGTAATAATGGCTAGTTATTCAACCAGTGAATTTCGCAGTGGCTTAAAGGTGATGCTTGACGGAGAGCCCTGTTCAATCCTTGAAAACGAATTTGTAAAACCGGGTAAAGGCCAAGCTTTTAATCGGGTTAGGCTACGCAACCTTAACTCTGGTCGAGTTTGGGAGCGCACCTTTAAATCCGGTGAAAGTCTTGAGTCAGCCGATGTGATGGATACCGACATGGAGTACCTTTACAACGATGGTGAGTTTTGGTGTTTCATGGATCCTAACTCTTTTGAACAGTTTCAGGCTGATGCCAAGGCCGTTGGCGACTGTGTTAAGTGGTTGAAGGAGCAAGAAACGTATACGATCACTCTCTATAATGGTTCACCCTTAGCGGTCTCGCCTCCTAATCACATAGAACTTGAAATCATCGAAACTGACCCTGGTTTGAAAGGCGATACTGCGCAGGGCGGAACTAAGCCTGCTACCTTGTCAACTGGTGCTGTGGTTAAGGTACCTCTGTTTTTATCCATTGGCGAAGTGATTCGTGTCGATACCCGTACCGGAGATTATCTAAGTCGCGCTAAAGACAGTTAATGAGCCTACCTCGACTGGCAGCGAGAGCGAAACTCTACCAAACCATCCGCCAATTTTTTGCCCAAAAAGGCGTTATGGAGGTAGAGGTTCCGCTGCTGGGTTTTGGGGCCGCAACGGATCCGGGTTTAAGTAGCTGCGCCGTTAACGTCAATGGGAGCATACAATATCTTCAGACCTCGCCTGAGTTTTTTTTAAAGCGTTTATTGGTTGAGGGGGCAGGGCCAATTTATACACTCACCAAGGCTTTTCGCAATGAAGAGCAGGGGCATCGTCATCGTCCTGAGTTCACAATGTTAGAGTGGTACCGACCTGGTTTTAGCTTGGGTGAATTGATAGATGAGGTGCTCGAGTTGGTCTGTCAGGTGGTGCCGGGCTTAGCGCTTCATCAATTCACTTATCGAGAGCTTTTTGAGCAGCATCTGGGGGTGAATCCCCATCAGGCGAATTTGAGTGAGTTGGCTCACCTGGCAGAGTCTTATACTGGGCTAAAAGAAGACTTGAATAGGGAAGGTTACCTTGACCTTCTCATGTCTCATTGTGTTGAGCCAAAGCTCAATGGCGCCACAATAGTGACGGATTTTCCTGCAAGCCAGGCCGCCTTGGCTCGAATAGAAGAGGCGTCAGGTGATCGAGTTGCAAAGCGCTTTGAGTTGTATCTTGCAGGGGTCGAAATTGCCAATGGCTATTGGGAGTTAACCGACCCTGTTGAGCAGTTGCAACGATTTCAAGCCGATAATCACAAGCGTTCACTACAAGGCTTACCGCCGATGCCCATCGACTATGATTTAGTGGAATCCTTGAAACAGGGGATGCCCGATTGTTCTGGGGTAGCTTTGGGTGTAGATAGGCTCCTCATGCACATGATGAACACCTCTAATATTGCCGATGTATTAGCGTTTTAGGTTGTTTTGTCATCTTTACAGCGAAGATCATGGGTCATGGTCAAGGCGGGTTGATCACACATCGCATCCCCAATGACTTCTGCAGGCACGCCAGCGACCACTTTGTGGGGGGGAACCGCTTTCAATACCACGCTTCCGGCACTGATATGGGCGCCTGCGCCAATCACAATGTTACCTAAAATTTTTGCTCCAGGGCCAATTAAGACACCGTCATGCACTTTAGGGTGGCGATCACCACTGACTTTTCCCGTGCCCCCTAATGTTACAGACTGCATAATCGACACATTATCACCCACTACGGCTGTTTCACCGATTACGATTCCGGTGGCGTGATCCAGCATAATACCTTTACCTATAATGGCGGCTGGGTGTATATCGATCCCAAATACCGTAGATAATTGATTTTGTAGGAACAAGGCCAGAGGCCGACGCCCTTGGTTCCATAGCCAGTGTGCCACTCGATAAGCCTGCAGGGCATGAAAACCTTTATAGTAAAGAAATGGTGTCGATAGGCATTCGCAAGCTGAGTCGCGCTCGTAGGTGGCTAAAATATCGGCTCGAACTTGAGTCATGATGCAAGGGGAGGCGGCGATGGCCTCTTCTATGATTTCTCGAATTAAAAGCGCAGAAGCGGCTGGACTGTCCAATTTATTGGCCAAATGAAAGCTCAACGCCTGTTCAAGAGAGGTATGCTTGAGAATAGTGGCGTGCAAAAAGCTGGCAAGAATTGGCTCTTGCCGAGCATGCTGCTCTGTGGTCTCAAGAATCATATTCCAAATAGGGTCTGTACTACTCATAGTAAGTGTCACTGATCATTTGATTAATGGTAACTAAATCGATACTGCCTGCATAGCGGCAAGTTGCTCTCTTAGGGCCAAAATGTGCTCGGACCAATACCTTTCCGTATTAAACCAAGGGAAATTAAGCGGGAAACTGGGGTCATTCCAGCGTTTTGCAAGCCAGGCACTGTAATGAATGATACGCAGAGTTCGTAAGCATTCGATCAACAAGGTTTCTTGGTAGTTAAAATCAAAAAAATCTTGGTAACCATCGAGCAAATGGTCTAATTGTTGGCGTTGCTCGTGCTCATCACCCGATAGCAGCATCCATAAATCGTGTATCGCAGGGCCTCGTCGGGCATCGTCAAAGTCGATTAAATAGGCTTTATCATCTCGCCACAATAAGTTTCCTGGATGACAATCGCCTTGTAAACTGATAAAGGGGCTTGTGATTTTTTCAAAATGTTTATGGCAAAGTTCGAGTAGCTCATCCGTTAAGCTGATGTAGGCTGGCAATAAATAGCTTGGCAGCCATTGGCCATCCAATAAAAAATTGATGCTGGCTTGACCAAATTCTTCAACACTAATTGTGGGGCGGTGTTGAAAAGGCATGATCTTAGCGCAGGCGTGTATACGAGCTAATAGGCGACCAATGCTTTGCAAGTGCTCCTTTTTTTCCAAAATCGGAGTATGGCCCCCCTGCCTTGGGTAAATAGCAAACCGGAAACCTTGAAAATGAAATAAAGTGTTGTTATCAAGGCTAGTTGGAGCGATAACCGATAATTCTTGCTTGGCAAGATGCTGGGTAAATTGATGCTCTTCTAAAATCTGTTCATTCGACCAACGGTTTGGGCGGTAAAATTTGGCGATAATTGGAGATTCATCTTCGATACCAACTTGGTATACCCGATTTTCATAACTATTGAGCGCTAATATGCGAGCGTCAGGCATTAAACCGACACTTTCAATAGCGGCGATAATGGTGTTGGGAGTTAATGATTGATAATCAGGCGTATCCACAGTGAACCTACATATAATGTTGAGTCCTATGGTAACGCTAAATGTAGATATTTACACCCTGAATGAGCGAGTACCCAATGAATTTAAGTGGTCAATGACCGCTTGAGTGATATCATTAAGTGGTAACTCAGCGTGGGTAGCACCACAGTTGACCGCTTCTCTTGGCATGCCATATACCACACACGTTTTTTCATTTTGAGCAATATTGTATGCTCCAGCTTCTTTCATCGCGAGCATCCCTTGGGCGCCATCTTTGCCCATGCCAGTTAAAATAACGCCTATAGCATTGTCTCCTGCATAGTGCGCAACCGAATTGAACAGTACATCAACGGAGGGTTTATGATGGTTAACCGGTTCGGTATCGAGCAGACAGGTGACATAATTCGCACCACTACGTTTTAAGGTTAGGTGCAAATGTCCTGGGGCGAGATAAGCGTGGCCGGGAAGTATGCGCTCATTATCTATAGCCTCAGTAACCTTGATTTTGCTCAAGCCATTGAGCCTTTCCGCGAAAGATTTTGTGAAGCCTCCGGGCATATGTTGGGTAATTAATATTCCCGGGCAGTCTGCGGGCATAACGGTGATACAGGCTTTTAAGGCCTCTGTGCCACCAGTTGAAGAACCAATGGCAATAATTTTTTCGGTTGAGGATAGTTTGTTGAGAGTTGAAATAACACGAGTCGATCCTTTATTACTGGGATCTATGCGCTTAATTGAAGCAACGCTGGCAGTGGTAATTTTCCGTGCAATTTCTTCGCTATAGGCTTCCATACCTTTACTGATATCAAGCTTAGGTTTAGTAATAAAATCAACGGCTCCAAGTTCCAATGCTCGGAAGGTAATGTCAGAGCCTTTTTCAGTAAGTGATGAAATCATAATCACTGGAGTCGGGCGTAAACGCATCAATCGCTCTAGAAAATCTAGTCCATCCATTCTGGGCATTTCAACGTCCAGTGTTAGCACATCGGGATTTAGTTGCTTAATCATCTCACGAGCAATCAATGGATCAGGTGCGGTACCGACAACTTTCATGTTGGCGTGGCTATTAATTATCTCTGATAATAGCTTTCTAATTAGAGCAGAATCATCGATGACAAGCACTTTTATAGTCATAAGTTAATACCTAATCAAACAGTTCGATATCACCTGATATATCAGAACGGTGAAGGCGTTTTTCATATTCTTTTTCACGGTTGACAATGGTTGAGTTGTGCATGTTTTTAAGTTTTCTGATTAATACTCGATTACCTTGAGTAAAGAAGTATACTTTTCTTGGGTAAATATCGAGTAGATCTTCTGCGACGATAGGGATCGATTCATTTTTTAAGAATTTTTTGACAAACATGGAGTTTTTGTTACCAACGTCAGAAATTTTTAAGCCCTCTAAAACATTGCCTCCACCAAATACTTTGGCTTCCAAGTTTTTTTTAGTGCCGCCAAGCTTGATTATTTCATTAATTAATATTTCCATGGCGTAAG
>CAXQRU010000035.1:0-3392 GCA_964226685.1 Polaribacter sp. | reverse complement strand
TTCCCTACACGACGCTCTTCCGATATCTGAAAACAACTTAATTTCCTTAGGCTCTTTAGATCATGAAACGGGAAGCGACGGTGACTTTAATTTCAAGTATGAGATAGAATACCGTGATAACATTTTCTTCGTTAAAGTTAGCAATAGCACATCAAGTTTTGTACATGAGTTAGTAAGAAAATAGAATAGCCGATTGGCGGACATTAGCATTTTGAATATTTCAAGGCAGCTATTTTTTTCCCTCTAGAGCAGGCTCACACTCTAGGGGCGTATTCAAAAACGTCTGAGTAACAATTCTTTTCGTTAAGGCCAATCGATTTAAGATTAATCAATAGCGCCATAAGCCTATCGAATTTGCCGATTCATGCGTGGATGCTTAACATGTAAAATTTCCACCTTATTAGCATTGATACGATAAAGCACTCGATAATCCTTAACTAACAAATTGCATTTTAATGAAGGCACTCGAAATGAAAATCAAACAGGCATCCCCTTTTATTTGGAAGATTACCTTCAGCTAGTGGACTGGACGGGGCGGATTATTCGAGAGGATAAGCGTGGTGCAATTAATCAGAACTTGCCACCTATTTTAGATAGATTAACCATTGACCCAGAGCACTGGCTTATCAATAGCCAACATTTTGAACAGCAGTATTCGAAATACTTTTTACACAGACGGCGGAAACGGCTAAGACTAGTCACTCATAGCGGTTAACTCTATTGTTCCACAAAACCTCTTACCTTATTAATGAATAAGGCGGCAGACTATTGCCTAATACCTACCTTAAATCAATAGTTTTTATTTAGGGTGATATTGAAGCCAAAATAGCCGCATTAATTCACTAAAATTTCTCCCCGCCCTGGAAAACCAATACCCGTATTTGTCCAATTTTAGCAGTGCATGTCCTTGTTGTATTGACATCAATCGTTTGATTCACCAAGAACAACGAGTAGAGATGCAAGAATAATGGGGGGCACCAGGTTCAATAAATACGATACAATAGGCATCTCTGAATTTAGGTAACGGTTGTGTCCACAGTACAAAAAAAGCCTCATCCGCATCGATTTTGCACGGCCCCAATGATGGATTGGGGCGATCGACATTGCCGGTATCTCTGGCGCTTGCTCTCAAAAGAGGTTCGAGTGTATACCGAAATGGTCACCGCACCCGCACTCACTCACGGTGATAAAACCTATCTCTTAGACTACAACGACTGTGAACATCCAGTCGCTCTGCAGGTGGGTGGTAGTGATCCGGTGGAGCTGGCCCATAGCGCGGAGTTAGCCCAAAAATGGGCTTATGATGAAATCAATTTGAACTGTGGCTGCCCCAGTGATCGCGTGCAAAATGGCATGATTGGCGCCTGCTTAATGCGCCACCCAGAGTTAGTGGCTACCGCCATCAAAACCATGAAAGACCATTGCAATATTGAGGTCACCGTCAAGCATCGTATTGGCGTGGATGATATGGAAGACTATGACGGTCTGGTAAGATTTATCGAACCCATTGCTAATGTTGGCTGCAACACTTTTATTATCCACGCGAGAAAAGCCTGGCTTCAGGGTCTAAGTCCCAAAGAAAATCGAGACATCCCACCTCTCAACTACGATTTAGTGTATCAAATTAAACGGGAATTCCCTGAGTTATCGATCATCATTAATGGTGGCATTACGACACTGGATCAATGTCATCAGCATTTACAAATCGTCGATGGAGTGATGATTGGCAGAGAGGCATATCATAACCCGTATCTACTAGCGACGGTTGATCGTGATTTTTTTGATTGCCAAAAACCCATTAAAACCAGAGAACAAGTGGCATTAGAGTACGTGGATTACTGCCAATCTCAGTTGCAAAAAGGTGTTAAACTGCACCACCTGAGTCGGCACCTTTTGGGCTTATTTCAAGGCGTAAAAGGCGCGCGACAATTTCGACGAACCATCAGTGAGAATGCTCATAAAGCGGATGCATCTATAACGATTCTCCATGAGGCACTGGAACTAATACGAGAGTAATCATGAATCAACTCAGCCAATTAAAAACCATGACCCAAGTCGTTGCTGACACCGGCGATATTGAAGCCATCAAACGCTATCAACCCGTTGATGCCACCACTAACCCTTCCCTGTTACTCAAAGCGGCCGCCCTGCCCCAGTATCAAGGTTTATTGTCTGAAGCGAAGGATTGGTCGGGTGATGCAGCAACGCGCTTTAGTGTTTTGATTGGCCGGGAAATTTGCGAGCTGGTTCCAGGCTTTGTTTCCACAGAAGTGGACGCAAGGTTATCTTTCGATACCCCAGCGACCATTGCTCGAGCTCATGAGATCATCACTCAATATCAAGAACTGGGCATCAGTAAAGATCGAATACTCATTAAGATTGCCTCAACCTGGGAAGGCATCGCTGCCGCCAAACAACTGGAGCGTGAGGGCATTCAATGTAATTTGACCTTGTTATTTGGCTTACATCAAGCCATCGCCTGCGCCGAGGCTGGCGTCACATTGATCTCACCATTTGTGGGTCGCATTCTGGATTGGCACAAAGCCAATGGCGAGCAGCAAACATTTGAGCCTCATGAAGACCCAGGGGTAAAATCAGTCAAAGCCATTTATGAGTATTACAAGCGGCATGGTTATTCGACCATTATTATGGGTGCGAGCTTTCGAAACATTGGCGAAATTCAAGCCTTAGCTGGCTGTGATAGGCTCACTATTAGCCCCAACCTCTTACAAGAGTTAGAGGACAACGCATCTACTCTTGAAAAAGTGTTACAGCCTTTAGACTCAACAAAAGAGCGACCTAGTTTGTTGACTGAAAAAGAATTTAGATTTCAACTCAACGAGGATGCCATGGCGACAGAAAAATTAGCCCAAGGCATTCGTCAGTTTGTGGCAGACCAACGCTCGCTGGAATCACTACTTAGCCAATAAGTAGGCTCGCTGGTTTTGCTCAAGCAAAACCAGCGATAACAAGCTATTTGATAGCGGCTATACCTACCGCCTTTTTCAACTCAGCGATAAAAGGCCGGCTATATTCACGAGCTTTTTCTGCACCCTCTTGCAAGATTTTTTCAATTTGAGCAGGCTTAGCCATTAGCTCTTCATAACGCTCGCGAGGTTCTGATAATTGCTGATTGACCAATTCAAATAACTGCTTTTTGGCTTCACCCCAGGCAATTCCCTCAGCAAAGGCAGTACGCATATACTGAACTTGATCGCTATTGGCAAAGGCTTGCCATACCTGAAATACGGTGGAATCATCGGGATCTTTGGGGTCACCCGGCTCTAATAGATTGGTTTTTATTTTGTTAATATGTTTTTTTAGCTGCTTTTCAGGCAAAAATAGAGGAATGGTATTATTATAGCTTTTACTCATCTTGCGGCCATCCAAAC
>CAXQRU010000034.1:0-7655 GCA_964226685.1 Polaribacter sp. | reverse complement strand
ATCTGGTATCTTTCTTCTTGGGTCAGCTGTGTATAGCTCATAAGCAATTTCCTTTGGCGAGAAAATGGCCCTGAGTGTACCAGCTGGCCCTACCTCGCGTAAATTGCACTTACAAGTTGAACTCAAGTACTGTATTAAAAGGAAAGATCCTTTCTGCTAAAGAGCTTGGTGTATCAACTGGTTCTTTTTCTCGAAAGAAGCAAGTCAAGCCAGAAGTTCTGGAAGAAACCGCTCTCCCTTCTCATTGGGAGACTATCGCGCTTGATGAAGCAATATCAACAATTGATGCCGGTTGGAGCCCTGCTTGTTTACCGAGCGCTAGGACAGATGAAAATAAATGGGGCGTTTTAAAAACCACTGCCGTACAAAGATTACGGTTTTTACCAAGCGAACACAAAGAACTGCCAGCGTCTCTTGATTCTCGCCCACAATATCAAATTGAAGTCGGGGACATTCTGATAACCCGTGCAGGCCCGAAGAACCGGGTAGGTATTTGCTGTGTAGTTGATGATGCGCCAGCGAAGCTCATGATATCCGACAAGTTAATTCGATTTCACATTGCCAACGATCTTATTAACCCAAACTTTGTAGCGCTGTGTCTATCATCTGGCGAACCTGGTCGAATAGTTGAACGTTTGAAATCAGGTATGGCGGACAGTCAGATGAACATTTCACAGGATAAATTGCGCTCAATAACAATTCCGCTTCCGCCAATAGAAGAGCAACTTCGTATCCTTGAAAAAGTCGATTCTTTCATGGGGATCGTGAACAGATATAGTGAAAAGCTTCAGAAAAAATTGTGCGTAGCTGAGCGGATCGCTATGGCTACAATATATACCCTCACCGGCATCGCCATCGAACAAAAAGAGGAACCTATGAAAGCTCCACAAACCGAATTGGTCGCTCCGGTGCGTTTAGGCACAGCGCCCGATATCAAAGCCCAAGCACCACTATCCACCATCCTCGCCCGTTATAATGGCGAGATGAGTGCTAAAGATTTATGGCAACGTTTTGGTGGCGAAATTGATACCTTTTACGCACAATTAAAAACCGAAGTCGCTCATGGTTGGTTACTTGAACCTGAACCTGCCGAAATGCGCGAGAAGGCCGAGAGTTAAAAGGAAATACTATGCAACTTCGATTTTTAGCCATCCCCCAATTTCGTAACCTGCGCAATCTGGAAATGCGTTTTGCGACTGAATTGGAGTCTGTGGCGGGTTCTAGTTTGGGGGAGGACAATGCGCCCGTCGCCAAACGCATTCGCAGCCATGCACTCATAGGCCAGAACGGCACAGGAAAATCCAATTTAATTGAAGCGCTGATAGCGATCTTTCGCGATGTTGACCTCGACCGCGAGGCCGCCTTTGATTACACCCTGGAATACGAGATTCGCGGCCACATCGTGCGACTCGAAGCTGATACAGCCAAACAAAAACGGCCTTATGTGTGGGTAGATGGTAAGAGTGAATCACAAGGTTTTCTGGTAAAACACGCGAGAGAATATTTGCCCGCTCATGTCTTTGCTTATTATTCAGGAAAAAATGAACGAATAGAGTCACTATTTCGCACTCATCAAGAGCGCTACAAACAATTACTTCGGCAAGATGGTGACGACTTAATGCGTAGGCTCTTTTACTGCCGTGGTGGGCATAGTCAATTAGTATTGCTGGCCTGTTTGTTATCCGATGATCCCGTATTCAAAAAATTACTGGGCAATTTGCACATTGAAGCCATTGAATCGGCTTTGTTTGTGTTGAAAAAGCCATACGCTGCGAGAGATCTAGATGAGAAGGACATTGAGCTTGGTGATCCTCGATTCTGGTTTAGGCGAGGAACAGTAGTCAACGGTTTTCTTGATAAACTCTGGCAAGTGGCTTGGGCACCCGTTCAAGAAACACGTCAGGTAGCGGTTGACTTTCGTCGTCGTCCAGAAAAACAAGAGTTGCTTTATTTGTTTGTTCCAGATAACAAGAAGCTTAAACAGTTAGGCGAAGAAGTTGGCACCCCAGAGCGCTTTTTCCGCTATGCCGAAGCGGCCTATATTGGTGACTTGCTGGAAGAAGTTCGCATTACGGTTAAAAAATCCAAGGGTCACGGCGGAGATGTGGAATTCAAGCAGCTCTCGGAAGGCGAATTACAAATGCTTACCGTGTTGGGCTTAATGCGCATCACCCGCGAAGACCACTGCCTGTTTTTGTTAGATGAACCCGATACCCACTTAAACCCCATCTGGAAATTGCGCTACTTTGATGATATTGAAGGTGTACTACGTTCAGAAAATAATTCATTGGTACAAGGCGAATCACAAATCCTCATTACCACTCACGATCCGATGATGGTGGGTAGTCTTAGGAGAGAGCAAGTACATATTTTACGTAAGCAAGGTGATCGTTCGATAGTTGAATCTCCCGATGAGCATCCACAGGGTATGGGCGTGACCGGATTACTGAAAAGTGAGTTATTTGGTCTGTCATCCACGCTAGATATTGAAACCGAGCGACGTCTGTTTCGTCGTAATGAGTTGTTTGTGAAATCGCCGCGCACCACCGAAGAAGACGCTGAATTATCCCGTCTTTCCGCCGAGTTGGCTGACCTCGGCTTTTCTACATCTGATTTCCGAGACCCAGATTATGCATTGTTCGTGCGCAAGATGGCTCAACACCGCCGGTTTCGTAAACCTACCTTGACTCCAGAGGAGCAGGCAGAGCAAGATCGTATTGCCGATGAAATTATCAGTGAAATTTTGCGTGAGGAAGGCAAAGATGATTTTTATTGATCTTGAGAACAAAAAGCCCACAGATGCTGATATTCCGGGTTGGACACCTTGGACACTTGAAAAATGGAATCAATGGCTGACTAAATCCAGCCGACTTGTTAACGAATTGGCATTGCTTGATCAAGCAGGCAAGCGTAAGGAGCGAAACGAACTTATTGAAAAAAATAGCGCTCATTGGGGTAAGTTAAAAAAATGGCTGTTAGCGCTGTCTGGGGGTAAGTGTTGGTTCTCTGAAGTGAGAGAGTTGTGTTCCCATTACGATGTAGAACACTTCCGCCCAAAAAAACAAGCCAAAGCGCTGGATGGTAGTGAACGCGATGGCTATTGGTGGCTAGCTTTTGATTACATGAATTTTCGCGTGTGTGGCAATGTGGTTAATCGTAAAAAAGGTATCTGGTTTCCTTTGCAGCAAGGTTCTTTAGTTTCAACTTACGTTGCACCCTGTGAAGAATCGGAAACCCGTTATTTGCTTGATCCTATCGATGACGATGATGTCTCGCTGATTGCGTTTGATGAAGAAGGCAAAGTTGTGCCTGCACCCGGAACATCGGAATGGGATCAACAACGCGTTGAAGAAACCGTAAAACGCCTAAAACTTAACGCGCATGTGCCATTGGTAGAAAAACGCCTCAAGGTGTGGAAAAAAGTACATGGGCTGATTGAGGATTTTCAAAGAGCTAAAATGCGCTGTGCTACAGGAAATAATCCAGCAGCCAAGGAGAAATTGAAAGCAGTAAGAAATGGCATCCGTGAAATGACCAATCAAACTGCAGAATTATCATCCGTTGCGCTTTGGTGCTTGCTGCTTCGCAATGATCCACAGCTCTCTAGGTTGGTGGGGTAACAGGTTAGTGGCGCTTACTGCCCCAATTTCCTAGAAAGACTCCTAACCTTAGCGGGCGCCTGTTGATTGCCATTTTTAGCGGCTTCTTGGTACCACAGTAGTGCTTGGGCATCGTCTTCGGGGATGCCATCTCCCAAATCGTACATTAACGCTAGATTATACTGAGCGTTAGCATCGCCTTGGTGGGCGGCTTGCAAATACCACTGAAAGGCTTTTTGGTTGTCTTCGGGGACGCCATCGCCGCCGTCATCGTAAATCAGGGCTAGGTTGTTTTGTGCTGGCACGTAGTTTTGTTGGGCGGCTTTTTCATACCATTTGACCGCCTCTGCCTTATTTTTTTCGATGCCGGTGCCTTCATCGTACATCAGGGCCAAGCTGTATTGTGCCTTGGCTTCTCCTTGTGCGGCGGATTTGTGGAACCACTTAAACGCTTGAGTATTGTCAACGGGGATGCCTTCGCCAAATAAATACATAAGCCCTAGCCCCCATTGCGCAAAGCTATTGCCCTTTTCAGCGGCGGCTTGATAGAGGCGCCTGGCTTTGTCGTTGTCCTCGGTGATGCCTTGGCCTTCATCGTAAATGAAAGCCAGCATGGTTTGCGCGCGGGTGTGGTCGTTATCTGAGGCTTTCTCAAGCCAGTAAACGGCCTTTTTGATATCGTGGCCGCCTTTGCCGTTAAAGTAACTCACACCTAAATAATATTGAGCTTCAACGTGGCCGAGTTTGGCGGCTTGCGTAAAGAGTTTGATCGATTGTGTGTAATCTTGTGCTTGATAATAACGTTGCCCCTGTTCATAGAGTTTTTCAGGGGAGGTGGCGGCCTGTGCGGGCAGTGCTAGCCATAAAAGAATGAGTAGTGATCTTATGATCTGTATGCTGTTTCTTTCCATGTGCAGGGTCTCTGCTCCGATCGATCGATAATCTAAGCTACGATACCAAATATTGCGATATTTGGCTATATTTGATGCCAAAATAACCAAATCTCCCCCAAAAGGGGCGAGAGAAAAAGCCTTTCGTCGGTGTTAAGCTATTGGTTAATACTGGTTAATTGGTCGTTTTTATGAGAACAATCTTAAGGTCTTTTATTTTATTTGCCTTTAGCCTTACTGCTTTTGCGGGTGCGTTTGAAGATGGCATGGCTGAATTTTACAAGGTAGAAGGTAATCTGGCCAAGTTTGAGGCGACTGAAGCTCAATTGGCCGCCCAAAGAAAAGCTATGCTGGGTGATTGTCCAAGTTCTCAGTTCGATTGCAATTGCGTGGCTCAAGAGTTTGAAAAAATTTCTGACAAGGCCTTTTTCTATGAGAGCGTCTTGGCCTATGAAAATTACATTGCGCGAAGTGAGGCTATGCAAGAGGGTAACTCAGAGAAGGCGCAGCAACTAAAGCTTGATTTTGATGCATTAAATAGCCCAACCAAGGCGCTGGAGAAAGCGTGCGCGCTCAACAAACAGTAATTCCCTCCTAGTTGACTCCCTTCGGGGAGTCCTTTTTTGCTCGGCTAGCTCCTTCATTGCGTTTGCGTTACTATCCTGTCTCTGTTACCTGTTTTTTCAAGAGCGTTGATCAAGCAATATGGATTGGCTTTTAGCTTTTAACTAAAAATCGCTAATGCTTGCCCTCGGTTAGAGGGCTAAGTTGACTTCCCAGGTGGTGTCATCAATTTGGCTGACGTCGATGTGAACACCCGTCATTTGTTGCACGACATCAATATTGGTTCGCAAATGCATCGAGGGTTTGGTGGTTCTAAAAACGCCCCCTTGGCCTAGTGCTAGCGGTAAGATTAACTGGTCGGCCAGGTGCTCGCATACGGTAGCCCGGCTTTGATTAAACTCCATAAATGACTCAATGGCCTTTCTAGCCACTTGCTCCGCCTTCACTCGTTTTTCTCCAAAAGCGGTGAACACAGCTGTGCTATTGCTCATTTTCTTGAGCAAATACATGACATTGCCAGGCCCCATTGAGTGCACGGTTTTTTGGTGCAGTTGCGCTTGGCTCCAGCCGCATTCCTGTTGCACTTGGGCTAGCTCCCTGGCGCCAACATGCTCTGGAATTTTACTGGAGATGGCTACCGCTTGATGCCCTAGCAATTTTCCGCGATCAACCAGCGTCAAGGGTTTTATGGTCTCTTGCAGCGGTTCAATGCTAGCCTGCCAGCGTCCGCCCCCCACGGGGTAAAATCCATATTGTTCCAACGCAACCTCAATGTTGCACCCCAATGTGCTCAAAATGGGCAAAAAGCTGTGTTCGATAAAATCAAAGCTGGGCGCCATGCCGTTATGAGTACCGCCTTCAAATTGCACGGTGCTCGCGCGCTCTGCCATCAGTAATGGCAGCAGTACCACCTGAAAAATCAAGGTGGTGCTACCGGCTGAGCCAACGGCAAAGTGGTAGTCACCCGCCTGGATTTTTCCGGGTCTAAAACTCACGGTTTGCGAACCCAAGTGATCGCCTTCAACCTCCGCGTTAGAGATTGCCTTGGCCGCATTCAGGCAGGCT
Organism: Polaribacter sp.; assembly: GCA_964226685.1. GTDB lineage: Bacteria > Pseudomonadota > Gammaproteobacteria > Pseudomonadales > Cellvibrionaceae > CAXQRU01. The sequence goes on along the minus strand of CAXQRU010000034.1, from coordinate 1,537 downwards.
AGGTGCTGCCTCAAAAGGCCGGGTTTTTGTCGGCCCGCTCGGATGTTTTCAATCCGAACGGGCTGCTTAAGGCACATGGATAAGGTGAGGGCGGTTCTAAAAATTTGACCGCCGCCTTCGCCTTGTGCTCCATTGATCGTTATCATTTTCTCATTTCCTAATGGTTGTTCGTGGTTAGCCCTTAACGCATACCACTTGTTTCAGGGTGTACACCACTTCCACCAAATCTTTTTGTGCCTCCATCACTTTTTCGATGGGCTTGTAAGCACTGGGTGTTTCATCGATCACGTCTCGGTCTTTACGACACTCAACGCCCTCGGTGGCTTTTTTATGTTCATCCAGAGACACCAGCTTTTTAGCTTGGGTTCTCGACATCACGCGTCCTGCGCCATGGCTGCAGCTACAAAAGCTCTCTTTGTTCCCTAGGCCGCGCACGATGAACGACTTGGCGCCCATGCTGCCTGGAATAATGCCCATCTCACCCTCGCGAGCTCGCACCGCACCTTTTCGAGTCACTAGCACGTTTTTACCATAGTGGTGCTCTCTGGACACATAGTTATGGTGGCAGTTCACCGCTTCCATTTTGGCCTCGAAGCTTACGCCCAAGGTATCTCTCACTGCCGCGATGACTCGGTTCATCATGACCTCTCGGTTCACGCGAGCAAACTCTTGCGCCCATTCAACCGCTTCTACGTATTGGTTGAAGTGATCAGAACCCTCTGGCAAGTAGGCCAAATCGGAGTCGGGTAGCTGGATCTGCCAACGTTCCATATCCTTTTTGGCTAGCTCAATAAAGTGCGTGCCGATTCGGTTGCCCACGCCGCGAGACCCGCTATGAAGCATAAACCACACGCCGTTATGCTCATCTAGGCAGATTTCGATAAAGTGATTACCTGTCCCCAGTGTTCCCAGGTGATTCACATTATTGGTGTTCTTCAGTACTGCATGTTGATCTGACAATACTTTGAACTGATTCGCCAGTGGCGCCCATGCGCGCAGCACGTCATCGGGTGTGCTACCCCATGCGCCTTTATCGCGGTTGCCTCTCGCTCTCGCGGATCGGCCATGAGGCACGGCGGCCTCAATGGCTGAACGGATGCCGGCTAGGTTATCGGGTAGATCGCTAGCGCTTAGGCTGGTTTTGACCGCCATCATTCCGCAGCCAATATCCACGCCCACAGCCGCAGGGATTACCGCCCCTAGGGTTGGAACCACAGAGCCGATGGTAGCGCCTTTACCTAGGTGCACATCGGGCATCGCCGCTACCCATTTATGAATAAAGGGTAGGCGCGAAATATTTTTTAGCTGAGACTTGGCCTCGTCTTCAAAAGGTACGCCTTTAGTCCATGATTTGATGGGTACGCCACCGTCTTGCATTACTTCATAATTTGTCATTTTTGTATCCTAGTTTGTCTCTAACTTTCTTGTGTGCTGTATAGCGAAGATGATGCCAGTTTTTTAGGGGGTGTCGAAATTTTTTATAATCCTTTGTTATTGATAGGATTTTTATTTTTTGGTGAGTTTTTTTGATTGCTTG
>CAXQRU010000033.1:0-7780 GCA_964226685.1 Polaribacter sp. | reverse complement strand
AGGAAGAAGCGCTTAATGATTATTTATTTTGTATGGAAAAGGTGTATACGCTGGCCGATTACATCACTATTAACATTTCCTCACCAAACACCCCAGGATTGCGTGATTTGCAACATGGCGATAACTTGAAAAAATTGCTTTCAGGCATTAAAGAAAAACAAGAAAAGTTACGCCAGCAATATCAAAAATATACGCCGATCGCTTTGAAAATCGCGCCTGATATGGATTTTGAGCAATTGCAAAATATTGCACAACTATTGCTTGAATATGAAATTGATGGTGTGATCGCAACCAATACCACGATTGACAAAAGCCTTATCAGTAATCATCCGTTGGCGGCAGAAACTGGAGGCCTCAGTGGTCGTCCATTGGTGAATGCATCGACCGAAGTCATACGTCAACTACGCAGTTTGTTAGGGCCCGAAAGTGTCATCATCGGTGTTGGAGGTATTAGTTCGGCTCAAGATGCAAAAGATAAATTAGAGGCCGGCGCAAATTTATTACAAATTTATAGTGCTTTCATTTATCAAGGGCCATCCTTAATTCATAATATCGTATCAGAGTTAAATGCCCTATGAGTCAGTTTTTTGCTACTTGCCCGAAGGGGCTTGAAAATTTATTGCTTATTGAAATACAAGCGCTGGGCGTAACTGACTGTAGAGAGACGGTAGCCGGTGTTTATTTTGATGCGGACATTGAGGGTGTGTATCGAGTTTGCCTCTGGTCGCGATTAGCCAACAGAGTGCTCATGCCGTTGGAGCAAAAGGAGATTGCATCAGATGAGCAGTTATATGAAGCAGTTTACCGTTTGAGTTGGGAAAAATTATTTGATGCCTCCAAAAGTATAGTCGTTGATTTTATTGGTACGAATGAGGTAATCAATAATAGTCAATATGGTGCATTGAAAGTCAAAGACGCCGTCGTGGATCGTTTTCTCGATCAGCAATCAATTAGGCCTAATGTCGATAAGAAATCCCCCGATATTCGAATTAATGCTCGATTAGATCGAAAAAATATGATTAACATTGCCTTGGATCTTTCCGGCGGAAGTTTGCATATGCGGGGCTATCGGGGTTCGCATGGTTTAGCTCCCATGAAAGAAAATTTAGCGGCGGCCTTGTTGTATCGATCTAAATGGCCGGAGCTTTCCAAAGCACAAGGCTCTTTAGTCGATCCCATGTGTGGTTCGGCCACGTTATTAATTGAAGCGGCCTTGATGGCAGGGGATATTGCTCCTGGAATTTTCCGCAAGCACTTTGGTTTTGAGCACCTTTATAATTTTGATTCAACACTTTGGGGTCAGTTGCGTCATGATGCCGAGCGCCGTCGTGATGAAGGACTAAAGCAACTGCTTATTGCTAAAGCCGAAGGTCGAGTTTTTCAAGGCTTTGATCAAGACGATAGAGTGCTAAAGTCTGCCAAGCAAAATACCATTGATGCCGGTTTGGATGAGCTTATCGAATTGTCTCATTCTAAGCTGGCAACGACCATGACTCGTTCATTTTCTGAATATTCCAAAGGACTTGTGATTGCTAACCCCCCTTATGGTGAACGTTTGGGCGAGCGTGAGCAATTAATTCCGGTTTATGAAGAGCTGGGAGCGCTATTGGAGCGGCATTTCACGGCGTGGCAAGCGGCGATCTTTACTTCTGATAAAACGCTGGGTTTTGCTATCGGCTATCGTGCCAGTAAGCGTTATTCTTTGTATAACGGCACCATACCCACAGAATTACTCTGTTTTGAAGTGGATCCTAAAAATCGTTTCATTAAAAAAGGCCATGTCAATACTTGTGGCTCTTTTGAAGAATTATCATCTGGCGCGCAGATGGTGTACAACCGCCTGAAGAAAAATCAAAAACAGTTGAAAACCTGGTTAACGAAGCAGGCGATTGATAGTTACCGTTTGTACAATGCGGATTTACCCGAGTACGCGGCAATTATTGATATCTACAACGGTTATGCTCATGTGCAAGAATATGCTCCGCCAAAAACGGTGGATAAGCAGGCTGCTAGTAAACGTTTTAATGAATTGTTACAAGCATTGCAGTTGTTTACCGGTTTTGACCGGGATAAATTGATTACTAAGCAGCGCCGGCAACAAAAAGGCAGTGCTCAGTATGAAAAGGTAACCGATGAGCAATACCCCGACCATATAGTTCATGAGTACCACGCCAAGTTTTATGTCAATCTAAAGCGCTACTTGGATACAGGTTTATTCCTAGATCACCGAGGAGTGCGGCGCTTGGTAGCACAGGAAGCAGCAGGCAAGCGAGTTCTCAATTTATTTTGCTATACCGCAACCGCGACTGTTCAGGCCATTTTATCTGGCGCCAGTAGCAGCGTTAGTGTCGATATGTCGGCTACTTACATCGCTTGGGCCAGGAGGAACTTTGAGTTGAATGCGATTTCCTCCAATGCGCATCAATTGGTGCAAGCAGACTGTTTGCAATGGCTGCGAGAGTGTCGAGAGGGTTTTGATCTGATTATCCTAGATCCCCCAAGTTTCTCTAATTCAAAAAGAATGGATACCACATTTGATGTACAGCGAGATCATGAGCTCATGATTGAGCGCTGTATGGAGCTGTTAGCCAGAGGCGGCAAGTTGTTGTTTTCTAATAATCTAAAGGGATTTCGCTTATCAGAGACACTTCAAGAGAAATATTGTGTCAAAGCCTTGGAAACCTTAGACCCCGATTGTCAGCGCAATGTACCTCATCGCTGCTGGAGCTTTTGTATATAAATATACATTTTTGCCTTTGTTGTATATTTTTATTCAATATGCTAGGCTGTAGTCAGTGGGTATTAATGGAGGCGTTATATGCGAAGTCAGGCAATTGTACAGGTCGACAAAGGCAAACTTGGTCATGTCGCTGCCAAGTTATTTTTAGGCATTACTGAGGAGTGGGGCTTGACGGATGAGCAGAAGAGGGTACTTGCTGGTGCGGCCACTCGAACAACTATATCCAGCTGGAAGAAAAAGGTCGCTGATAGCTCGTCACTCAATCTAGGAGACGATACTTTGGAGCGATTATCTTACATCGCCGGTATCTATAAAGCCTTACAAATTTTGTTGCCCACCCAACAACAATGGGCCGAGTGGGTGCACAAACCCAATAGCGCTTTTGGTGGGCAAACCGCTCTTGAAAGAATGCTGGGAGGTCGAGTGGCCGATTTGTATGAAGTTCGTCATTATCTGGATGCACAAAGAGGTTAATGAATGTCTCAATATTTACCCGAGCCCATTGCGAGAAAAGTCTCGGGCAAAGTGTATCGACTCATACCCAGCCATTTCCCACCCATTACTTTATTTGAGCATCTGCTCGATCCTGATGAACTCGATGCGGCTTATGAACTAGAGGCGTTGACGAACCCTCGGTTGCGACAAGAAGCTGGAGAGATCAGTTTGGTCGCGCCACAAGATCGAATAGTTGGGCCTGGCTCAACGCCGATTATGGCAGCATTTACTCATATTGGCTTTCCCTCTCGTTTTACCAATGGTGATTTTGGGATTTATTATGCGGGCAGATCCTTGGATGTTGCCATTGCTGAAACCGTTCATCATCGTCAAAAATTTTTAGCGGCAACCCATGAGCCTTCATGTAAAGTTACCATGCGCTCTTACATCACAACCGTGAAAAAACCGCTAGAAGATATTCGCCATAGTACTTATGATGCATTGCATCACCCTGAGATTTATGAGGGTGCCCAGAGCTTTGGTGCCGATCGGCGTGCCGCCGGTGCTTGGGGGCTATGGTATCGTTCGGTGCGCCATCAAGAGGGTGAGGCCATTGCTGTCTTTAAGCCCAGTGCATTGTCTGTAGCCACTCAAGGTCGACATTATCAATACCACTGGAATGGAATGGAGATTGACCGAGTGGTTGAGCTGAGAGATTTAAATTGGCAGCCAAACCGGCTCCCTGAACCCACCGTATAAAAAACATTTATCCAGTTAATTATGACATTTTCAATCAACAGTAATTATGAACCTGCTGGCGACCAACCCACTGCCATTGCTCAATTGGTGGATGGCTTAGAGTCTGGTTTAGCTCACCAAACCTTATTGGGTGTTACAGGTTCTGGGAAAACCTTCACGATTGCTAATGTAGTTGCCAAGGTCAATCGTCCAACCATTGTGATGGCTCCTAATAAGACTTTAGCGGCTCAACTCTATGGCGAGTTTAAAGAATTTTTCCCCAATAATGCCGTAGAGTATTTTGTATCTTACTACGATTATTATCAGCCCGAGGCTTACGTACCGTCATCTGATACCTTTATTGAAAAAGATGCTTCGGTAAATGAACATATTGAGCAGATGCGCTTATCGGCAACCAAAGCGCTGATGGAGCGCAAAGATACCATTATCGTAGCGACAGTTTCGGCTATTTATGGCCTTGGAGATCCCGATGCCTATTTGAAAATGGTATTGCACCTAGTACGTGGCGATCGAATTGATCAGAGGGCGATTTTAAGGCGCCTCGCCGAGCTACAGTACACTCGCAACGATGCGGATTTTAGGCGAGCAACCTATCGAGTTCGGGGTGATGTGATCGATGTTTTTCCTGCGGACTCTGAGCGGCACGCTTTGAGAATTCAATTGTTTGATGATGAAGTCGAGGAGCTAACGCTCTTTGACCCGCTGACCGGTGAAAGTTTAGGGCGTTTACCAAGATATACTGTTTATCCAAAAACTCACTATGTGACCCCAAGGTCACAAATCCTTAAGGCCATTGAGGATATCAAAGTCGAACTGAAAGAGCGGCTCGAGCAATTTCATCAATCGAATAAACTGGTCGAGGCTCAAAGGCTTGAACAACGAGTTCGTTACGATATTGAAATGATGCAAGAGCTAGGTTACTGCAATGGTATAGAAAACTATTCTCGTCACTTATCAGGTAAAGCCCCAGGAGTATCGCCACCGACCTTATTTGATTATTTACCAAAAGATGCGCTATTAGTCATTGATGAGTCCCATGTAGGTGTTCCCCAGATAGGTGCTATGTATCGTGGCGACCGTTCGAGAAAAGAAACTCTAGTGGAGTATGGTTTTCGTTTACCCTCGGCTTTAGATAATCGGCCATTAAAATTTGAAGAGTGGGAGTCATTAGCTCCGCAAATGATTTTTGTATCGGCAACCCCGGGTCCCTATGAAGCTGAACATGCGGGCCAGGTGGTTGAGCAAGTAGTGCGCCCCACAGGTCTTATCGACCCTATCGTTGAGGTGCGCTCGGCAGATACACAAGTTGACAATGTTCTATCGGAAATTCATCGAAATATTGAGGTGAACGAGCGAGTCCTCATTACGGTGTTGACTAAACGAATGGCTGAGGATCTAACGGAGTATCTTACCGAGCACAATATTCGTGTGCGCTACTTGCACTCAGATATTGACACAGTAGAGCGGGTAGAGATTATTCGAGATCTAAGATTAGGCGAGTTTGATGTGTTAGTAGGCATTAATTTGCTTCGAGAAGGCCTTGATATGCCAGAAGTTTCTCTCGTAGCCATCTTTGATGCAGACAAAGAGGGTTTTTTGCGCTCTGATCGCTCCCTTATTCAGACCATCGGCCGTGCGGCTAGGAACCTCAATGGTCGAGCTATTTTATATGCCAACCGAATCACTGGTTCTATGGAGCGGGCGATGGAGGAGACCGCTAGGCGCCGCGACAAGCAAATGGCTTTCAATAAAGAACACAATATCACCCCTAAGGGTATCCAAAAAAATATCTCCGACATCATGGAAGGCGCTGTTATTATTGGTAAAAAGAAAAAGACCAAGGGTAGAGCTAGTGCCGTTGAGACGATCCTTGAGCCCGTATCTGGTAAAGGTATCTGGGAGCAAATCTCCTATTTGGAAGACAAGATGATGGAAGCCGCTAAAAACCTGGAATTCGAGGTGGCAGGCGAGTTGCGCGACAAAATCTCTGAGCTTAAGCGAAAACAAGAAATTGCCTAAAAATACCCTAAAGTTTTGATATGGTCAGCCGATAATAAAGTTGTGATCACTTTTAGCTTAAATTCGGTGTCCCTATGTTAGTGTCATACCATCAAAGTTACTCCAGTACAGCGAGTTACCAATACTCCACAAGGCCTCAAGTTGAGCCTAATACAGCCCAAAAGGCCGATACTGTAACTTTGAGCCCCAAGGTTCAGGAGGCTTCTGAGCCACAACCCTTACTGAGTGGTGCCAGAAACATCCTAAATTTCATTGCTAGAGGACTTGAGAGCCTCAAAAGAGATGGGGCAACCCCAGAGCTAATTGCTGAAAAATTTGAGCAAGCGAAAGCTGGATTTTTGAAAGGCTATGCTCAGGCGAGCGATGAACTTGAAGAAGCAGGGCTTCTGGATCAAGGCGTTCAGGACACTATCAGCTTGTTAAAACAGCAAGTGTTAGAGGGGCTGGATAAACTATCACAGGGAATTTCACCAACAGAGGAACCCAAGCCTGAACCAGTTTCCGTTGTTGCGCCCAAACCCAAGGTCTTGAGCTACTCAATGGAGCGTTTTGAGGGCAAAGATTTTGTGTTTCAACTCAAAACGAGAGAAGGTGATACCGTATTCATTGACGCCACTGAGCGTTTGTCAGAACGTTACAATAGCCGCTCTAATGAAGCTCAATTTCAATACACAGGAGGCATAAGCCTGTCTGTTCGAGGCGATATCAATGAAGATGAAGCCGCAGCGATCGATGATCTTTTGAATCAAGTGTTGAATTTAGCTGATGACTTCTACAATGGGGATATTGGCAAAGCCTACGAAGCCGCATTAGAACTTGGTTACGATAAAAAGGAGATCGCAAGTTTTGCAGTGCGTTTAACCATGACAGAGAGCCAATATACCGAAGTCACCTACCAAAAAAGTCGACCAAAGCCAGATAATTTAGTCGCTACAGCAATGCGCTCACTCAGCGATTATGCCGCTCAGCTTCTAGAGCAAGTTCAAAATCAACAATCTGAGCGAACTAATTGGATGCAATCATTGGCTGAGCAATTAGATGAGATGAATGGCAATAAGCAATTTTCAAATTTTCTAAATAGTGTATTATAGAAATTCCTGATTACTCATTTATTTCTGCTTATGGCTGACTTTGTTCTTTATCACACAGTAGGTTGTCATTTGTGTGATATCGCTCAATCTATTATTGATCCTATTATGTCAGAGTTTGACCATCAATGTCATTTGGTGGATATTGCTGAAGACGTGAATTTGCTAGAAGAATATGGTTGGTTGATTCCAGTATTTAAGCATAAGGGAGCTATTGATTATCTCAAATGGCCGTTTTCAGATGTGGACGTAAAAGAATATATCGCTAACGTGCGTTAAGCTTGGCTTCTTCAACGCTTTTGACTACGTCAAGGTATTGCTCAAAAAAATCTTCCGGTGATATTTTATGGTAATTGAGGAATTTTTCGTGTTGTTCATTCCAAATTCCATGTTCATGATCAATCACGCAGTGAAGAGTTTTTCCGAGGGTGCCACTGTGATCCAACAAGGCTGATTGTATATCTGGGTTTAGGGATAATTTTTTTAGGAGCTGCTCCATCGGGATATCAAAAAATGCATCGATTATCGATAATAAGCCGACAGTAAAGTATTCATGAGCTTCAGATTTTTGATTGATTTTCAATCCCATCCACTCACATAGTTTTGCACGAATAATTGCGGTATCATTTAATATTTGAGGCTTATTATCTAGCGAGCTTAGGGCCAGAAAACTCAACCAATTTCTTAAATTTTCAAGTCCCAAAAGGGTAATGGCTTGCTTAATCTAACAAATTTTTTG
>CAXQRU010000032.1:0-15116 GCA_964226685.1 Polaribacter sp. | reverse complement strand
CGTGTGCTCTTCCGATCTTTATTGTTTAGACGGTTATTCAAGCTTTTAAAAAAATATTGTGGATAAGTGTAGCCTTGTTGTTTTAACAGGCGTACAATGGCGAATCTTTGTGGTGGGGAACCCTCAGTCCCCCATTAGTGCAAATAATAAACCATATTGATAATCGAGGTTTCCTGTCTGTGTCTACGGCTGTTTGGCAAAAATGTACTGCTGCGCTTCAAGATGAGCTTCCCGCTCAGCAATTTAACATGTGGATTAAACCCTTAGAGCTGGATGGCAGCGCTGGGGATTTTAAGCTATTGGCTCCCAATCGTTTTATTTTAGATTGGGTCAATAACAAATACGTTAATAGAATCAGAGAGCTCGTGTCTCATTACGCTCAAGAGTTAGGCGTTGAGCAAATGCCAAATCTTGAGGTGGTGGCCAAACGCAGTAAAGCGCCATCGTTTCAGGCGCAGCCCAGTACCCTTATAAAGCCGGTAGAAACTTTCTCAGCTCCTTATGAGCCAGCCAAGCCTAAACCCAAACCTGAGGAGACGATCAAACAGGTGCAAGTGGAAGGCAGCTTAAATCATAAGGATAATTTGAACCCTAAGTTCACCTTCAAAAGTTTTGTTGAGGGCAAGTCAAACCAAATGGGGTTAGCGGCAGCTCAACAGGTCGCTGAAAACCCTGGTGGCGCTTATAACCCTCTGTTTATCTATGGTGGTGTCGGTTTGGGGAAAACCCATTTGATGCATGCGGTTGGTAATGAAATGCTCAGGCGCAATAGTAATGCCAAAATCGTCTATCTGCATTCAGAGCGATTTGTTGCGGACATGGTTAAGGCGCTCCAGCTCAATGCGATCAATGACTTTAAGCGTTTTTATCGCTCTGTCGATGCCTTGTTGATCGATGATATTCAATTTTTTGCTGGTAAAGATCGTTCTCAAGAAGAGTTTTTTCATACATTTAATGCCTTGTTAGAAGGTAACCAGCAAATTATTTTGACCTGTGATCGCTATCCCAAGGTTATCAATAATTTGGAAGAGCGCCTTAAATCCCGTTTTGGTTGGGGGTTAACGGTAGAGGTTGAGCCACCAGAGTTAGAAACTCGTGCGGCGATTATCTTAAAAAAGGCTTCTGAAATTGGTATTGATGTTCCTCAGGAGTCGGCATTTTTTATTGCTCAGCGGATACGATCTAATGTTCGAGAGTTGGAGGGTGCACTGAAGCGCGTAATCGCCAATGCACAATTTACCAATAGGCCAGTCAGCATTGAATTAATTAAAGAAGCATTGAAAGATCTTTTAGCTTTGCAGGATAAACAGGTCAGCATCACCAATATTCAGAGAGTCGTCGGTGAATATTACAAAGTTAAAGTATCGGATATGCACTCCAAGCGTCGTAGCCGCTCTGTAGCGAGGCCAAGGCAAATGGCGATGTGTCTGGCTAAGGAGCTGACCAATCACAGCCTGCCAGAAATTGGCGATGCCTTTGGTGGGCGAGATCACACGACTGTGTTACACGCTTGTCGCAAAATCAAAGAATTATGCGATGCGGACACCGATATGCAGCAAGATTTTAAAAACTTACAGCGCCTTTTAACCACATAAATGTTATAATGGTGGGTTACGATTATGGTGGTAAGTGCTTACTAACAAGCTCTAAAGGGGAAGTCGTCTTATGAAATTTAGCGTGCCACGCGAAGATCTTTTAAAGCCATTAATGTTGGTGGCGGGTGTCGTAGAAAAGCGACAGACTAGCCCGGTTTTAGGTAATGTCCTTATAAAAGTTGTGGGAAATCGGCTTTCACTGACTGGAACTGATAGAGAAGTAGAGATTGTGGGCCGCCTCCCCTTGCCTGACATGCTAGTTGATGGTGAGATAACGGTATCAGCCAAAAAACTGGTCGATATTTGTAAATCTTTACCTGACGACTCGCAAATTGAATGCTCCCTTGAAGATGCTCGTTTAATTATCAAAAGCGGGCGAAGCCGTTTTGTCCTATCCACCCTACCCGCTAGTGATTTCCCGGCCACCGAGCCTGCCCCTGGGGATTGGAGTTTTTCTTGCCCTCAGCAGCAAGTAAAAGCGTTGATTGATGCAACCGCTTTCGCTATGGCGCAACAAGATGTTCGTTACTATCTCAATGGTATGTTGTGGGAGGTAGAGGGCAACAACCTGCGTTTGGTATCCACTGATGGTCACAGAATGGCAATCGCTAGCCAAAGTTTAGATATTGATATGCCTGAAAAGATGCAGGCGATCTTGCCTAGAAAAGGCGTGATTGAATTATCCAGATTATTGAATACGGATGGTGAATTATCTATCCAAGTGACTTTGGGCGCTCACCATATTCGTGTCGAAACTTCGGAATACACATTTACTTCTAAATTAATCGATGCCAAGTTTCCCCCATATGAAAATGTATTGCCCAAAGGCGGCTCTAACATTTTATTAGGTGATCGCTTAGCGCTAAAACAAGCTTTTGGACGCGTGGCCATTTTGTCAAACGAGAAATATCGTGGTGTGCGTTTACAGGCAGAGAATAATTTGCTGACTATCGTGGCCAACAACCCTGAGCAAGAAGAAGCTGAAGAGAGAGTGGATGTGAATTATCAAGGAGAAACTCTGGAGATCGGTTTTAACGTGAGTTACCTTTTAGATGTTGTGAATGTCTTAGATAGTGAGAATGTTCAAATTATTCTGTCAGATTCAAACAGCAGCGCCTTAATAAAAGAAGGTCAGGAGCAGTCTGGCCCTGAGACAGCTTATGTGATCATGCCGATGAGGCTGTAATTATCGCGCATGCCCTATCTAGAGCAAATTGATATACATCAGCTTAGAAATATTGAAACGTTGAGTTGGTCATGTAACCCAAAGATTAATTTGATATTTGGTAAAAATGGCAGTGGAAAAACCTCCCTGTTGGAGGCCATCAATTTATTAGCCTTGGGTAGATCGTTTAGAAGTCATAAAACCAAAACGGTAATTGCCCACAATGAAAAGCAATTATTGGTTCGAGGGCGGTTAGTTTCTGATTTGGGTACCAGCAGTATTGGGATACAGAAGAATAATTTAGGGCAGACTTTGCTGAGATGCAATGGCAAATCGATCATGTCGATTGGCGAGATTGCTAAGTTAGTACCGATTCGTGTGATTGATGCAAGTGCGTTTTCCTTGATTGAGGGCGCCCCTTCTCAGAGAAGAAGTTTTTTGGACTGGTTAGTGTTTCACGTGAAACCTCAGTTTAATCATCACTGGGCACTAGCTCAAAAAAGCATAAAACAAAGAAATAGTCTGTTACGCCAGGATAAGCTTGATGTTGACCAAATACAGATTTGGGGTCAGCAGTTAGGGCAAGCAGCCCAGGCAATGCATGAATTAAGATTTGAAGTGTTTGAATTGTTTAAACAAGAGCTTCAGCCCTTGTTAGATCAAACCTTGAAGCTTGGCTTGGTTACATTAGAATATCAAGCTGGTTGGGATACAGAGAAGGATTTTAGTGAGGTACTTATGGAAGATTGGCAGCGCGATGTACGCGATGGCTATACCCATAGAGGGCCACATCGTGCAGATATAGCAATCAAAATTGATGGTAAACAAGCTGCTGATGTTCTTAGCCGAGGCCAAGAGAAAACTTTGATTTGTTTGCTTCATATAGCCCAAGCACATTGCTTTCATTTGAAGAATCAGCAAAAGTGCCTGTTCTTGATTGATGATATGCCATCGGAACTGGATAAAAATTTTCAAGGGAAGCTTGCCAAACTTTTGAAAGAGTACGGAGGCCAGGTGTTTATCACAGGGATTGATTATGAAGAATTAATATCGGTTTGGGGAGGTGATGGTGATTTTTCCCAGGCTGTCTCCATGTTTCACGTGGAACATGGTCGATTTGAAACAAGCAGCGATTGCTTAGTATAGGAATGAATGAATTATGAGTGAAGACGAAAATAACTACGATTCCTCCAGTATTAAGGTGCTAAAAGGCCTAGATGCTGTTCGTAAACGCCCCGGTATGTATATTGGGGATACCGATGATGGTACCGGTTTACATCATATGGTGTTTGAATTAGTCGACAACTCGATCGATGAAGCCCTTGCAGGGCACTGCTCCCAGATAAAAGTAGTGATTCACCCAGATGAATCCATCTCGGTATCGGATAATGGTCGCGGTATCCCTACGGAAATGCATGAGGAAGGGGTGTCAGCAGCCGAAGTGATTATGACGGTGCTACATGCGGGTGGTAAATTTGACGATAACACCTATAAAGTCTCAGGTGGTTTGCATGGTGTTGGTGTGTCGGTAGTGAATGCGCTCTCTGCAAATTTGAAACTCACCATTCGAAGAGAAGGTAAGGTTCATGAGCAGATCTATAAGCATGGGGTTCCACAAGCTCCGCTTGCTGTGGTTGGGGATACTGAGTCTACAGGGACGGAAGTGCACTTTCATCCATCATCAGAAACCTTTACCAATATCAAATTTCATTTTGAACAATTAGCAAAGCGATTAAGAGAATTGTCCTTCTTGAATTCAGGAGTGAAGATTGTTCTTAAAGATGAGCGCAGCGGTAAAGAAGAAACTTACCAATATGAAGGTGGGTTAAAAGCATTTGTTGAATACCTCAATCAAAACAAGGCAACGGCGAATTCAGTCGTTCACTTTAATGCGATCAGTCGAGAAGATGGAATTGGTGTAGAGGTGGCGCTTCAATGGAATGATTCTTATCAAGAAAACATCTTCTGTTATACCAACAATATACCACAGCGCGATGGGGGCACCCATTTGGCTGGCTTTAGGGCGGCGCTGACCAGAACCCTTAACACGTATATCGAAAAAGAAGGTTTGCTTAAAAAGGACAAGGTCAACACTACCGGTGATGACGCCCGTGAGGGTTTGACGGCTATTATCTCCGTAAAAGTACCCGATCCTAAGTTCTCATCGCAAACGAAAGATAAACTGGTATCGTCTGAAGTGAAATCGGCGGTGGAACAAGAAATGGGCCAAGCGTTTGGCGACCACCTCCTTGAGAATCCTCAAGAAGCAAAAGCAATTGTAACCAAGATGATCGAAGCCGCTAAGGCTCGTGAAGCCGCCAGAAAAGCGCGTGAAATGACTCGCCGCAAAGGTGCCTTAGATATCGCTGGTTTGCCCGGCAAGTTGGCCGATTGCCAAGAAAAAGATCCTGCACTGTCTGAAGTGTACCTAGTGGAGGGTGATTCGGCGGGTGGCTCGGCTAAACAAGGTCGCGACCGACGAACGCAGGCCATTTTGCCATTGAAAGGTAAGATCTTAAATGTAGAGAAGGCACGCTTTGATAAAATGCTGTCAAGTGCTGAAGTCGGGACACTCATTACGGCATTGGGTTGTGGCATAGGAGCAGAAGAATTTAATGCAGACAAGCTGCGTTACCATTCCATTATCATCATGACCGATGCTGACGTTGATGGTTCACACATCCGTACACTTCTGTTGACCTTTTTCTTCAGACAAGCCCGTGAATTGATTGAGAGAGGTCACGTTTATATTGCTCAGCCACCGCTGTATAAAATTAGTAAGGGTAAGCAAGAGCAATACTTAAAGGACGATCAAGCTTTAACGGACTTTCTAACCAATGCGGCATTGGATGATTCACATCTACATACAGATGAAAATGCACCATCCATTCATGGTACAGGCCTAGAAGCCTTGGTGAAAGAGTATCGGCAGGTCATGAATACCATCGAAAGACTGTCGAGAATTTATCCTGCCGATGTATTAGAGCATTTGATTTACCTAGAGACACTGAGCGTCGAACAGCTCAATGATCAACAGTATGTGCAACAATGGTGTGAAAAACTGACTCAAAGATTGATTGAAGATGAAGTGAGCGGTAGCCATCGTTACACGGTCACCGTCGATGAGGATAAAGAAAGACACCTCTATCTGCCGATGATTGAAATGTATGCCCATGGTTTAACTCATGATTATCCATTCAGCCATGACT
Source organism: Polaribacter sp. (assembly GCA_964226685.1). Classification (GTDB taxonomy): domain Bacteria; phylum Pseudomonadota; class Gammaproteobacteria; order Pseudomonadales; family Cellvibrionaceae; genus CAXQRU01. Next base: position 9,147 of record CAXQRU010000032.1, on the reverse strand, counting down.
TTTTTGCATCTAGTGAATATCAATCGATCGTTAATTTGGGCCAAAAACTACAAGGCTTGATTGGAAACGGTGCGTTTGTTAAGCGCGGTGAAAAAACCAAAGAAGTGACCAGCTTTAAAGAAGCACTGGATTGGCTGATGACGGAATCTAAACGCGGTTATTCCATACAGCGTTATAAAGGTCTGGGTGAAATGAACCCGGATCAACTGTGGGAAACGACGATGAACCCAGAAACTCGCCGCATGTTGAAAGTGACGGTCGATGACGCCATTGCGGCTGATCAAATTTTCACCACTCTAATGGGCGATCAAGTAGAGCCCAGACGCTTGTTCATCGAAACTAATGCCTTAACGGTAGAAAACCTGGATGTATAATTTTGCGCCAATATGGGTAAGCTGAATCGAGAAGCGGCATGAATAAAAATGGATTGAAAATCAAGGTCTTAAATGGAGAAACCGCTTGCGGGGAAACGGAATTCTTCTTTGATCACACCCATAGCTATATTGTTGTGGGACGTGATCAACAGCATTGCCAGATAGCGTTTAATGCCTCAGCGAAGGATCAAGGCATAGGTCATGAGCACATAGCTTTTAAGCGTAGCCTCGGCCATTATCAGTTGGATCTTCATGCCGATCACTACGTTGAAGTCAACGGTGAAGTGCCTTTTGAGGAGCAAGAACTTCGAGGTAAAAATCGCCTGAAGCTCGGCATAGATATTCACATTGAAGTTGAGGTGATCGATACCAGGGATAAAGTACCTCTAGTGGGTGAGCCTCATGTTCAACCCGGTAAGTTATCGAGAGATAACAAAAAGCGCTTGAGTCGGATCGCCCTGCTCTCCGGTGTCATCGCGGTGCTATTAATTGCCGTTTCCGCCAGTGTCTTTCGCCTGGGCGATACCGTTGAAACCACCATCACAACGGCCGTCAATGATATTTCTAAAGAATTGGACAGGCTAGAGCAGGAATCGGCTCAACTCACACAGACTGTGATTGACCGCGTCAGTCGTTCGGTATATTTGGTTTTGGTTGTTAACGATCAGGGCGGTGAGAAACCACAGGGCACCGCTTGGGTCACGGAAAACGAACAAATGGCCACGAATGCCCACGTGGCGGCTGCCTTCAATGAACTCAAGCGTGGTGAGCATCTGGTGGTTCGAGCCTCCTACCCGCCCTATACCACCCATAAAGTCACCTCCGTATTGCTGCACCCTGGGTTTGATGAATATTTGCGCTTGTGGTCCAACTATATTCCGACGCAAAAAAGTGAAGAAGGCCTAGAGGTCATGAGTACCACCACGCCAGCGGATGTGGCCTTGATGATGGTTGAAAACGGCGATCAACTGAGCCCCTCGATTCCCTTGGCAACCCCAGAAGAGCTAAGAAACCTGCAAGCCGGTATGCGGGTGGGTTATGTGGGCTTTCCCATGGAGCGCTTATTGCCGGGTTCCTTTAAATCACCGGCGCCGGTTGCGCAGCAGGATGAAATTATCCGAGTGACGGATTTTTTTATGGTCAAGCGTGAAGATAATCGCAACCGTTTAATACAACATGGCTTACCATTGACCGGTGGTGCCAGCGGTAGTCCTATCATTAACGCTCAGGGAAAGGTCATCGCCCTAGTAAGTGCTATGAACGCCGAATTTAATGAGCGCGGCGTGCGCTTTGCCAACCCAGCTGACGTGAACTTTGGGCAGCGCGTGGATTTCCTCTACGATCTTCTTGATCGGCAACATGAAAGAGCCACAAGGGCGCTAATGAAGCAGTGGCAACAAAGTATGGAGTTGTTTATTCCCGCTCGAGAAGGCTCTAGAGATGCCATCGTCGATGCGGTTAAGCAAATTTTTGATATAGACGAGTTTGACGAAAAGCGGCCCTTTAGAAAAAGCCTTAAGGTTGATGCATCGAATCGCTACACGCAGATGACCCAGCGTTTTCAAATGCCCGAGCGCGGCTTGTATTTGTTCACCTTGATTTCAGCGCAGCCTGAACAAAAAATGGAAGTATCGGGCGCGAGCCATCGCATCAGCCGCTTCGCGCTCGACCTGCCCTTCGATGACTTTGCCGCCTATGAGCTGGTGCTTGCGCATGAGCCTGGTGTTATCGAATTGGAAATGAGCTTCCCCAACTATAAAGACGGCTCAGAAAAGCTAAATTATGAATTATCGATGTGGCACAAAACACTATCGATGGATAAAGCCCATGCTCAACTGAGTCAGGCCGTATTACAACGGGCGAGCGGCTCAAAGCGTGCGCCCACACTTGTACAGTCGGCAAGCTTGCAACTCAAAGAGCGTAGCGGCTCACGCTTTGTCACAGGAGTGGAAATTGCGCTCGAAAACCCCGGCTTGTACAGCTTTCTTTCCGTACCGGATCAATACGAGCTAGACGCCTTACTCCTCGATCAAAACAACAATAGCTTGGAAAAAGACCGCAGCTCCAATGCCAGTGGCTTGATTTTTTATCGCCACCGAGGGCCTAAGCCCCAAGTGGTTAAATTTGTTGTTCTGAGCGAAAAGCCTGATACAACAGCCGCTTTTTCAGCCTATTTTTTGGAGCTGAGCGACAAGGAGTAATTCACCAAGCTTCTACCAATCTTTGAGCAACAGAAGTCACCATATGCTACGAACGTTAGAGTTAAAAGTTCCACCCTTATTGCTGTGCTTAGTCGTGATGGCACTGATCTACGGCATTGATCAACTGTTACCACAGACATCAATAGCGGCGCTGAAAGGCGTTGGCTTTGTATTGCTGGCACTATCCCTAGCCGTTTTACTCAGCGCGGTGTTTGCTGTTAGGCGAGCCAAAACGACGATCAATCCCACTCGGCCTGAGGATGCCAGCACATTACTGACCACCGGCATCTACCAATTTTCCAGAAACCCGATGTACCTTGCATTCGTCTTACTATTACTGGCCTGGTCGGCCTTATTGACAGCGCCTATCGGCTTTGTGCTAGCAGCCCTATTTGCCATCTATTTGAACCAATTTCAAATTAAACCCGAAGAAAGAATCCTTGAGAGTAAATTTTCACAGAGGTATATTGATTACCGCCAACGTGTTCGGCGGTGGCTATAACCAAATTAGGGGGAATCACAATGGCAGAAGAAACCAGCACCACCATAGATGTCAATGACCTAGCGTCTTTGGCAAGTCCGGAGATGATGAGCAAGGCAATGGAATATACCATCACTTACGGGACCAATATCATTGTAGCGCTGCTTACGTTCTTTATTGGCAAGTGGTTGGCTAAGCGTGTTACGGGCTTTATGGGCAAACGGATGGGCGCCGCCGGTGTCGATGCTACCGTTACCCAGTTTGTCCAAAATATCCTTTACTACGTATTGATGGTTGTCATCATTATTGCTGTGCTTGGTCAGGTAGGGATCAAAACCGCTTCCTTTGTCGCGATTATCGGTGCGGCTGGTTTAGCGATTGGTTTGGCCTTGCAAGGCTCACTTTCCAACTTTGCATCCGGCGTCTTGTTGATTTTATTTCGCCCCATGAAGGTCGGAGACTTTGTCGAAGTGGCGGGTGTTTCAGGCTCGGTCAAAGAAATTTCCATTTTTACCACCACCCTCCTCACTGGCGATAACAAAACCGTGATCATTACTAACTCAGCGGTGACCGACAGTAATATTATTAACTACAGCACCCAACCCATTCGCCGAGTGGATTTAGTCGTTGGTGTGAGTTACGACTCAAACATTCAAAAAGTAAAAGACGTGCTGCAAAACTTGGCTGAATCCGACGAGCGAATTTTGAAGGATAAACCCGTCACCATTGGTGTGAATGCACTGGCGGATTCCTCCATTAATTTAGTGTTTCGCCCCTGGGTCAACAGCGCCGATTACTGGCCGGTGACGTTTGATCTCAATGAAAATATCAAAAAGCGTTTTGATGAAGAAGGCATTAGCATTCCTTATCCGACGATGGATGTGAATTTGACCAAGGCGTAAATGGTATGGATGGAGGCCTGAAAGCCTCCAAATAAACCACCCTACGCTTCCCCACTGCGGCGAGTGTAGGGTGTATAATCAGCCCACAAAGGCCTGTTTGCATAAGGAGCAAAACACAAGTAATGACTACTTATCTAATCATAATTCCGGTGGCCGTATTGTTGTATCTAGCCTATGCCTTCAACCAACTGGTTCGTAGTCGCGCTATGGTAAACGAGGCCTATAGCGGAATGGACGTACAACTTAAAAAACGCTACAACTTAGTGCCAGCTTTAGTACAAGTTCTGAAAGCCCACATGAATCATGAGCGCGAAACCTTAGAGAAGGTGGTTGCCGCGAGAGCGACCGCAATGAAGGCGGAGCACTTGGATGAGCGTCAAAATGCCGAAAACAGCCTAACCAACACATTGAATCAATGTTTTATCACGGTAGAAAATTATCCGGAGCTAAAGAGCAACCCAAGCTTCTTAGATCTACAAACTCGTCTGACAGACGTTGAAGACGATATTGAAAAATCCAGGCGTTACTACAACGCTGTGGTAAGAGATAACAACATTGCTGTTCAAAGCTTTCCCTCACTCATCGTCGCGCGCTTGTTTCACTTTAAACGACGAGACTTTTTTGAAATTGACAATCCTAGTCATCGCCAGGCTAATCCCATTCACTTCTAATTTAGGATCAAAGGAATGAAAATATTACACCAATTTATCGCATTTACCTTAAGCATTTTTCTAAGCGTTTCCCATGCACAAACCCATGAAGAAGAGCGAATTTTATCGATGGATATCGATATCGTAGTCAGCCCATCAGGAGAGCTTGATATAACGGAAACGATTCGAGTTTATGTGGCGGGAGAAAAAATTAAAAGAGGAATTTATCGGACACTTCCCAAATATCGCAAGTTAGATAATGGCGACCAAAAAATCGTACATTACTCAATACAAAGCCTCTATCGAAATGGCCAAATTGAAAACTACCATGAAAGAAAAGAAAAAAATGAATATGCCTACTACTTTGGTAATCAATCCATATTTTTGGAGTCGGGCGAGCATACCTATGTATTTCGATATACAGTAAAAGAACAAATTGGTTTTTTCTCTGATTACGATGAACTCTATTGGAATGTAGTGGGTACTGAATGGGATTTTGCTATCGAGCAAGCCACCGCGACAATTACGCTGCCCAAGGGTGCAGCCATCGCAACATCAGCTTGCTATACCGGTTCAAAAGGCAGCAAAGAAAATGATTGCCAAATAGAACCGATGAATGAATACAAAGTAAAAATAAATAGCCAAAAGACCTTGCCGAGTCGACATGGATTAACTGTGGTGCTTGCCTTTGAGAAAGGATTTGTGCAAGCGTCACTGTTAACGGTTGATCAATGGTTTTTGTCTGGGCTTTTTTCACTTTGCTTTTTTTTTGTGGTTTTGACCTGGTGGTATAAAGGCCGAGATAGCAAAAAATTGCCCGTAATCCCCACCTTCGACCCACCCAATAACTGGAGTGCCGCCGCGGTTGCGTTATTTAATAAAAAAAATGAAAGCCTAGTCCTCAGTTGCTTATTCATTGGGCTAGCGGTTAAACGAGCGGTAAAAATTATCGTTAATTCTGATAGCTATTATATTAAGGTCGTTAATGATCGCCCTAAAAATCTGACGAAAGATGAGTGGTATACACTACAGTATATTATCAAAGAAAAGGGCTTAACTATCGAGCGCAAAGGCTCATCTAAAATCACCAGCTTTAAACAAGATATCGTTCATCGGATTAAAAGCTATATTCAGTGGGATAGTTTGTTTATTAAAAATGTACGCTACCAAGTGTTTGGCTACTTACTCATAATGGCAATCCATATAGTTGTTTTATTTTGGTTTTTGTCTATAGATGAGTTGCTTTTCGCAATATTTCCAACGGCTTTATTATTTTTCATGTATCCATTTGTTTGCGCTTTTCTGACTGATCGTAAGTATTATTTAGCCATTGTTTTTGGGATACTACCGTTTTTAGTCACCGAATTATTTGTTGCTGATGACAAACTACCCACATTGGTTTCTCAGCTATCACTCTTTTCGGTTGTATACGTACTCCTGTATCGATGGTTAATTCGAAGAAAAACCTCGTTAGCAGCAGAGAAAAAAGCACATTGTGAGGGCCTTAAACTGTATTTAGAAAAAGCCGAAGAGCACCGGTTTGATCGCTTGAATGAGCCTGAGCAATCTTTAGTGTTTTATGAGACCTTGCTGCCTTATGCCGTCGCCTTTGGTTTAGAAAATCGCTGGGCGGAGCGCTTTTATGAATTACTCAAAACCACGCAGCCAGCCTGGATCTCGAATAAAAGCTCCGAAAGCCTTTCATTTTCTGATTTTCATCACGGCTTCAATCGCTCGGTTCTTATATCCAGTCACTACGTACAACCATCCTCCAGCTCAAGCTCATACACACGCACACGCTCAAGTCGCAGTTGGTCATCGGGTCGAAGTGGTGGTGGCGGCTTTTCTGGTAGAGGCGGTGGAGGCGGCGGTGGCGGTGGTTGGTAAAACTCTGAGAGTTTTGGCGCCAACACAAGTCGGCGCCAAAATAATTACACCACCATAATACCATCGGCTTCAATCAAAGCACCTTTTGGCAAAGCGGCTACGCCAATCGCGGCACGCGCTGGGTAAGGTTGCTGAAAGTACTGCCCCATAATTTCATTGACGGTCGCAAAATAGCTAAGATCAGTTAAATAAATATTGAGTTTGACGATGTCTTGCAAGCCACCATCGGCCGCCTCGCACACCGCGCGAAGATTTTTAAACACTTGGTGTGTCTCTTCTTCAAAAGAAGCATTTTTCAGCTCCATGGTGGCCGGGTCTAGCGGGATTTGGCCGGATAGATACACCGTATTGTTACTTTTGACGGCTTGAGAATAGGTGCCAATGGCAGCAGGTGCTTGATCAGTTGAGATAATGGCTTTATTGGGCATAGGAGCCTCCTTGTGAACAAAATGGGCATTTTGCCATAGTTATCGCTAGTATCGAAGTTTATTCTTGCCCAACTACCCAGTATCCTGATACCGTTTTGATGGTGACTGAAAATCGGGAGATAGCATTGAAAATCAATTTCACTAAAAAAGAATATCGCCATTTATTGGATTTAATCACACTGGGAGAATGGGTGATCAACGCGCATCGCGTTGGCAGTGAGGGGCGCCCTAAACACTATGAGGATCTCATACAAAAAATCTACCGGTTTTCTAAAGAAATGGATTGCGATGATATTATTGATTATGCCAAATCAGACGATCACTATTACCCGAATGACGAGTACATGATGGAGTCTGAAATGTGTGGCTATATGGAGCAGTTTGAGGCAGATTCCATGTGGGAGCAATTAGTGGCAAGCCTGGGTGAGCGAGACATGGTTAAACAGCATGGCGCTCGCTTGAAAGATATGCAGCCAGAAGAAAGAATGAAAATAAGCTGGGAGGCGGAATCTGTGTGGGGAGAAGAATTTGAAAAACATGGTTTGGATCGATTAGTCATAGGTGAAAAATAATATGACGTCAAAAGCGTACCATCGGTATGTTAAGAAAAAGATTATTCTTGGTGTGAAAAGAGCCGAAAATGAGGGGCGTATAAGTCAATCAGCCGCTGAACGCCGTCTCAGCCGATGGTTAACGGCTCAGCGCTGACAACGCGTACAATATACCGTCGCCCGATTATTTTGGCGAATTTCTTTCAAAGGCTTTTGGCATTGAGTACAGGCCTCCCCGCCTCGCCCATACACCAATAACTGCTGCTTAAAATAACCCGGCTGGCCATCGCCCCCCACGAAATCACGCAAGGTGGTGCCGCCTTGCGTGATTGAGCGCTGGAGAACGCGCTTAATAATCGCGGCTAAATCATCACACTGGGCTTTAGAGAGCCGCCCGGCGGCCTTGGTGGGGTGAATACCCGCTTCAAAGAGAGACTCATTGGCGTAGATATTCCCTACCCCAACCACCATATGGCTATCCATCAACCACTCTTTAACCGCCTTACTGCGTTTGCGGCTTTTGCTAAATAAGTAGTCGCCTGTGAAATCCTCAGATAAAGGCTCAGGCCCTAATTTGGCTAACAATGAATGCTCTAAAGGCGGCTGCTCCGTCCATACCATCGAGCCAAAGCGCCTAGGGTCGTGAAAGCGCAGGCAATCCTGGCCGATCACAATATCCACATGGTCGTGCTTTCGAGGGCTGCTTGAGGCTTTTTCAATGCGCAAACTGCCAGACATCCCCAAATGCACCAACAAACAACCATGATCAAACTGAAATAACAAATATTTCCCGCGCCGAGACAGTTGGCGAACAATGTTTTGGCTCAGATGGGTATTTAAATCGGGGTCTACGGGCCAGCGCAGCCGAGGCTCGCGCACAATAACCCTAGATATTCTCTTCCCTTGTGTAAAGGGCAAAATACCTTGGCGAGTGGTTTCAACTTCGGGTAATTCAGGCATAAGAAAGCCCGAGTGAATCGGGCTTTGGGAGAGGGCAAATTACTTAATTTTGCCTTCTTTATACATCACATGCTTGCGAACGACGGGATCATACTTTTTGATCTCCATTTTCTCAGGCATAGTGCGTTTGTTCTTGTCAGTGGTATAAAAATGGCCTGTACCAGCTGATGAATTGAGTCTGATCTTCTCGCGCATAGCGAAACTCCTTAAGTCCTAGTTATACTTTTTCGCCGCGTGCGCGTAAATCCGCCAGCACTTGGTCGATACCGAGCTTGTCAATAATGCGCATGCCCTTCGTAGAAACACGAAGTCTGACAAAACGCTTTTCAGACTCAACCCAAAAGCGATGATGATGAAGATTAGGCAAAAAACGACGCTTAGTGTGATTTTTTGCGTGAGAAACATTGTTACCAGTAACGGGGCGCTTGCCGGTTACCTGACATACCTTAGCCATGATGATTTTGCCTCGATCTATTCAAACCGCAGCCAACAGGCAAGCGGATAATGTTTGGTCAAAGACCCTGTAAATTTGAGCCGTGCTTTATACCAAAGAAAAGCCCAAGATGCAATCTTTTTGTGAGTTCGGGTGCAAAAGTGATAGCCTTAAAAAAATCAAATGAGTGACTAGTCATTGACCAAAACTTTCGCTACTATAGCGCCAGTCACTTTAATCGCTATGCCCCGCTTGATATGGAGGTCAATAATGAAATCTA
>CAXQRU010000031.1:0-16382 GCA_964226685.1 Polaribacter sp. | reverse complement strand
TTATGTTTATCAGAACACTATTTTTATAGTGTTCTGATATAAACCCAATTTTGACTGGCTTAGTGCATTTAAAAAATGGTTTTCTATATGGTTGAGTCTACGTACTGGCTTTGCTCGAGTCTTTGTTGATATAAATCAATAACTTTTTTTTGAGCTGATTTAAGCTGTGTCGGTCTGGAGGAGCGTATGTCTGATCTCAAAACCATTCTTTACGCATGTGACCTGGCAAGTAATAGCTATCCTGCCTTTCACATGGCGGTGGACTTAGCGAGAGTTCACTGCGCCAAGCTGATTTTTTTGTATGTAATTGAGCCATTAACTGAGGCTCAAATGTCTGCAGTTAGTATTTACTATTCTCTTGAAACAATGAATGAGTTGGGCGCCCGAACCATTACCCAAGTGCATCAGGAAGTTCAAAATAGAATAGAAGAATTTTATTCCAAGTTGCATGAAGAAAGGTTGCCTGGTGGTAAACCTGAGCCTTATGTGATCGAGGGCGTTCCAGCAACGACTATTATCAAAACGGCTGAAATGATGGATGTGGATTTAATTGTTATGGGTAGCCACAGTCATCACAAGCTAGAGCGTCTTTTTATCGGCTCGGTTGCCAATAGGGTAGTGAGTCAAGCGAGCAAGCCAGTATTATTGGTGCCTATTGGCTCTGCTTAGAGCATATCATTTGTCCGCCAGCGAGGCGTTTAATGGCATCCATATTAAGCAAGGTGATTAAGCGTCGATTGCTTGCAATGATGCCATCTTTCTGAAAACGGCTGAAGACACGGCTAACGGTTTCTATAGTTAGACCAAGGTAATTACCCATATCGGTTCTAGACATAGGGAGTACAAATTCCGTTGCAGAAAGCTGCCGGAAATGACATCGACTTGAGATGCTTAATAGTAATGCAGCAATTTTTTGTTCCGCAGAACCCCTGCTGAGTAGAGCAATTAATTTCTGTTCATTATTAATCTCTCGACTCATTAATTTGAAATAATGTCGTTGCAGGGATGGGATTTGTTGGCTCAAACCCTCCAATTTGTTGAATGGGATCTCGCAAATTGCGGAGGTTTCTAAAGCAATGGCGGTATTTGAGTAGAGGTTATCGTGCAGTCCATCCAAGCCAAGAATTTCTCCGGGTAGGAAAAAGCCCGTTATTTGTTCTTCACCTTCTTCTGATATATGAACGGATTTAACGCAGCCTGCTCTAACGGCATAAATAGCGGAAAATTCCTCGCCAGCACGATATAGACGTTCACCTTTTTGCAGAGGTTTGTTGCGTTGTACCACCTCATCAATTTGATCCAGTTGATCAACACCCAAGCTGATTGGTAGGCATAGGTGTGACAGCCTACACTGGCTACAGTTGACTTGGTGGCATTGGGATGTGGTTGGCATAAGCGCGAAATCTCTTAAAAAATAGGTGATAACCAGGCTAACTTAATAGTTTTTATACGATTTGTCCATTTAAAACCTTTCGTGTTTGATCGACAATGGTTGCATCCTCACAGGTGGCTATCGCCATAACTGGAAGCCTGTCAGGGCTGGATATAAGAGCGCTATTAGCATTATTACGATCCACATCGAGCTTCACATTAAGCCATTTGAAGTAGTCGCAAATTTTCAATCGGCTTATAGGGTCATTCAGGCCGATACCGCCAGTAAAAACCAACGCATCCACACCACCCAGTACGGCGATTAAGCCACCGACCTCTTTGGCAACCCGGTAGCAAAATAAATCGATGGCTTGTTTGGCTTCAAGGGCGTCACTCGCATGCAGGTCGCGCATATCTTGACTGATACCCGATACCCCCAGTAAACCTGATTCTTTATAAAGTAGAGTTTCAATTTCCTTGGCCGTTTTGTTCTGTTCATTAAGCAGATACAAGATGACGCCTGGGTCTAGGCTTCCGCAGCGTGTGGCCATCATAAGACCATCGAGCGCGGTAAAGCTCATAGTGGAGGCAATACTTTTACCCTTTAGGATGGCGCATGCGCTGGCTCCGCCGCCTAGGTGCATAACGATGACTCGCTCAAAAGCTTGATCAAGCTGCTTGCTGATGTATTCGTAGGAAAGGCCGTGAAAGCCATAACGAATCACTTGCTCGCTGTAACATTTTGGTAGTGCAAATTGCTTCGCTAGCCAAGGCTGCTGATGGTGAAATGCGGTATCAAAGCAAGCCACTTGGGGTATGTGGGGGCACTGCTTTAAAATGATTTCAATCAACTCAATATTGAACGGTTGGTGCAGGGGGGCTAGAGGAATTAAGCCTTTCAACTTTTGAATGTTATTGTCATTAACCAAGACAGGCCCACTGAACGAGGGCCCACCATGCACGACACGATGGCCACAAGCCGAAATCTGTATGTGTTGTTCTTGAACCCAATTTAAAAAAAATGTTAATGCACTGGCGTGACCGAGTTCATTGTAACTTGTGGTAAGAATGGTTTGCTCTTGCTCGCTAATCGTATAGTGGGGCTGATCATGGATTCTATCAGCCACAAATTGGTAGCGTATTTGGCCCTCAAACAAGGAGCATTTTACCGTTTGTGAACCACCGTTACAGGCGAGAATATTCATAGTGTTTGATTGCTGCAGTAGAGTTGAGCGAGGGCGCAGGAAGCGAGCCTGGCGCGCACACTGCCGGCGCGACTGGTTAAGATAATGGGAACTTTGGCGCCCATCACGATGCCAGCCGCATCGTAGCCTGATAAATAGCGCATCTGTTTATAGAGTATATTGCCCGATTCGATATCGGGAACGATAAGGATATCCGCATCTCCCGCCACCTCGGAGTTGAGCCCCTTGATACGAGCGGCTTCTTTTGAAATGGCATTATCAAAGGCCAGTGGGCCATCCACTAAGCCTCCGCTAATCCAGCCTCTGTCTGCCATTTTACTGAGCGCGGCAGCTTCAATGGTGGAGGGAATTTTATCGGTGATTTGTTCAGTCGCCGACAAAATAGCAACTTTGGGTACGCCAAATCCACAAGTGGAAAATAAATCGATACTGTTTTGAATGATATCTTTTTTGGTGGTCAGGTCAGGTGCAATATTAATGGCTGCATCGCTGATAAAAAGCGGTTTATGATAATCATCAGGGAGTACGTCGACTACAAATACATGGCTCATTCGCCGTTCCGTGCGAAGGTTGTGGCGCTTATCGACTACGGCTTGCATCAGCTCATCCGTATGTATGTGGCCCTTCATAACGGCCATCGCTTCACCTGTTCTGATTAGCTCAAGCCCTTTTGAGGCGGACATATGACTATGCTCGGTATCAATACAGCGATAGGTCGAAATATCGAGATCAGCCTCTTGCGCAGCAGCCAATATTTTGTGTTTTGGGCCGACTAAAATAGGCTCGATCAACCCTTCCTCACTGGCCGCAATGGCACCCGCTAGCGATTGGCTTGTGGTGGGGTGGATAATCACAGTTTTGAGTGGATCATTGTTTTTACAGCGGCTTTTTAACTTTTGATAAAAAGGAGTTTCCATAAACAAATCCTAGAAAGTAGTGATATCGAATGACATGACCAAAAACTTTGATTACTATACAGGGTTTTGACAATATATACATATTATGCCCGATACCTACATCAAACGAATACTCGACGCACGCATTTACGATGTGGCCATAGAGACCCCGATCGATTTTGCCGCCAATCTTTCAACGCGTTTTAATAATCGCATTTTGTTAAAGCGCGAGGATTTACAGCCGGTATTTTCGTTTAAGATTCGTGGCGCTTATAACAAACTGCTAAAACTTACCCAAGAAGAGCGTGATCGTGGGGTTATCGCCGCTTCTGCCGGTAACCATGCCCAAGGTTTGGCCTTGGCCGCTCGGGAAAAAAATGTTCGCGCGGTAATCGTGATGCCTAGAACTACCCCCCAAATTAAAGTGGATGCCGTCAAAGCCAGAGGTGCGACGGTGATATTGGAAGGGGATACTTACGATCAGGCATCCGCTTATGCCAAAGTGTATGGTCAGGAGCGGCAACTTACCTATATTCATCCCTATGATGATCCAGATGTGATCGCGGGGCAGGGAACGGTTGCGATGGAAATTTTGCGCCAACATCCTCAGTCCATCGATGCAATCTTTATACCTGTCGGTGGCGGTGGTTTGTGCGCTGGTATGGCCGCCTATATTAAGTACGTTCGCCCTGGTATTAAAGTCTTTGCCGTCGAGCCCGAGGATGCCGCTTGTTTGGCCTTGGCCCTGGAGAAAGGCCAGCGGGACGTGTTGCCTGAGGTTGGTATTTTTGCCGATGGTGTTGCGGTTGCCCAAATTGGGGAAGAAACATTTCGGGTCTTAAAAGAGCGAGTCGATGGTGTGATCACCGCCACTACCGATGAAATGTGCGCGGCAATCAAAGATATTTTTGAAGACACTCGCTCCATTGCCGAGCCAGCGGGTGCTCTTGCGCTTGCCGGTTTAAAAAAGTACATAGAAACTCATGATGCCAAAGGCGAAACCTTGATTGCTGTGCACAGTGGGGCCAATACCAATTTCGATCGTTTGCGATATATTTCTGAAAGAACAGAGATTGGTGAGAAGCGAGAAGCGATCTTGGCGGTAACTTTGCAAGAAAAACCCGGTAGTTATCAGCAGTTTTGCTCGGATTTAGGGGCGCGTAATATCACCGAGTTTAACTATCGATACGCCAGCGATAAGGCTGCGCATGTGTTCGTAGGCTTACAGATAAATCCTCATAATAACGATCGAACCCGAGTGGTCAGTGAATTGCAGTCCAAGGGCTATGAAGTCGTGGATATGACGGATAACGAAACGGCCAAATTACATATTCGTCACATGATAGGCGGGCCGTCCAGTATTGAAAATGAACGGATTTATCGCTTTGAATTTCCTGAGCGCCCTGGAGCGTTGGAAATGTTTTTACATGCTCTAGCAGGCCGTTGGAATATCACGTTATTTCATTATCGTAACCACGGCGCCGCTTATGCCAGAGTGTTGGCAGGAATGGATGTACCTGCTGAGGAACATGAGCAAGTTCAAGCATTTTTGGATTCCCTCGGTTACCGTTATAAAGATGAGACTCATAATGATGCTTATCGATTTTTTCTAGGTTGAGTGAAAAACCGCACATTCTAAGAGTGATTTGCTGTCTTTTTAGCTAAGTTTGTCTAGACTAAATAATACAGATTTAATTCAATGTACGGAGGTTTTGCGTCATGGTTTTACGCTATCTTTCACTGGTTTTATTCCTTTTGATAGTGCCATTTAACGCCAGTGCTGATGATTCAATAAGGAAATACGTGCCAGAAATCAAAAAGTGGCTAGATAATGATTTGGTTTATGAAGCTTTGCGTGAACAAAATAAAGAGAATGCCAATCTAACTTTGATTGAGATTGATCGTATAGATCAACGTTGGCGTCGAGAAACACTGGCTGCAAATCAACCTATGCTCGAAGAAATGCTGGATCGAGAGTTGTCAAAATATCTATACTCCGTTCGACAGTCACATGATGATTATACCGAAGTTTTTATCATGGATAACCGTGGCATAAATGTTGGGCAGAGTGATCCGTCAGCCGATATATGGCAGGGCGGTAAACCTAACTGGATTGGAACTTTTCATGCCGGTCCAGGTGCTGTGCACGTGGGCTTAACCGGAATGAATGAAGTGACTCAAATGAAGCAGACTTATTTGAGTTTGGCGATTGAAGATCCAGATTCAGGCGAAGTGATTGGTGTTGTGAGCGTGGGTATCAAGGCAGAGTAGCCCTTCATTCTGTCGCTTCTCAAGATCAATGGATGCTCGATTTATGTGCTATGGAGTTTGGGCGAAGGGGCACTCAGGGATTTTGCAGGCCGTTGAGATAATCCCACTAGGATCCTCATTACGCTCCATCATTTGCTTGAGAGTGTTCTCCAAAATGACCTGGTTCGGAGCAATTTCCGTAGCGCAGTAAGCCGCCTGAACCGCTGATTGTGGGCATTGAAGCCGGCTCATGACATGACTCAAATTATTCCAAGTGTCTGCTGTTTCTGGGTATTGTTCTAATCGCTTGAGCAGGAAGTCTTTAGCTTGTTCGTATTGCTCTAAGCGATAAGCGATATTAGCCAGGCCCATATTCACGACGGCTTGGCCATCATTTGGCCAGCGCTTGGCAACCGCTTGATAAGTGTCATAAGCACTCTGGTAAAGCTTTAGTTCTTCGAATTCAAAGCCTGAGTTCATGGCTGAAAAAAAACTCACACTATAAGAAAGCTCACCAATAGGCTTGGGGGCAATACCCCAATTTTTAGCGCGTGCCCAAGTTCGTCTAAACAGTGAAATGGGAATGGTGTAATTGGCTTGGCCGCCTGACTGTAAGGTAATGGTTTGCGAGTTTAGGTCGTAACCTCTTACAACGGCATAATGCCATTGTGGGATACCGCTGAGGCTTAAATTCTGCATAACAATCACCGGGTTCCCAGCAGCTATTTCATCAAACAGGTGTTCAATTTTGGGTGGGATGATATAAGGCGTTAAGCCATGCTGCCGGCTTTGTGCTCGCATATCAGTTCTTATGCTGCCGCCTTTAGCTGGGATGACCAGTTGTTTGCTCAGCTGTTCAAACTCAAAAGATTGCCCATAAAAACTCAGAAGACTTGCTAATGCTGCAGGCCCGCATTGGTTGCTTTCATCGGGAAAAAGCGTCAGCGCTGGGATGTAGGCGCTGGTGGGAAGATTTTCAGAATACTTGGGCGGTGGCAGTGAGCTGCAGCCTGCCAGTAGCAAGCTGAGCACACACAAAACCGTCGAGATTCGCCACACAGTTTTAGATACAGTTTACAAAGTTGAACACATCTGTGACACAGAACATGTCGGTAACGATTAAGGCAACAAATATGAAAGCGACCACACCAGCAACACCCGCACCGGCTTGTTCATTTTGTAGTTTCTCATTGAGGTCATCGATCTCGCCTGGGGTTAGAGAAGCAATTTTGGCTTTAACGGTATCCGCGTCTACACCTTGAGCCTCTAATTGTTGGCGAAGTTCTTCAGACTCAAGAGCATCTAACACTTGTTGCTTAGTGTAATACTCATGTTCAGTTTGAATGGATGAGTGTGTTGAGATCATATCGGCTTGAGCATGGAGGCTAAAAAAGCTACCCATGAGCAATGCCAATGAAAGACAAAAGGTACTGCAGTACTGATAGAAACGTGCGCTCATACAAGACTCCTAGCAAATGAAAATAAGTTGTGCACTATACGTGATCTTAAAGGACTATTCAAAGCACCATTGCTCATTTTTACATTTCATCCATCACTTCAATACCGAGCAAGTTTAGCCCTGTTTTGAGAACGTTTGCTACATGATCTAACAAAGTGAGGCGGCTATTTTTGGTGGTATTTTCAACGCCATCTTTGAGCACCGGGCAGGCCTCATAGAATTTCATTAATAAACTTGAAAGCTCATATAAATAGTTGCACAGCACATGAGGATAGGCTTCTCGAGCCACTAGCTCAACGGTGTCTCCAAATTGTAACAGTTTCAAGGCCAGTTGCTTTTCAATGGGGTCTTCAAATACTACAGACCCGATAACTGGGCTTTGAACTTTGGCTTTTCGAAGAATGCTTTGGATTCGAGCATAGCCATATTGTAAATAAGGGCCGGTATTGCCAGTGAGGCTCAACATGTCCTCCCAGTCAAACACATAATCGTGAGTCCGGGTTTTGGCAAGGTCGGCGTATTTAATAGCTCCAATACCCACTTTGTTGGCGATATCAAGGCATTGATCATTGGAAAGGTTAGCTTTTGTATTGTTGCGAACATTTTTTTCGGCCCGCTCAACGGCTTCATTTAGCAAATCAATTAGCTTTACGGTGTCACCATCACGAGTTTTAAATGGCTTGCCGTCCTTGCCCATCATAGTGCCAAAAGCATGGTGTTCGAGTGAGGTTGCCTCATTCACCAGTTTGGCTTTTCTAGCAATGCAAAAAACTTGCTTCATATGCAAGGATTGCCTAGCGTCAATGAAGTACAGGATTCGCTCGGGCTTAAGCATTTGGCTACGATATTTTAGTGCCGCCAAATCTGTCGTGGCATAGAGGTAGCCGCCCTCTTGTTTCTGAATAATGACCACACTGGGCTTATCGTCGACGGGAATTTCTTCAAGAAATATGGCCGCAGCACCATTGTCCAGCTTGGCAACACCTTGATCCAAAAGATCTTTGACAATAACCGGCAGTTCGTCATTGTAAGCGCTTTCGCCTCGGATATCTTCAGGTGTCAGGATAACGTTTAGCTTGTTGTATAACGCTTGACTATGATCAAGTGAGAGTGCTCTAAATTTTTCCCAAAGCGCTAATAGTTTAGTGTCGCCAGCTTGTAGTTTAACCACGTAATCTCGCGCTTTCTCAGCAAAGTCGCTGTCATCATCGTATCGTTTTTTGGCTTCACGGTATAAGCTTTCTAAATCATTGAGCGCGAGTTGATCGCTGTTTTCAAGCTGTGTCTCCAGGTTGGCCAATAGCATCCCAAATTGGGTGCCCCAATCGCCAACATGATTTTGTCGGATAACGTGATGTCCCATAAAACCCAAAATTCGCGCCAATGCATCGCCAATAATGGTGGATCTTAAATGTCCCACATGCATTTCTTTAGCTAGGTTAGGGGATGAATAATCAATGACAATCGTTTGCGCCTGTTCCAGCTCAATGCCGACTTTAGGGTGTTGATGTTGCTCTGCCAACTGCGAGGCTAGCCAACCATCGTTTAAATGGATGTTGATAAAACCGGGGCCAGCTAGCTCCAATTTATCGGCGATTCCATCTAGCTGACAGTGCTCGATGATCGCTGCGGCCAGCTCTCTGGGGTTTTTGCCGACCGCTTTAGCCGCTGCCATGGCGCCATTGGCCTGATAGTCACCAAATTGGGCCTTTTTACTGATACTAATAGCCGGGCCAAATTGCTCGGGTAGACCGGCGGCGATCATTGCAGCGTGTATTTGCTGCTCAAGTGTTTTTCGAATGCTCATGTTGCAAGAGTCTCTAAATCAGGTGCTTTCTCGTCTTGAGAAAACAAAAGGCGGATTCTACCCTAGCTGGGGCATTTTGGCCAAATGACTAGAGAGGTTTAGCGTGCTTGCGATATGAGCCTTAAGTTCTCTTTTGCTCTTTTATGTCCTTGTGCAGCGGCTTGCTTAAACCAATAAATCGCTAGTGAACGACTTTGGTTGACGCCAAAACCATTGAGATAGGCGTAACCCACATTGTTTTGGGCATCACTATCGCCATTTTTAGCCGCCAAAAAGTACCATTTGAAGGCTTGCTCGTTGCTTTGTGTTACTCCATAACCATTTTCGTAGAGATAGCCCATCATGTATTGAGCCAGATCATAGTTCTGCTCAGCGGATAATAGTATCCACTTATGGGCGTTGGTATAGTTTTTCTTAACACTAAGGCCATCCAAATAAAACATGCCTAATCGGTACTGTGCATCGGCATTGTTTTTATCCGCCGCTTTTTGCAGCCAAGGCCTTGCTTGTTGGTACTGTTTATCAGTGATATGGATATTGGCGATTAGACTCATGGCGTCTACATGGTCTTGCTTGGCAGCCTTTAATAGCCATTGCATGGCGGTACCTTTATTTTTGCTGACCCCCACGCCGTTGAAATACATCCAGCCTATATTATAAAAAGCGTGAGGATTATCTTGTTGGCTGGCGAGCTTAAAGAGCCTCATGGCTTCTTTGTTGTTTTTTGTGACGCCAAGGCCATTTAAATAATAATATCCTAACAAAACCTGAGCGCCATCGTGCCCAAGTTTCGAGGCGGATTTAACCCAGTAAACCGCATTGTCTATATCTTTAGAGTCCTCATAAGCAATGGCCAGTTGATATTGGGCGTCTACGTGATCTTGCTTCACGGCTTGATTTAGCCAGTCGATGGCTTTGTTGAGGTCTGTGGCTGTGCCAACCCCGTAGACATACATGGAACCCGCCAAATATTGGGCCTCGGGATGACCTTGCGTGGCCGCTTGTTCATACCAATAAAGGGCTTGAGTGTAATCTTTTGTGTCATACAAGATTTGCCCAAGGTAATACTGAGCGGACTTGAACCCCTGTTTGGCGGCCAGTGTGATGAGCTCCATACCTTTTTCTGGTTCGGGCTTGGTTAACTCCCCTGTGTACAATATGAACCCCAGGAAATATTGAGCCTTATCAAAGCCTTGATCGGCAGCAAGCCTTAAAAGTTCGATCGCTTTGTCTTTATCTTGCGCAACATCGGTGCCCTCTAAATACATGGTGCCTAAGGTGTATTGTGCATCGGGAAGGTTTTTCTCTAGCGCAAGCTCCAACCAATACAGGCCATATTCCACATCCTTTTCGATGCCTTCGCCACCAGTGACCAGTATCCATCCAAGATTATATTGGCCGTAAGCATCGTCTTGCATGGCGCTGGAATAAAACAACTCGGCGGCTTTAGCCAAATCTTTTTCGACCACTTCACCGACTGAATAAAGGTAGCCCAGTTCGACTTGAGCATCTGCCTGATCATTTCGTACGGCTCTTTCAAGCCATTGGAGCATTTTTTCAGGCTGTTGCTGCTGCTCATAAATAGAAGCTAGGTAATATTGCGCTTTGGGGTACTCTTGATCGGCGGCGCGAGTCAACCAATCGATGGCTTTTGTAAAATCCCTGGGTGTATCCTCACCCCGGTAATAGAACATGCCAAGAACGAATTGGGCATAATCATTGTTCGCTTCTGCGGCCTCGTTGAGAAGAGATAACCCCTTGGCGATATCCTTTTCTACACCTTCACCGACCAAATACAAATAACCCAGGGTACCCATCGCATCCAGTTGATTGGCTTTGGTGGCCCTCTCTAGCCAATATTTGGCCTTCTTGAGGTCGATTTCAACGCTATAGCCATATCGGTAAAATTCACCCAAATAATATTGAGCTTCAGGGTGATTAAGATTAGCAGCCTTGGTGAATTGCCGGAATGCTTTGTCGAGATCTTGCTCTGTATTGTTGCCCTCAAAATTCATCAATCCGATTTCAAAAGATAATTGAGCGTTTTCATTGCCTGAGTGAGAACTAATGGTTTGACAACCAGCTAGAGGGAAAAGCAGAAAAAAAATGATAAGGTATTGATGTTTGGGCATATTATTCCCTTAATTAGTCAGCTGAAAAGGGTCTACCTTTAATTATAGGTCAGTAACTGGCAGGTTTGTCCACCTTTTGATGAAAAAACTGTGTGCTCTGCCCGTAATTTGATGATTAATGAAACTTAATATCTTAAATATACTCATAGCTAGACATTACATGATTGAGGTATTTGCATGCGAATAGTCATTTTTTTGGGCTTGTGGTTGGCGGCGTTAAGTGTTCATTCTGCGCCCCAAAAAGCCCTATTAGAAGGTTGGGGTCTTCGGGACAACAACAGTAAAGTCACAATAGATCACAGTCTTTGGCAATGGGTGCTCGAAAAATACGTCTCCGAGAAACAGGGCAGAACGGTGTTTGACTATCGGTCTGTCAATCAAGTTGACCAACAAAAACTCAACGATTACATCACTATTTTGGAGAGCATAAATCCACTTCAGCTTAACTCGGTTGAGCAAAAGGCCTATTGGTTGAACCTCTACAATGCCTTGACTGTGCGGTTGGTGCTTGAGGCTTACCCAGTGAGTTCGATTAAAAAGATCAAGGGCGGGCTGTTTAACTCAGGGCCGTGGGACGCCAAGGTGATCACAATTAATGGCCAGAGCTTAAGCTTGAATAATATTGAGCACGGCATCTTGAGGCCTGTGTTTAATGATCCTTTAATTCATTACGGCGTTAACTGTGCGAGTGTTGGCTGCCCTAATTTATTGAAGCAGGCGTTTACCTCGAAAAATGTTGATGGTTTACTAGAAATGGCGGCAAAAGCCTTTATTAACCACCCAAGAGGTGTGCGTGTAGAGGGGAATACCTTGCACTTATCTTCAATATACGAATGGTTTGCAGAAGACTTCCAGCCCTCTGTAATAGAGCATATTCTACAGTATGCCGAGCCGAATCTGGCTGCAAGCATCCGAGCAATACCTAAGCCAAGTTTGGATTATGACTATGACTGGTCTCTAAATGAGCCATAGCATTAGCTAGTATGAGTGGTTATAATCACCGGTTTTACTGACGAACCAGAATATCGCTATGTTTCAAAACTTAACAGAACGTTTATCCAAGACACTCAAAGCCGTTACCGGTAAAGGTCGGTTGACTCATGACAATATCAAAGACACTTTAAGAGAAGTCAGAAAAGCGCTACTTGAAGCGGATGTTGCTTTACCCGTGGTGAAAGATTTTGTCGAGCGAGTTCGCAAGCGTGCCGTAGGGCAGGAAGTGGCTAGAGCACTGAACCCTGCGCAACAATTCATCAAAATTGTTGAGGCTGAATTGGTCTCTACCATGGGTGAGGCCAACGAGACCTTAAACTTAGCGGCCAAACCTCCTGCTGTGGTTTTGATGGCGGGCCTTCAGGGTGCGGGTAAAACCACATCGGTCGCTAAGTTAGCTCGTTTTCTACAAGAGCGTGAGAAGAAAAAGGTCATGGTCGTCAGTGCGGATATTTACCGTCCTGCTGCCATCAAGCAGTTGGAAACCTTGAGTGCAGAGGTGGGTGCTGAGTTCTTCCCGTCCACGAGTGATCAAAACCCCATTGATATCGCCAATGGTGCGATTGAAAGCGCTAAAAAACAGTTTATCGATGTTGTTATTGTCGATACTGCGGGTCGCCTGCACATCGATGAAAGCCTTATGTCTGAGATTAAAGATTTACAGGCCGCGATTAACCCAGTGGAAACTCTGTTTGTGATCGATGCGATGATTGGTCAGGATGCGGTGAATACGGCCAAAGCGTTTAATGATGCACTGCCACTGACGGGTGTGATTCTGACCAAGGCTGATGGTGATGCCAGAGGCGGTGCTGCCTTATCAGTGCGCCATGTGACTGGCAAGCCTATTAAGTTCTTGGGTATGGGGGAAAAAGTCGATGCACTTGAGCCTTTCCATCCAGAGCGTATCGCCTCTCGTATTCTAGGTATGGGGGATGTGCTCTCTTTGATCGAAGAAGCTGAGCGCAAAATTGACAAGAAAAAAGCCGAAGCGCTTGTTCAAAAGGTTAAAAAAGGCACCAAGTTTGACCTCAATGACCTCAAAGACCAATTGCAGCAAATGCAAAATATGGGCGGCATGAGCTCTATGCTAGAGAAGCTGCCCGGTATGGGTCAAATGGCGCAAATGGCTGAAAACTCTGCGGTTACCAAGCAATTTAAGACCATGGAAGTGATCATTGACTCCATGACTTTAGCCGAGCGCAAAAACCCAGATATGCTCACAAGCTCACGCAAGCGCCGTATTACAGCCGGCTCAGGCACCAATGTTCAAGATCTAAACCGATTGCTCAAACAATACAAGCAAATGGCTAAGATGATGAAAAAGATGAAGGGCGGCGGCATGGCAAGAATGATGCGAGGCCTAGGTGGCATGATGGGTGGCGGCATGTTGCCACCTGGAATGAAATAATCGTTTTAACGCTATACAGGTGGGGTGCTTTTTAGTATAATCCGCCACCTTTGAATACCCATTGAGTTCATGCCGTGAGGCAAAACAAGTTAATTTTGATAGGAAAACACTATGGTCACAATACGTTTAGCTCTAGGTGGCTCTAAGAAGCGTCCTTTTTACCACATTACCGTAGCGGATTGTCGCAATGCACGTAATGGTCGTTTCATTGAAAGAGTTGGCTTCTTTAACCCGATTGCTCGTGGTCAAGAAGAGCGTTTACGTGTCGATATGGAGCGCATCAACCACTGGTTGGGTCAAGGTGCTCAAGTATCGGATCGTGTAAAAAGTTTATTAAAAGCAGAAGCAAAAGCTGCTGCTTAATTAATGTCTGAGCTGACAAAAGTGGGGCGAGTTGCCTCGCCCTATGGAATTAAAGGTTGGGTCAAGATCCAATCTTACACCTCACCCCCTGATAACTTATTTGAGTATCAGCCTCTGGTGGTTGACGGTGGTGGTCAGCTCGTTTTTGAAGAATACAAAGCCCATGGTAAGTCTCATGTGGCTAAATTAAAGGGAGTTGATGATCGCACCCAGGCTGAGCTGTTTTGTCCAAAAGATATTTATATCAATAAAGACCGTTTGCCTGAACCCGCCGTTGATGAATTTTACTGGCATCAATTGGAAAACCTAAAGGTTATCAGTGAGTTTGAGGGTGAGCGTTATTGTTTGGGGCGTGTGAAAGAAGTGATTTCAACGGGAGCTAACGATGTGATTGTCGTGGAGCCAACCGATGAGATGTCACCCTCAATTGAAAGCCGGGAGCGTTTGATTCCATTTGTTGACTCATACACGGGTGATGTCGATTTAAATACTAAGGAAATGATTGTTTTCTGGGACCCTGACTTTTAGTCATGAAGTTGGCCCTGGTGACATTGTTCCCAGAGATGACACAAGCTTTAACTGGCTATGGTGTGACTCAAAGAGCGTTTGATAGTGGTTTGGTTGAGTTGCGCTGTTGGAATCCTAGAGATTTTACAACAGATAAACACCAAACTGTCGACGATAGACCCTACGGGGGTGGCCCTGGCATGGTCATGAAGCCTGAGCCATTAGAGCTGTCGATAAAAGCAGCCAAAGAGTGGGTTGGGGCCAAGGCTAAAGTGATTTACTTATCCCCGCAAGGTGCTTTGCTCAAACAATCTGCAGTTGAGAATTTAGCGGCAGAAGCGGGTGCAGATGGCCTAGTGCTGTTGGCAGGTCGTTATGAAGGTGTTGATGAGCGGCTATTGGATCGCTGTGTTGACGAGCAATACTCGATTGGTGATTATGTGATCAGTGGTGGCGAGTTGGCTGCCATGGTGTTGATGGATGCGGTGATTCGCCTTATTCCTGGTGCTCTAGGGCACAACCAGTCTGCTGAAGAAGATTCTTTTAGTGGGCACTTACAGGGGCTTTTGGATTGCCCGCATTACACAAGACCCGAGTGGTATGAAGGTCAAGGGGTGCCAGAGGTTTTACTTTCTGGTAACCACCAACGAATCGAACGTTGGCGCTTGATGCAGTCACTGGGGCGAACGGCAGAGCGTCGGCCAGATTTAATGGCGCAAAGAGATTTAACAAAAGAAGAGCAGGCTTTGTTGGTGGAATACCACAAGCAAGATTATTAACAAACTAGTACTAGCTGTGAAGCTACATACGCCAAACGTGAGGTTATTAAAATGACCAGTAAAATTATTCAAGAATTGAATAAAGAACAAATGAAAACTGATTTACCTGAGTTTTCACCCGGTGACACCATCGTGGTTCAGGTAAAGGTAAAAGAAGGTAACCGTGAGCGTCTTCAGGCGTTTGAAGGTGTAGTTTTGGGTAAGCGTAACCGTGGTTTGAACTCAGCGTTTACCGTTCGCAAAATTTCTCATGGTGTTGGCGTTGAGCGTACCTTCCAAACTCACAGCCCATTGATTGATAGTATCTCTGTCAAGCGTCGTGGTGATGTGCGTCAAGCTAAGTTGTACTACTTACGTGAATTGACTGGTAAAGCAGCTCGAATTAAAGAGAAGCTTAACTAATCATAGAGATGATTGAAAAGCCCGACTTGTTCGGGCTTTTTTGTGTCTACCATGAAATGGTTGATCAATTTATAACATAGGTAAATGATGTCTTTTAAATGGATTCCGGATTTTACAAGAGATTGTCTAAACACTTTAGGTCAATCAATGATGGAGGGCCGTTGCTGGAATAATGGAAAAATTATCATTGGAGAGGTTTTGCACAAATCAAATGATAATCCCAAAGGTGTATGGTGTTGGTGGGATGCTAGTGGAGACTTTGCAGCATCGATGTTTTTTTGCCTTAAGTATTTAGAGGCCAAAGAAATATCGGATTGGTTAAATTCAGTATTTGAGATTAGTTGCCCTCATTGGAGAGCGCAATTCATTGTTTGGTTGGTTGGCTTCAAAGCAATAATAGACCGTGAAATTGTTCAGCCGTCAGACATGTCTGGAGCTTCTTATCCTGATATTTCTTGGGCATGGTCTCATTGTTTAACCAGTGAGATTTCAACAAAGCCATTTATATCTGATGACAATCTGAATGAGGCTGAAAAGGTGATTTACCAGAGAGTGTCTGTGAATTCGGTTTTGGATTGGCTGGAATCTATGAAGCCATACCCTTACCTAGAATCCGAACTAGGTGGTTTACCAGATGATTTGCTCAAAAAATATAGTCTGCATTAGGATTAGCCTCCTTTGTTTGCGTTTTAAAAGACGCCATATCTACATTAATATTCAAAGGTGAATCATGAGTTAAATAGGTTCATCTGCGCTTTTGAGATTAGATCGGAAGAGCACACGTCTGAACTCCAGTCACGATCGTTAATC
>CAXQRU010000030.1:0-39554 GCA_964226685.1 Polaribacter sp. | reverse complement strand
GCTTATACACTCTTTCCCTACACGACGCTCTTCCGATCTTCTTTTTAATTAACATTAAGGTTTATTTATGTCGCTTACCCGTGAAGCCGCAATCAATACCGCTGAAGTTTTAACAAAGGCTTTGCCTTACATACAGCGTTTCGTCAATAAAACTGTGGTGGTGAAATTTGGTGGCAATGCCATGATCGACGAGCAACTGCAAAACAGTTTTGCGCGCGATGTGGTGTTGATGAAAACCGTTGGTATTAACCCGATCGTGATTCATGGAGGTGGCCCACAAATTGGCGCCTTACTTGAAAAACTCAATATTCAATCGGAATTTGTCGATGGCATGCGAGTGACGACTCGAGAGACTATGGATGTTGTCGAAATGGTGCTGGGTGCCACGGTTAATAAACATATTGTTAATTTATTACACCGAAATGGCGGTCAAGCCATTGGGATTACCGGCAAAGATGGCCAATTGATTCGCGCAAAGCGCCTTGCGGTTAGTCGAAAAAGTCCGGGAATGAGTGCGCCAGAGATCATTGATATTGGACAGGTGGGTGAAGTTGAATCCATCAACATTGATGTGATCAACACCTTGACCAATAGTCATTTTATTCCAGTGATTGCGCCTGTGGGTGTGGGAGCTGACGGTGAATCCTATAACATCAACGCTGATTTGGTGGCGGGCAAAATTGCTGAAGTCTTAAAAGCAGAAAAACTGATGTTGCTGACCAATGTAGCGGGGCTTCAAAATAAAAGTGGCGAGGTGTTGACCGGCCTGACCACGCAACAAGTAGATGACTTAATTGCCGACGGCACCATCTACGGCGGCATGCTGCCAAAAATACAATGCGCCCTGGATGCGGTAAAGGCTGGAGTTCGTAGTGCGCATATTGTGGATGGCCGAGTAGCTCACGCGGTGTTGTTAGAAATTTTTACCGACGAAGGCGTGGGCACCTTAATTACCAATCAAGCTAACGTGGAAGATCATGAGTAAAACACCTCAGAAACGCTCGCGTCGTCAACAGATATTGGAAAGTCTAGCCCAAATGTTGGAAGCATCGCCTGGTGGGCGAATCACCACAGCGGCGTTAGCCAAGCACGTGGGCGTTTCTGAGGCGGCTTTGTACCGCCATTTTCCCAGTAAATCAAAAATGTTTGAAGGTTTGCTCGAATTTACGGAACAAACGCTGTTTACCAGGATCAATAGTATATCCAGTAACAATGAGCCTGTTGTCACCCAGTGCGACAAAATCTTATCTTTGTTGCTGGCTTTTAGTGAGAGAAATCCAGGTATTAGCCGTTTGTTAACGGGGGATGCACTCGTTGGGGAAACACCACGTTTACGGCAACGGGTGTTACAGCTATTTGATCGGATAGAGAGCCAATTGAAAAAAACTATAAGAGATGCAGAAATCAGTCAAAGTTTGAGGACTCAAATGCCGGCGGCCTTAGCGGCAAACTTGTTGTTATCGGTCGTCGAAGGACGGATTGCTCAATTTGTGCGCAGCGGCTTTAAGCGATCTCCCACTGAAAATTGGCCAATTCAGTGGAAATCCCTAATGACTGGCTTTTTTTATTCAGTGAAGGAGGGTGCAAAGCCACTCTAAACTGAACATTTCCTTAACAAAATGTGAATAATCGACTAATTTTTGTGATATTTGTCACAAAAATGCGTGGAAACGCAATTTTTTTGAAATTTTTTTAATTTTTTTTGAACTTTTGCTGAAACCGCCACTCATAAGAGTATGCAATGTAATTTTATGAATTCTTTGCAGTAGCAAATGTGATGTGTGAAAAATTACACTTTTCCTAGAAGTGTTTGTGAACCCGGCCTTGAGCCGGGTTTTTTTTGTCTTATAGCCTTTCCCCAAGTACTCATTGCAGTATAGTGAAATTTCAACAGTTGTCTAGAATAATTTTAGGTTATTCCTTTAACTCTATGTTTTTAAAGCTAAAGGGCGATATCAAATAAAAGCGAAAGCTCGATTTTTCCCTTGTGTTTGTCGCTGGGGTTTGCGCTAATGTAAACGGTCGAATAGCCAGGTTCGAGATAAATTTCGATAGAATTGGGGAAAGTAGTCCCTGTACTCGGATCTTTTTGATATTTGGCGATGGCACTTTCAAAGTCGGCTTTCCAGCTATTACCTTCTTCTGTCATGGGGGTGTCTTGTAAAAATAGTTGAACCTTATTGATCATATCATCGAGTGGAATTTTGCCCTCGATCACATAGGTGAAACTGACGCCATAATGCGCGCAGCCGCCTCGTGAAAGCTCAATGGTTATCCCTGGGTGTTGAGTCAGTTCAGCGGTTTCAGTCACATGATATTGACTCTTGCTCAGTTTCAGGTTTTTGAGCTGCGGGCTGTTGGCGTTTAGCATGCCATCACTTGGAACTCCGGCGACACAGTCATCTTCGGCGGCGGCATTGAAGCTTATAAGAAGCAGTGAGCTTAATAGACAAGTGAGAATCAGTGTTGAGGTTTTATGAATCATGGTGCGTCACTCAAAAGTTCATGCTATCAGATAACAAATTCTGTGTTTAGTGTCGTTGACAGAGGACGTGCTACTGACAGATTTCAAGCCTAGTGATATCCTCATATTAACCTATTTTCCAAAGGTGTTTCTCAATGAACAATCAACCACAAGTATTTGGTACCTTGTTGGGTTACGCTCCGGGTAATGTTGCCGCTTACTCATCGGATTACGACAGTGTTGATCCTAAGGCATTGCCTGATCGCCACGCCTACCGCCATTATGTCGATGGCGTGTATACGGGTTATAAGTGGCAGTGTGTTGAATTTGCTCGACGCTGGCTTTTGCTCAACAAAGGTTATGTATTTGAAGATATTGCGATGGCTTATGATATTTTTAAGCTGCGTCATGTGAACATAGTCGGAGGCAATAAAACCTTACCGCTGCAGTCTTTTAATAATGGGTCTAAGCGTGCGCCTGAGCCGGGTTGCATGTTAATTTGGAATGAAGGTGGCGAGTTTGAACTGACCGGGCATGTGGCAATCGTCACCGAAGTATTTGACGATTGTATTCGTATTGCTGAGCAAAATGTTGATCATGAATGTTGGCCAGAGGGGCGTGATTACGCTCGGGAGTTGCCGGCTCGTCGTAGTGACGATGGGGGTTATTGGATTAAGTGCTCTTACGTCGATGGCGATATCCTGGGCTGGGTGATACAAACCAGTGATCAGCGTGGCTCAATAAAAGTAACGCCGCCTAACCCAAAATTATTCAATCTAAAATTGGCGCAAGTAAAAAATAACCACGCCTCTGAAAATAATTGGCTGAATATCGCCAATTCCGACGAATACGCCTATGTTCAAGCGAATGGCTGCACGCTAACTAGCGTTAAAGAAAATCAAAATCGTTTTTTTGTCTCTCAGCCAGCGCGCAAGCGGAATTAAAACGCGCGACTAACGAACTTCATGCCTTATTTATGCATGCGACTGATTATGTATTGCAAAATGAAACGCTGTTAGCAAAATTCAATATTCCAGACGTTATATGGCCGCGTATTCAGCAGTCTTGGAGTAATCGTCGTAATCAAATGATTACAGGGCGTTTTGACTTCTGTTTAACCGAAAAAGGCTTGAAGGTTTACGAATACAATGCTGACTCAGCATCGTGTCATATGGAGTGTGGCAAAATCCAAGGTTTATGGGCCAAACACATGGCTTGTGATGTGGGTGTTGATGCCGGTGAAATGCTTTTCAAACAGCTGGTCAGAGCGTGGGAGGATAATGACGTCGATGGCCTAGTCCACATTCTCCTCGATGACGACAAAGAGGAAAATTATCATGCTCGCTATATGAAAAGCGCTATTGAAAAAGCCGGTATCAAGGTTAAGTTGATCGAGGATATGAACGAATTGCGCTGGAATGAGTTGGGTGAAGTGGTAGATAAAGAGGGTATTGCCATTCATTGGGTGTGGAAAACTTGGGCTTGGGAAACCGCATTGGATCAATTGCGGGCTGAGTTAATGGACAGCGATCAACATCATGCCTTGCGGGCATCAAAAAAAAGTGCGCCCAAATTGATGGATGTATTGTTTCGTCCAAACACGATGGTGATTGAACCGTTATGGACGTTGATCCCTAGCAATAAAGCCATCTTGCCGGTCTTGTGGGAAATGTTCCCAGACCATCCCTATTTATTGGAATCCCAATTTGAGTTAACCGACAAATTACAAAACGAGGGTTACGTTTGCAAACCCATCGCCGGGCGTTGTGGTTCAAACGTAGTACTTTTTGATAAAAATGCAGAAACTCTCAGTGAAACCCACGGGCGGTTTGGGCAGCAAGATAGTATTTATCAGGCCTTGTGTTGCTTACCAACAATAAAAGGCTTAAATGCGCAGTTGTGCTCTTTTAATGCGGGTGGGACGTACGCTGGTGCCTGTGTGCGAGTGGATTCGTCACTAATCATTACCAATAAAAGCGACATCATGCCCTTGCGAGTGTTAAAGGATCGGGATTTTTTAAAATTAAAGTAACAATACAGTATTGATTTGATGACTTGTTCCCTATTGCAGGAAGTTATCTCTGAAAAAGTGCCAGAATAAGAATACGTTTATATTCCATATTGATGCAAGTGCTCATCAGGCATCCCAACCCGAAAAACGGTCATCCCTGAGGTTGAATACACTTATCATTTACATTTATTTTCTTGGGTTTGCGGGTTAGTATTAGGCTTTTGGAGTGCTCAAATGAAAATTGCTCTAAGTAGCCTTCACGGCCTTGTTTTTCTTGTTTTTGCCTTTGCTCTGTATCGTGTCATTGATCAGATGTATCTCATCAGTGCCCTCTCGCAGCAGGACGATGTGATGGCCTTGTTTCTCAGGCAATACCGTAATTTGGATATGGTAGCGATAATACTAGGTTTATTCTGCGTAACCCACTTGTTGTCGGCTATTGTGGTGGCAAAAGAAAAGTACTCGGTATTTGTTGTAATCTTAAATTACATTGCCCTTATCATCTTTGTATTTATTGGCGTTGCTTTTGCCATCAAACTATTCTCTGATGGCTTTAAGGAGGTGAGAGTTTATGTCGCCTTTGGGATCGCTGTTGCGATTGTAATCTTTTACTTCTTAACAGGTAAAACAGTTAGATCTTTCAAGAAGGACTAGGATCTGTCGAAAATGTCAGCAAAGTCTGGCACCCAGGGCCCTGAAACCGTATAATCGCCGGTTTCAGTGCTTTGACTGTCGGAGAGTCCCATGCAGCCACGAGTCGCCAGTGTGCGTCGAGATACCTTAGAAACCAAAATCAGCGTTACACTGAACCTTGATGGTAAGGGGCAGGGTAAGTTTGCCACTGGCGTACCGTTTTTGGAGCACATGATGGATCAAATCGCCCGTCATGGCCTGATTGATCTAGATATTACCTGCGATGGCGACACTCATATCGATGACCACCACAGCGTTGAGGACATCGGAATTACCTTAGGGCAAGCCATTGCTCAAGCCGTTGGCGATAAAAAGGGCATCTTCCGCTATGGGCACGCCTACGTGCCATTGGATGAAGCGTTATCTCGAGTGGTGATCGATTTTTCAGGCCGCCCAGGCTTGTTTATGAACATTCCCTTCACCCAAAAGCGCGTGGGGCAATTTGATACCGAACTGTTTTGGGAGTTCTTTCAGGGTTTTGTCAATCATGCCAAGGTGACGCTGCATATCGATTGCTTGCGAGGTGAGAACGCGCATCACCAAATCGAAACGGTGTTTAAAGCCTTTGGTCGCGCACTTCGAATGGCGCTCTCTGTAGATGAGCGTATGGCGGGTATGATGCCATCAACTAAGGGCAGCCTCTAATGTCTACAATAGCAGTTATTGATTATGGTATGGGGAATCTGCACTCGGTCGCCAGTGCGCTCGCCCATGTCAGCCCTGATGCCAAGGTGCTCGTGACCGATGATGCCGCCCTCATTGATAGTGCGGATCGCGTGCTTTTTCCAGGTGTTGGCGGCATTAAAGATTGTATGGCTGCGATCAAGGAGCACGGCGTTGACCGCTCGCTTGCGCAGGCGGTTGCCAGTGGTAAACCCGTGCTGGGCATTTGTGTGGGAATGCAGTCGTTGATGAGCCATAGCGAAGAAAACGGAGGCGTCGACTGCCTTGATATAGTCAATGGTGCCGTAAAGTTTTTCGGAAATCCCTTAATGGATGAGGCCGGCCAGCGTTTGAAGGTTCCACATATGGGCTGGAACCAAGTGCAACAGCTCGACCATCCTCTTTGGCAAGGCATTGATGATCTCACTCGTTTTTATTTTGTGCATAGCTACTATGTAACTCCAAGTGATGACGCGTTGATCGCTGGGCGTTGCCACTATGGTGTGGACTTTGCCGCGGCTGTCGCAAGAGATAATTTGTTTGCAGTACAATTTCACCCAGAAAAAAGTGATACTGCTGGCCTGCAACTACTTCGAAACTTTATGAACTGGCAACCTTAGGATAGTACCGATTTATGCTGATTATCCCTGCAATTGATTTAAAAGATGGACAATGTGTGCGCCTCAAACAAGGCGTGATGGAAGACTCCACCGTGTTTGGCAGCGAGCCTGTCGATTTTGCCAAACAATGGGTGGATCAGGGCGCAAGACGGCTGCACTTGGTGGATCTCAATGGCGCATTTGCGGGTGAGCCTGTTAATGGTGAGGTGGTCACAGAGATTGCTAAGGCCTTCCCTAAGCTTCCAATCCAAATTGGCGGCGGTATTCGCAGCGGTGATACCATTGAGCATTACTTAAATGCTGGCGTTAACTACGTGATTATTGGCACTAAGGCGGTGAAAGAGCCTGAGTTTGTGATTGAGATGTGTCGCCAGTTTGCAGGCCATATTATCGTTGGCCTTGATGCGAAAGATGGCTTGGTCGCTACCGATGGTTGGGCCGAAGTCTCCGAGCAAAAAGCCACCGATTTGGCCAAAGCCTTTGAAAAAGCGGGGGTTTCTTCCATTATTTATACCGATATCGCGCGCGATGGCATGATGCAAGGCGTCAATGTCGAGGCGACTGTGGCCATGGCTCGTGCGTCGAGTATTCCGGTGATCGCCTCGGGTGGCATTACCGATATGGGCGATATTCACGCGCTCTCAGCCGCGTCCCATGAGGGTATTGTGGGGGCGATTACCGGTCGAGCGATTTACGAAGGCACCCTAGATCTCAGGTCTGCCCAAGAATATTGCGATAAGGCGCAACGCTCATGAGCCTGGCCAAGCGTATTATCCCCTGTTTAGACGTCGATTGTGGGCGAGTGGTAAAGGGTGTGCAATTTGTCGATATTCGTGATGCGGGCGATCCGGTAGAAGTCGCGAAACGTTATAACGACCAGGGCGCCGATGAGATCACGTTTCTAGACATTACCGCCACTCATGAAGGTCGGGAAACCACGGTGCATACAGTTGAGGCTATTGCCAATGACGTCTTCATTCCCTTGACGGTCGGTGGTGGCATCCGTACCTTAGAAGATATTCGAATTATGCTCAATGCGGGTGCTGACAAGGTTGGTATTAATTCGGCGGCGGTTTTCAATCCCGACTTTGTTAAAGCAGCGGCGGATCGGTTCGGTAGCCAATGCATTGTGGTTGCCATCGATGCCAAGCAAGTTGGCGAAGGTCGCTGGGGGGTGTTCACACACGGTGGCCGCAAGCCCACTGAGTTGGATGCGATAGAGTGGGCTCAAAAAATGACCGAATTTGGAGCCGGAGAGATCTTGCTTACAAGTATGGATCGAGATGGTACCAAAGATGGCTTTGATCTGGCGTTGACTCGCGCCATCAGCGATGCAGTTCCCGTTCCGGTGATTGCTTCTGGCGGTGTCGGAAATTTACAGCATTTAGTGGATGGCGTAGAGCAAGGTGGCGCCGATGCAGTGCTAGCGGCAAGCATCTTTCACTTTGGCCAATATACCGTGCCAGAGGCCAAGGCCTACATGAAAGAGCGAGGCGTAGTGGTTCGTTAATAATCACTGCGAATCGTCCCGCCGCAAGAGTAAGAGCTAATGCTAGCATCTTTCTTTTGCTGGGCGGTTTGATATAAAAAGGTTGTTTAGCCTGGAGGGGATTAAGCAGCCTTAACGTATTTCGTCACTCGCTTCAAGATATTCGGTTCAATTTGACCAATGTAGCCAATGAATTGCTCAACGCCATAAGCGGCAGCGTCTTGTGAGTCGAAAGGGCCGATATCTAGGCCTTCACGAGTTGAAAAATACCAATAGCCATTTTTCGAAAATAGCCTTTCAGATCGGCTTGGAATAGCGCCACGTTCACCATTACGATTGTTCATTGTCTTCCCCATATCTGTAACTAATAGTGTCATATAAGCGATTTCTGTGCCAGCTTGGGCGTGTTGTAGCCAGCGCCAAAGGCAGAGTACCCCCCAACATTTGGCGGTACTTTATAAATCATAGACCTATAACACCAGAAATAGTTGACGGTTTAATGATGTAATATTATTTTTTGTGATGCAAATCACACAATTTGGATAAAAAGGCGGCAAATTGAACATTATTAGCGCGAAAACGACGGCAATTTGGCGCCGTTTTCGTCAAAAGCTCGTCACAGAAAAGCTTAAATAACCATTGGAGAGATAGTGAGTTGATTTTGGTCGCATTTTACTACCTCGGCGATGTAGCTTTTTAGCTCTTCTGTGGAACCAAAGTGCCTAGATTGATCATACTGACCTTTATAGATGTTGCCTTTTTCATCTTGCAGTTTAGCCAGCTGAAATTTCTGGCCGCCTTCGCCGCGCCCGCGGATAATATAGTACTCAACGTTCATAGCGTTCCCCCGAAAAATAGCTGATTATAACCTTTGTTACAGCAAAGCCATAGGGTGTTTGTAATTTTTCCTTAGTAGATCCATTGCATGTGTCTCGCCCTGGCGCTAGTCTAGCGGTTGCTTTTAATGAGGGATAAATATGATTCGTTTCAGTTTAATAATGCTGGCTTGCTTCACGAGCTCAGCCTATTCGAATGAAAAATTGCCATTTTTAGGTGACTGGGTGAGTGTTGAAGTTAATGCTCAAGGCTTACCGCTGCACATGACATTTTCCGAAGATGAAGTGGTGATAGGGGAAGGGTATCGATCGAAAGTTCATGGTCACTTTGTTGAGTTGGGAACAGATCAACCCAGTTACTTGATTACCATGTTTGGTGAAGATGGTGGAATTGTGGTTCGTTACGTTGGAAAAGATCGTATCCGGCTTTATGAAGGTGGCAAGGAAAAAGAGACCATTGAGTTGCAGCGAGGTGGCCAATGAGGTGGTTAGGGTTAGTGGCGGCATTCTTTTTGTCGGGGTGCGCAACTCATCAGTCAGAAACTTTGCCAATGCTGGGTGCTTGGGATGCTTTTCAAGGTGATAGAAAAGTTTCAGAAGTCGTTTTTTCGAAAGATGAGGTTATTGTAACGAAAGGAGATGGCCCAAAACCTCGCGTAGCGACTTATTATCGCTCAGTTGGGGCGGAGCCAAATCGTTACGCTGTGGTTGTGGCGGGTGAAGATGATCCATTAGTACTGACGATCAATGCAGATGGCAGCATAGACGCACAAATGGGTGGGGACGAGAATAAAAGCCTCCGTTTAGTCAGAAAGTTAGCGCCATAATGCCGCCAAAATATCAAGAAGGCCCTTTGGGTGCGGCCAGAATTCACTATGTCATGATGTGCCTGTACGCTGTGTGGCACTTAAGGCAGATAATGTGGTTCATTCTCTGCCCAATTCGAACTAGGCTTGCCTTGTCATATTACACTTTCTTCACAAACTCCGACTTCAGCTTCATGGCCCCGATACCCGGTATTTTGCAGTCAATATCGTGATCGCCATCTACCAAGCGGATGCCCTTGACCTTGGTGCCGACCTTGATCACCTGTGATGACCCTTTAACTTTTAAGTCTTTGATCACTAATATGGTGTCTCCGTCAGAGAGTGCTACTCCATTACTGTCTTTGATGGTGTTTTCGGCTTCATCAGCATCTGTCCACTCGTGGGCACATTCAGGGCAGATATAGAGGGCTTGGTCTTGATAGGTGTAGGCGCTTTCGCATTTTGGGCAGTTGGGTAACATGGTTTCATCCAAATAGGCCTATAATAAGCCAAAACATGGTTGAAGGCACCTTCCAAACCCATGTGATTGGCATTTTTTACCTCAAATGGTTATGATCTTGGTCTTTATCTTGAAAGGAGTGGGCTGTGGCTCGGAGTTTACAGTTTAGTGACGGCAACGAGAGTTTTAGCGTTCCCATTGAAAAGTTGGATCGCAATAAGCTCTACGGTTGGGTCGATAAAAAATATTATGACCGAGATGGCAGTGAGTGCTATTTCGGTTCTTTGTCTAGTGATGGCGTGTCACTCTTTGGTCGTGAATCCTTTGAAATGGGTTACCTCAATGAGCAGGGTGAGTGGTGCGATAGGTCACAGTTGACGGCTGTTGATCTTGAGGGGCAGCCTTTGGAAAAGGTCGAGTCATCCTTCAAGCAAACGCTGATGCTGGATAAAACCGTATCGCACGATGAGTTTTTAGATCATGTGATTAAGTCCGTTTACCAACTCGATCATCCCGAACTATTAGCAAAAGTCAAAGCCTGCGAAGGCATTTTTACCTTTCCATTTAATTACAATGCCAGTATCAGCCCTGATCCCGCTTTTCTGATTGAAAGTGACGATACTCTATTTATGTTGATTGGTCAGGCGGCCGGTTTTGATTTTATCGAACCCCATCAAGTGGAGTCAGCTTTGCTCATTGAAGATGATGAGGACGAAGATGACGACGATATCGACTTTAGTTTATTTTAGGTGAACCATGAAGATTATTAATATAGCCGATGAGCGCCAGCGCAACGCCCGCGTTAACATGGAACACAAAGAAGCATCCAGTTCCACTCGCTATGTCGATGTGAACCAAAGCCCCGTCACCAGTGTCCGGGTGATTAAAAATACTTTGAATTGTGACCTACGGGCATTAACTCAAGATATTGAGTTGCCCGATTTGTCGGAGCAATTGGTTCAGGGTGACCCAGAAATTGATATGGAATTATTTGGCAAACGTGTGCGTGAGACGACGCGCATTTTTCTCAATGAAAATAATGAGCCAGCGGTTGGTGTCACGCTTAAAGAGCAGGTCTATGGCCCAGATGGCGAGTTAAAAGAAGAGCGAGACCGACAAACGATAGACCCCAATATCAACACTGAAATCCCTCTGTCTTGGTCTGGGAAGTTATTGCCCAAAAAAGACTGCTGTCGAAAGTTTGTTTTTGTTAATGCTTTTCAGCTAAGGCATATCGATGGCTTGACCTACGATTTTCTCTATTCAATGGCCAAAAAACTCGAAACGGAAAATGCCATGATGTTGGTAGGCTCTGGTAAGAAATCCAATCAGCCCTTGGTATTGAATCGTAACGGTAAACAATATCGAGCGTTTCTTGAAGGGCGAACTAAGGGGCAGAGCTATCAGCTGATTTTGCATTTAACCAATCTTGAATTAAAAGCTATACCAAGGAGCGAATCGTGAGTTTAATTGATCAATCAAGCTTAACAGCGATTCACCCACGCCTGTCTACGGGTGAAAACGCGGTGCTAGACAGCCGTTTACTTGGCGTTGCGCGCAATTATAAGAAGTTTGTGGCCTCTCGTTATCGTTTATTAAATGAGGGCGATATCAAACAGTTGAGTGGCGATGAATTGCATGTGTCCACCAAAATTGATGGCCAATTATTTTTCTTATACAAAGACGCCAAACAACAATTTTTATTTAATATTAAAGGGCGAGTGGTTGCGGAGCTACCGTTGTTTGATGAGTTGGCCTCTATAGAGTGCGATCAAGTGCTATTGGCTGGGGAACTCTATTGTAAAAATGCCAATGACAAGCGCCCGCGTGTCTATGATGTTACCAGTGCTTTGGGAGCAAACTCAGAAGATAAAACTGGGCAATTGTGTTTTGCAGCTTTCGATATTTTAGAATTGGACGATAAGAGCTGCATTGGGATGAGCTTCGTTGAAAAATATCAAAAGCTCAGCGGCTGGTTTTCGAGCGAAGGTCTATTGCATACTATTGTCTCTGAAGTCACCGATGCCAAGGGTGTTTCGAGTCGCTTCACGGAAGCCGTGATTGAGCAGGGCGAAGAAGGTTTGGTCTGTGTTGATGAGCTTAATAAGGCGGTTTATAAAATTAAACCTCGTCACAATGTGGATGCGGTTATTTTAGGATTTACAGAATCGCCGGACACGCCCGATAGTTTGCGAGTGTTGTTGGTCGGTTTAATGCGCCCAGATAATAGCTTTCAAGTCTTTGCAAAAGTCGGAACCGGTTTTGACGATGAACAGCGACGAGAATTTTTCCGAACGCTCAAACCCATGGCTGTCGAATCGCAATACCACATTGCCGATCGTAATCACACTTTGTTTACTATGGTGCGACCTGAAATTGTGATTGAGATGGCCTTTCATGATGTCATTATGGAAAATGCCTCTGGCCGTCCGGAGATGAAAGCGGTTCTAAGCTACACCCCAGAAGAAGGTTATATCACGCATATGGCCGAGCCTTTTGTGAGCGTATTAGGGCCTGTCTTTAAACGCATTCGAGACGATAAGGAGGTCAACAGTACTGATCTTCGCTTGACTCAACTCGCTGAATTTGTCGACTTAACTAACTTGGAAAACAGCGCGCGCAGTTTGGATTACGCTAAAAGTGAACTACTCGCTCGCGAAGTCTATACCAAGACCACCAAAGGTTTGGTGAGTGTGCGTAAATTTATTAGTTGGAAAACCAATAAAGACGATGTCGATGATGATTACCCTGCTTATGTTTTTTGCTATGTGGACTTTAGTCCTGGGCGCAAAGACCCTTTGGCGCGAGTGGTACGCACAGCTAGCTCTAAGGAAGGGATTGAAGCTGTGTTTGGTGAGTATAAAGAGAGTGAAGTGAAAAGAGGCTGGGTTGCGGCGGAGTAAGCTCCGCCATTTGATCCCTGTTACTTATAGCTAAAGCCTAATCGTTCGCTTTTGATGGATGATGCTCTAAGTCTGACAAAGCTTCTTCGATATCATTGTCCATGGTTCCCAAATCGCTGGCCTGCAAACTTTTAAGGGCGATTTCAATTTGCAATAAGCTGAAGTCATCAAGTTCCTCGGCTTGTGACTGCTTAATCACGGCTTTGATAATATTGTTGATGCGCCGGTCAACCAAGACTTTCAGTTTGGCTTGATCTCTTGGGGCCATGCTCAGTTGATCAAAAGAAGATTCCCAGGCTTGGGCATAGAGTTTATGAGCTTGGTCAATGTCGCCATGTTCTAGACTTTGGTCGCCGAGCGTTAAGGTGCTGACAATTTCAGACATGTTGCTCGGCAGGTCATTTAAACGAATCGCGGCCTCCGATTGGCTTGCCAAAATCCACCATGAGATGGTAGCGGCAAGACTGGTACCAATGAGCAGCCCTAAAACCGTTCGTTTGAGTTGAGAGCGCGGCTCAAAATCATTGATGAACTCAGCTGCATTCTGATATCGCTGTGTGCCATCAAAATCTAAACATTTAAATAATGCTTTTTGATAACGCCTCTGAAGTTTTGGAATTTTGAGTGGCTTTAAATTTTTTTCAATGGCTTTAAGAGCCGTCAGTTTACGTTGATTGCCATCCAGAAAAGGGTGTTTGCCAGTAAATAAAGCATAAATGATACAGCCCAAAGAATACATGTCATCAGATGGCTGGGGAGTTTTATCATTGAGCATTTCTGGGCTGGCATAATTTGGGGTAATGGCGCCCAAGCTGTACGGGTCAAAGCGGGTTTCATCATCTCTTGGTTCAACACCAGCCGCTTTTACGGCCTGAGCAATACCAAAATCCAATAGCTTAACTTCGCTTTTGTCAGTGACGAAAATATTACTGGGTTTTAAGTCGGCGTGCGCATAGCCTTTATTGTGGGCGTAAGTAAGGCCGCGAGCGATGTGTTTGGTGATGCTCATGGCGGCGTCTGGCTCAAGCCCTGTGTGACTGTGAGAATTAATCAGTTGCTCTAACGTTTGCCCCTCTAAATATTCCATCGTGAGATAAACAAGATCGCCATCGCGGTCATAGTCAAATACAGTGACGATATTTGGATGCGCTAGCGCCTGCGCCTTTTTGGCTTCGCGTTGGAGGGCAATCAAGGCCTGCGGGTTATCTCTTAATTCTCGGTTGAGAAACTTGATGGCAATGTGTCGGTCTTTGTCAAAGGCTTCTTCTTTGCGCTTATCTCGCGCCTTGTACACACTGCCCATGCCACCTCGGCCAAGCCGTGTTTCTAATACGAATCGATCTTTGATCACGGTACCCGGTTTTAGGTGAACACCAAAACTGGCCGGTGAAACGGTGACTTGAGTACTGTCAAGGTCGACAATGGTTTCATCGGATGGGGCAATTCGAGTGATGTACTCGGTTGGTTCAAGCTCCACGCTTTGCGCTTTGCGCTCAGTAGCGTCCAGCGTGTTTGGATCCCACTGAGTTTCGTCCAAAGGGTCCATTTGGGTGTGATCATCCCCAATTTGATCCCTTAGCCACTGATATTGCGTTTGGTCGAGCTGCCCTTCTTGGTAATAGCGCTCAATAAGAAATTGAGTGTCATCACTCGAGTGCTCGGCGAGTTGATCGAGTAGGGCTTTTTTACTGGCTTTGCCACGGCAAAAAGCAGTCAGTGTTTTATCAAAGCTCATGTTGATTCAAAGATGAGGATATATGCCTACTGTAGCAGATTTTGCATTATGGATGTAACGCCTGTCTGGCTGATAAATGACCTCCAGGTGGCCTTGATCGTGAAGATTGTGTGAAAAATCATAGAAATCGGTAGATTAGCATCCATCAATTCCATATAGTTATCTCTCACATAACAGAAGGAATGGAACAATGAACTATAAAGCACTGACGTTGATCTTAGCATCCACATTGGCAATGAATGCTTCGGCTGGTGTCGCTGAAAAGAAAGCTATTAAACAAGCCGATGAAAAAATTGTTGCGGCAACCACTAAAACGATGTCTGCCTGTGGTAATACTCAGTTAGTGACTACTGCGGATTGGGAGCAATTTAACAATGTTGCCGAAAGCAATGCTGAAAAACTAAAGGCGAAAGATTACAAAGGCGAGTGGCTGATTTCTAAGGCGGGTGAGCGCACGGTCACATCACTTGAAGCCCTTGAGAAAATTTGCCTAAAAGATGCTGACTATAAAGAAGAAGTGGCGAAAATTACTGAAATTATGGTAGTGCCAAAAGCGGACTTTGATGATGTTGAGTCTGAATTTTCTCTTGAGGGAACCAAGCTGACCATCCAAACCGGCCACTATATGGATCGCTCTTTTAGTGATTTCACTAAGCCACTTAAAAGTGTGTTTTAATCGGTTGATGTCGGAGAGGGCGTAATGCCTTCTCCTTTACTGCTACATTCTGAAAGTCATTGTTATCAATATGGTGAGTTCTCGATAAAGGCATTTATGATCTACCGGAAAGTTTGCAAACCTTCTCATGACAAAGCTTGAGAATAATCGACACTGCTCGCCCCAGGCTATGAAAGAACCCTAACGTGTGAGTTGAAATTTAACCGATTTGCTTCAGTGTTTTTGGTTAAAATCTAATCTTTTTTGTTAATTTCATCACATATGCTTCGCTAATTTCTGTTGATTCCTCTCTTTTTGATGTAAATTGCGCCGGCTCGGCAGTATGTTCATTCGCCGTTCAGGTTCGCGGCACTATCTTGTGCGCTTTGTTAAAAGGTAGAGATTATGAAAAAATTAGTGGTGGGTACTTTCGCATTGGCATTATGCGCACTGGCCCAGGCTCAAGTAGTTGTTAATGATGAAGAAATTTCGGTGGGTGATTCCATTCGGGTGACTCAGGATGAAATTATGGTTGAGGGTGTTCAGGTCAGCAAAGAAGGCGTGACTGTCCGTGGTAGTACAGGTGCTTACCAATCCAGTACGGGTAGCCTAATCGTGGAAAATGATGATCTCGAGCAAGTGGATTTTTCGGGTAAAGACCTCTCTTTTTCTCAATTTACTAATGTCACCATTGATCAAGTGAATTTCAGTGGGGCCAACTTAAGTGGCTCCGTATTTATCAATAGCAGCATTGAAAATAGTAACTTGTCAGGCGCTAACTTGCAGGGTACGTGTTTTATTAATAGTGATATTGAGCAATCTGTTTTAAATAATGTATCGATTGATCATTCGGTATGGATTCATTCAGAAATTGATCAAACCGTCTCGGGTACTGGAGTTGTGGGAGGCGGACGAGGATGATCAACGCTGCGCCGAGATTAAAAATAATCTGCAAGCTCGCGTGACCTCAACCACGAGCATCAAAGCTTTGCCTAAGCGCGAAGACTTAATTTCATCGGCCATGATTATTGCCGAACTTGAGAAAGGCGCAGGCAATAAAATTGATTTAACTGTTAATTTTAAAACCGACTCGGATGCTTTGTTTGGAAATGCCTATGATCAAGTTCAAGAAATTGCCAAAGCACTGAAATCGTCGGCGTTATCTGGCCAAAAAGTATTGATTGAAGGCCATACCGATAGCGATGGTGATGATGAGTATAATATGGATTTGTCCTATCGCCGAGCCTTAACAGTGATGAAGGCTTTGGTTAGCGATTATGGTGTTGACCAAAGTTTGTTGAGCATTAAAGGTTACGGTGAGCAAGATCCTATTGCGACTAATGAAACGCGTTATGGTAAAGCGTTAAATCGCCGAGTGACGTTGGTTCGTCTGCAATAATCTTAATTCAAACAAATAACCACATTAAAGATAAAACCCCAGCAAGCTGGGGTTTTATTTAAGGAACCTCTGATCAAGCCTAGCCGGCCTCTGCGTGAGTCAAAACGTTCATAGGCAAGGCGGACTTCGCAGTCTAATGGCCTTAGTCCTTTGCAAGAAGTTCACACGATGATTTGCTCCTGCATCATCGATGTACCTACATCCATGTAGGCAACGCAGCATATGGACGTTTTGGCCACGCCCTTCGGGGCCTGCCGGTTTTCCGATATCGTTGTTGCTCCTTTTTGCAAGGTCTAGACAGCGACCGCTACGGATAGCGGAAGTGCAGATTTTGCAGGAGCAAAAATCTGTCAAAGAAGCGCC
Organism: Polaribacter sp.; assembly: GCA_964226685.1. Taxonomy (GTDB): domain Bacteria; phylum Pseudomonadota; class Gammaproteobacteria; order Pseudomonadales; family Cellvibrionaceae; genus CAXQRU01. Next base: position 22,457 of record CAXQRU010000030.1, on the reverse strand, counting down.
TAGATCTCGAACAAACCTGCTAGGCCAGAGGCTCGCTAGACTTAATCAGAGTTTCCTTAAGTCAAAGCATAATGGCTAAACTGCATAGTGTAGCTAGCCCGTCCTGAGCTTAAGGCTCGCAACTGACCAATGTAGCCAAACATCTGTGCTAATGGTACATGAGCATTAATCACTACCGCATTACGGCGAACCTGCTGCTGCAAGATAATGCCACGGCGACGATTTAAATCGCCGATGCAATCACCGACATAGTCGTTGGGTGTCATCACCTCAACGCTCATGATAGGTTCTAGCAGTGCCGTGCCTACCGTCTTTAATAGCTCTCGAAATGCTAGTACTGCCGCTTTCTCAAAAGCGATTGCCGACGAATCCTGCTCGTGATAACTGCCGTCCTCCAGTGTCACCTTAAAGTCCACAACCTCATGGCCTTGCAGGCCAGCTTGAGCCGCCTGGCGAATGCCTTTTTCGATGGCAGGAATGAATTCTTTGGGAATCGATCCTCCTACAATATTATCGACAAAGGCAATGCCGCTATCGCGTTCAGTGGGCTCAAACTTTAGTTGCATTTGAGCAAACTGACCAGGGCCGCCGTCTTGCTTTTTATAGCGATAAACAATGTCTTTTGCCGCAGTAATGGTTTCCCTAAAGGCCACCTTTGGCTTGCCAACATTGACTTCGACCTTGAATTCATCGCGCAATTTATTGAGTGCGACTTCCAGTTGCAGCTCACCCATGCCCGATAAAATCATCTGCCCGGTTTGCTCATCCTGTCGCACACTCAAGCTCGGGTCCTCGCTCACCATGGCTTGTAAGCCTTTGGCTAATGCGCTTTGATCGGTATTGCGTTCCGCCTCAATGGCATAGGCAATCACCGGTCTCGGTGCATCGATCGACTCTAGAGTGATCGGGGACTGAGCTAAACACAGCGTATGCCCCGTACTCGTGTGTTTTAGGCCGGCCAGTGCCACGATGGCGCCCGCCGGTGCAATCGATAAGGCTTCGCGTTTATCAGCATGCATTTCATAAATGTTGCTGATGCGTTCGCGCTTATCAAGCGTGCTATTGTACAAACTCATTCCTGGAGTTAATTGCCCTTTGTATACGCGTACAAAGGTTAAAGCACCATGCTTATCGTTGACGGTTTTAAACGCTAGCGCGGCCAAAGGTGCTTGTTTCAGTTCCGTAGAATGAACACGCTCTTCTGGTGCCGGTAAATAATCAACAATCGCATCAAGGAGTAATTCAACCCCTTGCTTTTTATAAGCTGAACCACACAAAACGGGTACCACATGATTGTTCACGGTAGCTCGATGTAATGCTTGCTTGACGGTATCAAAATCGAGTGCGTGCCCTTCCAGATACAAGCCCATAAGTTCATCATCAACTTCCGCTAACGCTTCAATAACCTGTTGTCGGCATTGCTTCATTTTTACAATGCATGCTTCTGGCACGGGTATTTCATCAATAAGCCCGTCTTGCCAGCGATACGCTTTTTGTGTCAACACATCAATCAAGCCATCAAAACCCTCTGAACCCAAAGGCAGATGCAGTGGCAGAGCAATTGCGCCCAAGCGTTCTTTGATCATATCAATCGTACGCCAATAATCAGCGCCGGTTCGATCCATCTTATTGATCAGGGCAATGCGTGGGACCTCATATTGATCTGCCAAGCGCCAGTTTGTTTCCGATTGAGGCTCAACACCGGCGACCGCATCAAAGACCACAACCGCACCATCGAGGACTCGCAACGATCGTTTGACTTCAATATTAAAATCGATGTGACCGGGAGTATCAATCACATTGATTTGCTGATCCTTCCAGAAAACTGTTGTTGCCGCACTATAAATCGTGATGCCACGCTTGCGCTCTTCCGGTGAGAAGTCTGTCGAGGTGGTGCCGTCATGCACTTCCCCAGTTTTATGGATTTTGCCGGTGTAAAATAAAATGCGTTCAGTTACTGTGGTTTTGCCCGCGTCTACGTGAGCGATTATGCCAATATTTCTTAATGTTTTTTTCATGATCTTACCTATTGTTCAATATTTGGGTTGACTCCCCAAACCGATCAATAGGTGGAGGGAGTCGTTTATAAATATTCCATAGCCGATAGCCAAGGGTCGTTCGCTGACCATCGGCGGGCGTCTATGTTTTCTATGTGTTTGTCGTAAGTTTTCATTTTAATTTCCACTTTTTGAGTCATAAAAAAACCCCGGAGGTAGGCCTGCCGGGGTTTTCGCACACGGGAGGCCTCGCCTCCCTATCATGGGGGCGGTCACATCGCTAAAATGCAGCGTAGATCTTTTTGTAAGATAATTTGCTGAATAATTTGACCAAACATAATAAACTCTCTAAAAATTTCGCCAGAATTTATCATTAAATGATTATGCAAGCAAGAAAAAATAGTAATACGGGAAGCGTTTTATGGAAATGATAGCCAATATAAAAGGTGTTTCGCCCACATTTGCTGAGCGCTTTGTCTCAGTATTGATGGGTGTCTTCACTTTTGAAGTCATAATTTTCCTTGTCGTTGCATTAATTTATTGGGGAGATATCCCCGAGACGGTCGCTATGGTGGCTTCTACGGTTGCGTTTATTATTGGTGTGATCACAGGCTGGAGAATGGATAGCTCTAGTGATTGTATTGTGGCGGTCAATCAAAGTGACGTGAGCGTCTCAACAAAATGGCGAGCGACCAAGATTCCAATCGTTGATATTATTAGCGTTGAACTTGATCGAAGCTTAACGCTACTGGGCTTTATGAGCCATATCGATTTGCATATTGTCTCTAAAGGCAGAGTCTCCCCGTTGACGATAAAACATTGGCAGTCGGATACCGATATTTTTGAATTTGCAGAGTTCATTGCCAAGTTAAGCACGGTTGAGGTTAAAAAGAAGCATTTATTAAAGAATGATCCCGGTTGCTCATTTAAAACGATTGATATGGAACGGGTCACCTTGCCAGCAGAAAGCCATCGAGAACCAATAACGTTTTCAGAGGAAGTGGGAAGAGAGGGCATGATTGCTGCTGTGGTATGCGCGGCGATTGTGGCTGTATCTGCCTTCTTTGCCGGGTCATTGCCCTTATTTATCGCGGCATTATTTGTTTTTATTATCATGTTGGTTGTGGTTTTTGAGAAAAAAAAGCAGATGCAAGATATTGTTATTGAAAAGGGAGTGTTGACAATAACTATTCATAAGGGTGGAGTTGAGATACAAAAATTAGTCTTCGAAGATTTGCAAAAAATACGAGTGGAGTCTCATTCTAGCCGCTTTGGTGCGGTGTATATATTATCGATTTTGGCCTCCAATAAATGGCGACGAATCAAGAGTTATATAGAAGCCAAAGAGGCGCTAGCGGGTGCTAGCTCAATGGCGCAATTGACTGGTTTAACAGCGAAAGTGGATGCTAGAGTTGTCCATGATGCATTTTGATCATGCATCGATTTTCCGATAAGCATCGAATAAACTCGGTTGCCACTGTCGATAGGCTAGCACCAGTGTGGTGCCCCTTAGAGTCGATTTATCGCTGGAAAAGTTTGCTTGGCCGAGAGCCGTAAAGTCATCATTGACTTTTTGTAATTTTGCAAACAAGGCCTCTACATCTGACGATTTAAGCATGGCGTTATTGCAAATCAGTTGTTCGTGCTCTGATGCAAAGGTCGATTGAAAAAATTCGTCCTGCACTTTTTTCTGGAAAAACTGCTGAATGGGGCCATTGGGTATCCATGAAAAATTGGGTGCAATGAGTCGTTTGATTTTATTATTCGGTAACAGGGTGATGATCTTAAAGCGATCGAGTGTGGCTAACTGTTGAATGCATTCGTGTTCGGTAATCGAGTAGAACGACAATATCTCTTGAAATTGGTAGCCATTAATGACGCAAAAGGTGATCAGCAGGAGTTGGGGGTCAGACACGATGATTCGCTCTTGTTCGACATCCAGTTGTACCAGGCGTTGCTGCTGTTCCATGACCTTGGCTAAATCGAAAAAGTCGATTTGTAGATGCTGACAAATAATCTCAAGTCTTTCAATTGATAGGCGGTTAGAGGCGAGCAGCCGTTTCACGCTATGCTCAGATACATCCAGCCACTCGGCGACCTGTTTGTAAGTAATTTGGTGTTGCTTGAGGCATTTTTTTAGCGCTTGAATGATTCGCCCTTTATGGCCTGTATTAGTGGGTGTCATTCTGCGTAACCTTTAGTGATGCATTTTTCGACTTTTAACATAAGGGTTGTCATAAGTAAACCCTTATTTATGATTGCTCAAGTCAACTAGTTTGAGGCTCTGGGACAAGGGAATTAGCAGTATATTTTCATCATTAAGAACCGTGCAATGTATTCCATAGGCATGAATTTTCACCATGAGCTGATAGCTCTGTTGTTTTACAAAAAGGAATTTTCTCCCAAAGGTGATTTGGTAATACGTTCAAGGCCTCATGAGTGGGAAGATGTATTCTGTCGAGATGAGTTTGTTGCGAGCAACTGTAAAAGCTTGCCTTTTGAGTTAATGTTTGTCGTCCAGCATGTGCCCGCAGACGCCTTTTCTTATAAAGTGCTGCGTAACTTCCCCTTCGCAAGGCGAGGCTACGTCTTTAAGGACTCGAAACTCCAGGCCTATTATCAGGCGCAGAGTTGGTATGTGCCAGATGCTTCATATAAGCCAAGCATCAATAATCTACTAGCTAGTGAGGCTAAGTTTATCGAGTCCTTGGATTCGAGGTTTTCTCACTTTAGATGATGCTCAATCATAAAATTATGGTGATTCTGCGGAGCTGAAGCCTTTTTGGTGTTCACAAAAGTGTTCAACAATAGTAGCGAGACCGCACTTTTTTGCTTTGGCCATACAAAGCATCGGTATGACCTCTGCCTCCCTCATAATTGATCTCAATAAAGCTCAGCGTTAAATTCCCTCAAATCAACTATACTGAGTTAATAAGTGTAGGTTGAGGTGAGCGTGATGAGCTCTGACCCATGGCGAGAAAAGTACCGCAAGGCGTTATTGGCGCAAGAGCAGCTTGAGCAGCGCCTTGCCGACGAGCAGGCCAAGGCCCAAAAGATGGCAATCAGTCTTACCCAGCTAGCGGAGGGTAAGGATAAGGCGCTGGATGAGCGTTTAAAAGCTATTCGAGTCTGCGCGCGCAATGGCGATGGTGCAGGGATGGAGCGTATGATGGGAGGCTTGGCCCGAATCTCTGAAGAGGCAGCAAGCCGCTCGGCGTCTCATTGGAAAAAGACCGCTGAGGCCTTGCAGGGCCTAATGAAGACTCTGGCAAAGCAAACTAATAACACTCAGTTGAAATCCGCTCTTAAAAAATGGCGCTCGCGGGTGGGCAAACAGCCATTGCCTCCGGGGCTTATGGCCGAGCAATTGGGTGAGTTGGCGCAACTGCAATTAGATGTCTTTAATGAATCTCCCTCTGAGGGGCTGTTTTCAAAGTGGTTTGGCAAAAAAGAGAGTGGCGAGTCTAATAATGAGCCTCAGGTGGAAGCTGAAGGTGTTACAGAGGATGCCGATGATTTTGAAACGGTTGATCAGCCTGTGGCGATGTCGCACAGACGGGACCCTGAGGTTCTGGCTCCAGACAACCTGTTTAAAGAGCTTTCTCCTCAGATCGCTCGAATCGTTAAGGAGCTGATAGCTCATTTTGAACCCCCTGTGGCATGTATCGAGCAGAAAATTATTCATACTCGCGAGCGGCTTGAAAAGGGCTTAACCTGGCAAGAGCTGATTCCGACTTTAGAGGATGTTCGTGATTTGGTCATGCAAGCCTACTTGGTGGCTGACAATGATTATCGTGGCTATTTAGAGGCACTCGATCGCGAACTGGTAAAAATTTGTGAGGCCCTAGGGGTTGCGGTGAATTGTGAGCAACAACGCCAGGCGGCAGCTAATTCGCTCCAAGAAAGTATGCATACTGAGATTAGGGGGCTTAATCAGGCGCTGGAGCAGCATGACCAAGTGCATAGTTTGAAACAGTCAGTTTCAGAGCGCATTCACCATATTGAGGAGGCCTTGGCGACCTTCAAAGCTGCTCAGGAGGAGGTGTCGCTCTCGGTTCAGTTGAATCAGTTGGTTGAGCAGGTCAAAAAAATGGAAGTGGATGCCCAAAGCGCTCAGCACCAATTGGCTGAAGAAAAACAGCGAGCCATTACCGATCCTCTCACCAGCTTGCCCAACCGTCAGGCTTATCAAGAGCGAGTATTTATGGAATATTCTCGCTGGCAGCGCTACCAGCATCCGCTGACGCTGGCTGTGGTGGATATTGACCATTTTAAGCGAATTAACGATACCTATGGTCACCAAGCGGGCGATCGAGTATTGCAAGCCGTGTCTAAATCAATCGCCAAGCGCCTTCGAGAAGTGGACTTTATTGCTCGTTTTGGGGGTGAAGAGTTTGTGATGATCTTCCCGGAGACGGATGCTAAAACGACCTTAGAGGTTCTTGATCAAATCCGATTGGCGATCTCTAAAGTGCCTTTTACCTTCAAAGAAGAGCCCGTTAGCATTACCGCATCTTTTGGTATTGCACAGTTCGAAGAAAACAGCACGATTGATGGTGTTTTTGAACAAGCTGATCAGGCTTTGTACGATGCTAAGGCCTCTGGCCGCAATCAATGTCGCATTGCCGGCGTTAAACCTATCACATAAACTGCATTTTTTATGTTAACGTTCACTATGTGCGATGAAAGTATCGTAAACTGTGTGCGTAAAGCATTTTTGACGCAAAAGTCAGCAAAAGGGGCATGATAATTATTATTTAGGGACAAAAAAGGTAGACCAGTATGAAGAAGTTGCGAAAAGATTTAACCATTGTCACGATTTGTGGTGTGTTGTTAGGGATGGTATGCAGCGCGTCATTGATTGACTCATTACAAGTGAATGTCGCCGTGCAGGGTATTGGTGCCATGGTGATTTTGTTTTTGGTGATCAGGATGCTTCGCCAGCAGCTTGCCCAAAAGGACGAGCTGCAGCATTCCTTATCGCTCGCCCAGTCCAAAATTGCCGAGCTAGAAGATGAAGCCCATAAAATGATGCTTCGCAAAGAAGCCATCATGGCCACTATTCAAGGTGTAGATGAGTGTGTTCTTAGTTTTGGCGAAGATGAAATCATCAATTTTGCCAATCAACATTGCCGCGATGTTTTTCGTCTTCAAAGTAGTGAAGACTTGGTGGGTAAACCGTTCCACCAACTGATTTGCTTTGAGGATTACATCGAGTTTGAAGACTATTGGCATCAATGTCAGGTAACGATGGAAGGTGAGTTTTTGCCAGGCATTGAAATAACCGCTGAGCGTAAAGATGGTGAGCGCTTCTTGGTTGAGTTGGTGATCCGCAAGGTTGAGCTAGAAGATATTGATCTGTTCGTGGTGACCTTGAAGGATATTACTGATCGTAAAGCCGCAGAAGCTCATGTTCAGCATTTGACGACTCACGATGATCTTACGGGTTTGCCAACTTCCAGGGTGGTCAATGATCGCATCGCTCTGGCGATCGCTAGAGCCAGTCGCTACGGTACACGCGCGGTGGTGTTCTTTCTCGACATTAATGACTTTAAGCCCATTAATGAGAAGTTCGGTCACCCAGTAGGTGATACCATTTTGCGGCAAATCGCTCAGCGTTTACAGGGTATTTTGAGAGAGGCCGATACGGTAGTTCGCTACGGTGGTGATGAATTTGTTGTCATTGCCGAAGGTATTGAGGATCTCAATGATGTGGCGGGCCTGAAGTCGAAACTGTGTGCGGTCTTTGCCAATGCCTTTTTGGTGGCTGACCAATCAATCACGGTTGGTTGCAGTGTGGGCTGTGCTATCTATCCTGAGCAGGCCAGTACACCAGAGTCTTTATTGGCCGTGGCAGACAAGCAGATGTACCGCCATAAAAACCGTCTGAGAAATGCTCCAGGTTTAACTATCGTTAGCTAGTATCTTTAGGCTCCTTTCTTCAAAAAGGAGCCACAGTTGTTCCCTTTGTTTTTCTTCTGTAGCCTTAACGGTTAGTGTTTGGCTCCATATTTTAGTGCTTCTTTTTCTGTTAACAGGTGATCCTTTTTTCCGGGCTGTTGCCAATGGCTGAGCTCGTTTTTGATAATTTGCGACAGCGCCTGAATGTGGCTCTCGGAGGCATTAAGTGCGGGAATGTATTCAAAGCGCTCGCCGCCAGCCTCTAAAAAGTAACCGCGATTTTCCTCATCGATTTCCTCTATGGTTTCCAGGCAGTCAGATGAAAAGCCGGGACATAGTACCTGAACGGATTTAACGTTCTCTCGCGCCAGTTGTTTAAGCGTCATATCCGTGTAGGGCTTCAGCCACTCCTCGCGACCAAAGCGCGATTGAAAGCTGGTGAGGTAGCTACCCTCGCTAAGACCCAGTTGCTCTGCGAGAAGCCGGCTGGTTTTGTAGCATTCGCAGTGGTAGGGGTCGCCATTTATCAAATAACGTTTTGGAATCCCGTGATAAGAAAAAATCAGTTTCTCCGCGCGGCCATATTTTTGCCAATGTTGCTTCACTTGGTTTGCCAATGCCTGAATATAGGCGGGGTGATCATGGTAGTGGCTAATAAAACGCAGATCCGGTAGCCAACGCCGTTTCTTGAGCCAATCGGCTAGGGCATCGAATGTTGAGCCAGTGGTGGTGGCACTGTATTGAGGATATAAAGGCAAAACGATGAGCCGACGACAACCACTTTTTAAAAGGCGCTCGGCTACCGAGGCGATGCTTGGCGAGCCGTAGCGCATGGCAAAATCTACCACGACGGACTCACCATATTCCTCTTTGAATGCGCTACTTAGTGCATCTGCTTGTGCTTTTGTGTGGATCATTAATGGCGAGCCACCTTCTTGCCACACGCTCGCGTAAGCCTTGGCGGATCGCCTGGGTCGTATGCGTAATATAATCCCATGAAGGATGATTCTCCACAGCCAGCGAGGCATTTCAACTACTCTTGGATCAGCTAAAAACTCGCCTAAATAGCGACGTAATGCCTTGGGGGTTGGGGCATCAGGTGTCCCTAAATTGGTGATTAAAATCCCGACTTTGGCGGGGGTGGCATGAGAAAAATTGTCGCTATTAGAGTATTTCATGGGCAATTGTGTTAAAAATATAATCGCCCATGATACCAAAAAATGCATGAGCATTTGGGTGTATTTCAAGAATTTTGATCTTTAGCATTGGTATGAGCTGGCATTCAACTATGGCGGCTTACTCAATAGTCATCCTTAATGTCGAAGGGGGCGTAAAAAGCGCTATGTTGGAATCTTTGAAGCAATACTGCCCTTATTGTGGCGAAATGATTACTTTGGTGGTTGATGGTTCCGCGGGCGATCAGCAATATGTCGAAGATTGTTTTGTTTGTTGCCGTCCAATGGTGGTTTGTGTCAATGTTGATTTTGATGGTGATGTGTCGCTGTCAGTTTATAGTGAGGATGAATGAAAAAAGCATTGGTAATGATGGCTCATGGCAGCCGAAATGCTCTGGCCAACCAAGAATTTCGTGATTTGGTGTCTGAAGTTGCAAAACTGAAAAGCGCTGACTATTCGTCAGTACAAGCGTGCTTTTTGGAGCTGGCTGAGCCTTCTTTTTTGAGCTTGGCCCAAGAGTTGTATCGTCAAGGTTGTCGCACTATTGATTTTTATCCGCTATTTTTCAATCAAGGGCGTCATGTGCAAGCGGATATTCCCTCTCAAATTGATGACGTTCGGAATCAATTTCCTGATTTAACGATCTCCCAGTTGCCGCATTTTGGTGCTAATCCGTTATTGGCTGCATTCATTGCGAGCCATATCAGCCTGCTTTAGCTAAATTCTATTTTTGAGCACATTGTCACCCGGCGTATGGGTGGTTATATTCTCATTTTTGTTGTTCCTTGTGACATCATCCGCCTCTCTCCTATGGAACGGTTTTTGCCATAGCAACTATCCGCAAGATTTTCTTGCGTCTTACTAAAACAATAATATTAAGGTGGATAATTATGATAAAAAAACTTCCTATTGCTTTATTAATGGGGCTCGCTGTAGGCGCTCATGGGGCTGAGATTACTCCTTATGGCAGTTTACGTATGGCATTGCAAAATTTGGATACCGATGGTGGTGCTACCGATTCTTTGGATATTGAAGATCGCTTAAGCCGTATCGGTATCAAGGCGTCCACGGAGTTTGCAGAAGGCGTTACGATTTTTGGGCAAATTGAGTATGGTTTAACTGAAGGTGGTGAGTTCACTCAAGGTGCTGATCAATCATTGCGTTTGGCATTGGTGGGGTTTAAAGGAGACTTTGGTACGCTCACGATTGGTTCTCAAACAACTCTATTCCATAAGATGGTTCGCGCTGCGTATTTTGAAGATGGCAATGATTCATTGCGTCACGGCGCCATCCGCGATGATGATCTGGTTCAATATAATCGCAAGATAGGCGCATTGAGTTTCGGTGCAGAGGTCTCTTTTGAAGACGAGGACGATGAGGATATCAACCACTACACAGCGGCTGTGCAATATGCGACTGACCGTTTCAAGCTGCAAGCGGCGGTATTGAAGGACAATGTTGGCGCCAATACGGGTACTATGACCGGTGTCAGAGCCTGGGGCTATATGGGTCCGTTGACATTATCAGCCTTTTATCATTCATCGCCCGATGATTTTGATTTATACGCTGTGGGCCCTGGTTATGTGGGTGCATCGGCGGCGGCTTGTAATGGTCAGGATCGCGATACCGCTGGTATCTATGCCAGTTATCGCGCTGGAAAGCATCAAATCCATGGCCGTTATGCCGCCCTAGATTGCGATGCCGATTCAGCAGAGGATTCGATTAAGCTTGAGTATGTGCATCACTTTAATCCTAAAGCGGCCGTTTGGTTGGCTTATGAGCAAATCTCTTCTGAAGGAGCGGTTGCGGAGCCAGCGATTGCTGAGTTGGGTTTGCGTTACGATTTTTAGTGTAATCATAGCGATCGGGTTGACCCGATCGCTAGCTCAATTACTGATTTTTGCCCAAAACTGCAATGCCTTTTAACACACTAATTGCCGAGTAAAGCTGATTGTCGTTTTGAAGTTTGGGATGTATGGTTTGAGCTTTATCATCTGAGGTGATGTCCTCACCGCCATTACCATTGCCAATGTGACCTTGTAAATCGGCCTCAGCGCGTTTTCGATTGTTGCTTACCGTGAGTTCAGCCCTTTCAACTACGATATCAGGTGCAATGCCCTGAGCTTGTATTGAGCGGCCTTTGGGCGTGTAATACAAAGCGGTTGTGAGCTTGATGGCTTTGTTTTCACTGAGTGGAATGACGGTTTGCACCGAGCCTTTGCCGAAACTGCGCGTACCCATAATGACAGCGCGATTTTGATCCTGAAGTGCGCCTGCGACAATTTCAGAAGCGGACGCAGAGCCGTCATTAATGAGTACCACAATCGGTAAGCCATCGGTAGCATCGCCTTCGGTGGCGAAGTATTCTCGACTGGTGTTTTCGATGCGCCCTTTGGTGTAAACCACCATGCCTTCATTCAGCAGTGCATCGACGACCTCAACAGAGGCTTGCAATACACCACCGGGATTGTTGCGCAAATCAATAATTAAGCCTTTTAACTCAGGGCTTTTGCTCTTGAGTTTTTCGATGGCTTTAGTAAATTCTTTGCCCGTCTCAATTTGAAACTGTGCAATGCGTAAATAACCATAGTTTGGCTCTAATAACTCTGATCGCACGCTGGTCACTCGAATGGCAGCACGTTCTAGCGTCACTTCAAAAGGCTCTTTGGTGCCCTGGCGCAAAATTGTGAGCGTGATTTTGGTGCCGATGGGGCCTCTCATCAATTGCACGGCATCGCCCAGCGAGAGACCTTTTAACGAACGTTTATCAAGCTCCAAAATAATATCGCCGCTTTGGAGCCCAGCTTTTTCTGCTGGAGTGTCATCGATGGGCGACACAATTTTAATGAGACCTTTCTCGGCGCTTATTTCGATGCCAAGACCGCCAAATTGACCATTGGTACTTTCTTTTAAGTTGTTAAATGACTCCGCATCTAAATAGCTAGAGTGAGGGTCTAGCTCTGACAACATGCCTTTAATGGCGCTTTCCAACAATTGACTGTCGTCCACGGGTTGTACATAACCCTGACGAATTTGGTCAAAAACCTGAGTGAATAAGCGAAGATCCTCAAGGGGTAGCGTTGGCGTCGGCTGAACTTTTTCGGCCATTGAGTGAGAGCTAATTAAGCACAAGCCAGCACTCAATATAATCGTTCGCAACAACATAATACCTCCAAAACCTTTCAATAAGGCGATCAATGAATTTAGCCGCGTTTCATCCATTTCGATGGATTTTGTGGGCGACCATTGTGTCTAATTTCGAAATATAAACCAGCTTGCGTACTGCCGCCAGTATTGCCCGCTAGCGCTATGGTCTCTCCGGCCTTGACCCAGTCGCCTGTAGTCTTTGATAGGGACTGGTTGTGGGCGTATAAGCTCATATAACTTTCACCATGATCAATGATGACCAACAGCCCGTAACCTTTCAGGTAATCGGCAAAGACCACTCGACCATAATGTACGGCTCGAATGGGAGTGCCACTTGGGCTGGCAATAAAAATTCCGTTCCAGTTTAACTCGCCCATGCGCTGACTGCCAAATCTATGTGCAATTTTACCCTCCGTTGGTAAATGCAGTTTACCCTGAGTTTTGCTAAATGGTGTGGTGTCACTGGGGAGCTCTAGCTTTGCCAATGTTTTAGCTGCCTCGTCAATCAGCTTTTGCAAACGATCTTTGTCTGCCATGTAGTTAGCCAGCTGATCGCTTTGCGTGCTCAGTGTTGCCGATAGTTTGCTTAATGTCGCCTGCCGGCCTTTTTGCTCTTGGGTGAGCGTTTGGCGTTGATCATTAAGAGCTTGTTCCTTTGATTGAAGATTTTCCGTAATCGCTACAATGGATGGCTCGATCTCATTAATTTTGTTAAGTGTCTGTAAAAATTGCTGAATTTCTTGTAATCGAGCTTGGTTTAATTGCTGGTGATATTTAAGCAGGCGACCTATCTGGCTTGGATCCGCCTGAGTTAACAGCAGCTTAAGTTGGTTTTGCTGCCCAACTTTGTACATTTGGTTGAGTTGGGCGGCAATGGACTGGCTTTGTTTCTGTTTGGCTTTAAGCAGTCGATCTTTTTCCTGTTGCAACTGAGTTAGTTGGCTTTGTTGCTGTTTAATGGCTTCGCGAGTCGTGTTGATGCTCTTGTTAAGCTGCCCAATGGCGACTTCAGAGTCTTTTAATGCTTTGAGCAGTTGGTCTCGCTCAGACTTCACCTGATTGATTTGTTTTTGTAGGCTATTAATGGTCCCTTGCAATTGCTTCAGCTTAGCTGAATAGTCTTCACTACCAAGCGCACCGTTGGCCAAAATGGAGAGGAGGACGATAAATAGCAGGGGTTTCATTATGGGCTCACCGTTTCTAAGCGCTCAGTCTACCATACGCTCTTGGGGTTTTGTGGGCATCGGCGGCATTCGAAATAGCTTGTCCAATATTGAGGCGATTAGTGTATACTCTTACGCTTTTTGATACATGGCTTGGCTAGAGGCATTTTGTGTTTGTTGAATTTTTGATCGATCAGTGGTTGTATGTGGCTTTATTGTTGACCTTTATTTGGTTGTTTATTCGCCATGAAGGGATTCAGGCTGGCCCGAAATTAACGACGACAGAGCTTACCTTGGCTGTCAACAAAGAATCGGCTGTCATCATCGATATTCGTGATCGAGCCGATTATGAGGCTGGGCATATTGTCGATGCGATCAATATACCTTTTAGCAAAATTCCTGAGTCCAACCAAATTTTGTCTAAGCATAAGGATAAAATGCTCATTTTGGTCGATAAAATGGGCCAACACAGTGGTGCAATTGGCCGTGAATTGAGACGCAAAGAGTATCGTGTATCGCGTCTGGCTGGCGGGATGGCCGAGTGGCAAGCGCAACATCTACCCACTGTAAGAGACTAACGAATTCATGCCCGCTGTTGAAATCTACACCTCTCGTTTGTGTCCCTACTGCATTCGCGCTAAACAGCTTTTAGATAGTAAGGGCGTCAAGTATCTGGAGATCAGTGTCGATGGTGATGACGCCAAACGACAAGAAATGATCAACAAGAGTGGCCGTAAAACGGTGCCTCAAATTTGGATAAATCAAACTCACGTGGGTGGTTGCGACGACCTTTTTGCTCTAGAGCGGTCGGGCCATCTGAATCAATTACTTGCTCAACAATAGGAACCCATCATGACTGATGAAGCAAAGAAAGAACCGCAAACCCAATTTCTCGTGCAGCGAGTGTATTTGAAGGACTTATCCTTTGAAGCACCTTTGGGGGCTCAGGCCTTTGTTAAGGAGTGGAAGCCCTCGGTAAATCAAGAGCTAAATACCCAAATTCAACAACTGGCTGAAGATACCTTTGAGGTGGTTTTATCCTTGACTATTACCGCTAAGCTTCAAGAGGATACCGCTTTTATTGTTGAGGTTCATCAAGCGGGTATTTTCGGTATTAAGGGTGTTGAAAAAGAGCATCTGAACCAGGTTCTCAATACAGTCTGCCCACAGATTCTATTCCCTTATGCGCGTGAAGTGATCGATAACTCATTAGTCAAAGGGACTTATCCTCCGCTCATGTTGCCGCCCATTAACTTTGAAGCCCTGTATGTTCAAAGTCAGCAAGAGAAGCAGGAAGAAGTGGAGACCACTCACTAACTGAGTGATGTCTTTATGGAGGTTTCGCAACAACAATTGCTGGCTTGTCTGAAAGAGCATTTTGGTTACGATGAGTTTCGGTTAAGTCAGCAGGAAGTCATATCCCGCAGTTTACAAGCGCAGTCCAGTGTCGTCATTATGCCTACTGGCGGCGGGAAGTCCTTGTGTTATCAATTGCCTGCACTTTTATTGCCTGGTTTGACGGTGGTGGTATCGCCGTTGATTGCGCTCATGCAAGATCAGGTGGACAGCCTCAGTGCCAATGGTATTGCAGCGGCGGCACTTAACAGCCATTGCAGTGTTGAACAAGAACAAGCAATTTATCAGAAAGCGCAAAATGGCCGCTTGCGTTTATTGTATGTATCTCCAGAGCGTGGGGTTCAAGATCGTTTTGTTCAGTGGGTTCAAGGGGTTCATGTTTCACAGATTGCCATTGATGAGGCTCACTGCGTTTCGGTATGGGGTAATGACTTTCGTCCCGAGTATCGAAAGCTAACGAAATTATTAGCTCCTTTTCCTCAAGTGCCAGTGGTGGCGCTGACGGCCACGGCTGACGAAGCCACTCAAAAGGATATCATCGAGCAGCTCGGGCTCAACGACGCCCAATTATTCTTGTCCAGTTTTGAGCGACCTAACATTACTTTATCGGTCTTGCCCGCGCAAAAGCGCTTTCAGGTCATACAAAAATTTCTCAGTACCCGCAATAATACCGCCGGTGTCATTTATTGTTTAAGCCGCAAGTCAACGGAAGAGATTGCGATTAAGTTAAAGGACTTAGGCTATCGAGCCGCGTTCTATCATGCGCGTTTGAGTGCCGAGGAACGCTCAGCGGTAGCGACTCGATTTCAGCGAGATGAGATTGACATCATCTGTGCGACCATTGCCTTTGGTATGGGGATCGACAAGCCCAATATTCGTTGGGTTATTCACCACAATATGCCCAAAAATATTGAGAGCTATTATCAAGAAATTGGCCGTGCGGGTCGCGATGGTGAACCCTCGGAAGCACTGTTATTTGCAGGCTTTGGCGATATGAAAGTGCTCACCGATTTTATCGATAATAGCCAAGGTGATGCCGCCTACCAGTTGGTACAAAAGTCCAAATTGGAACGGATGTGGAAGTTCAGCCAAACGGCCAGTTGTCGCACCAATGTGATTCTCAATTATTTTGGTGAGTATCGTGATCGTGGATGTGGGCATTGCGATCGATGCCTTAATCCACCGGAAACATTCGATGGAACCATTATCGCGCAAAAAGCCCTATCTGCTTGTTTTCGACTGAATCAGCAAGTCAACATGATGATGTTGGTCGATGTTTTGCGGGGTTCACGTAAAAGTGAATTGATGGAGCAGGGATATCACCAAATCAAGACCTATGGCGCGGGTAAAGATATTGATTGGCAAACTTGGTTGGATTACATCACGCAGTTAATCGACATTGGTTTGCTTAGCATCGACTTTACCGATGGTAATAAATTGCGTTTAACAGAGCTTTCGCAAGCGGTGCTCAAGTCTCAAAAAACGGTTGAATTGATTGAGCCGCAGGCTTTAGAGAATCTCAATAAAAAATCACAATTAATGGATAACGATGCTCCTTATGATCGAGTGTTGTTTGAGCGCTTGAGGGTGCATCGTCTAAGTCTGGCCGATGCTCGCTCGATCCCACCATTTGCGGTTTTCTCAGATGCTACCTTGAAAGATATGGCTCGACAGCAGCCGCTCAACCAGGCTCAATTTTTGGCGATCAAAGGGGTAGGGCGCCATAAATTAGAGGCGTTTGGAGAGTCCTTTGCCAATATTATTGGTGAGTATCTTGGTCAGCCTGTGAATTTTAAAGTGGCTCCGGTGCTTCAGCGGTCATCACCAGGCGAGTCCCTAGCCAGTCATCTTGTGGTGGCTGAGCTTGCGGGGCGCGGAATGTCTGTTGCAGACATAGCAAGATCTCGGGATCTCAAAAAGGAAACCGTCGTTAATTATCTAGTGAAAGCCTACCATGAGGGTGCCGATGTTGATTTCTCTACCTTGGTTTCAGAAGAGGATTTGGCGGTGGTGATGGATGCTTGGGATAGTGTTGGACGAGTGAGCCGGCTCAAGCCAATCTATGAAGAGTTAGATGGGGCCATTTCCTATGATGTTATTCGAATGGCGCTGATTCTCATTCAACAAATGGAACAAGCATAAACGGCTAAGATCCATAGTTATGCTCTTTGCCACATTGCGCGATGTGAGTATATCCATCGCTCATGCATTCGTAAAAAGCGCGCACTTCACCGGTCGCTCTGCTGCATTCTGATATTGATATTTTGTTTTTCATTTGTTTTAAATCAGCAGAGATTTTTTTATATTCAGACTGGTTCATGTATCCACCTTTCTGATTTCGTTCACCAACTTCCAGCATAGAGTCAATCCAGTCTTTGGCATTGCTTACTGCTTTTTTGCAATCCAATTTCGTTGATTGATTTGTAATGCTCGTGGTTTCCCGATCAGTGCTTTCCTCAGCTGGATTGTCTGTTTTTTTTTCTGAGCTTGTCTTTTCCTGCTCCAGAATTTTATAGCGCGCGGCTTCCTTATCGTAAGAATCGCTTTGCTGCTGATAATTTTCTTGGGTTTCGACAATTCTGGCTTTTAAGTTTTCACGGTGTTCAAAGAGTGCAGAGATCTCCTTATTGAGTTCGGGGCTCACTGTTTGGTTGCGACGCTCTTGGGCGGCGGCTTCGGCTTGCTTTTTCTCGATCTCTTGGTTAACGGCGGCTACTTCATTATTCAGAGAAGAAATGCGAAGATCAATCTTAGCTAATTGCCGTTCCTTAGTTTTATAGATGTCCTCTACGCTAGAATAACGGTTTCTAAGCAGTGCATCCCATTGCGCTAAGCGTTTTTGTTCTCTTTCTTGTTCGATCAGTTTACGTTTTTCTTCAGGGCTGAGTTCAGGTGGCACTACCTCAATTAGCATTCCTTGGCTATTTAATATTTCGTAACCCTTGGGGATGTATTCAGGGGGTATGGTATAGCCAATCACCTTTGAGCCCTGCTCATTGACATAGCGAAAGAGAACGGCCTCATTGGCTGAGGCGTTCAGAGATACCACTGAAAAGGTGAGTGCTATACAGTAAAAAAATACTCTCATACTATAAATGTACGTTCATTTTGCCGATTGTCAACCATTAACCGCTGTTTGGTAATCTTTCAATTGCCGGCTCACGCCTTGGTATTGGTGTGGGTGTTTCTCTAAGTAGGCGATAATGTCGCTAAGTGTGACGAGTCTAATGACTGATAGGCCAAACTCTTGTTCTAAGGCGGTAATGGCATTAATGCCGTTGTTGTCGGGTTCTTGGCGATCTAGGCCAATAATGACTTGAGTTACCTCGGCACCATTTTGGTGCACGATGTCAATCACTTCACGAATTGCGGTGCCTGCGGTGATGACATCATCAATAATCGTGACCCGTCCATTGAGGGGCGCGCCAACCAATTGGCCGCCTTCTCCATGGGTTTTTGCCTCTTTGCGGTTGAAGCAAAACGGTAGGTTGATATTGTGATGATCAGCCAATGCAACGGCTGTGGCGCTGGCAAGTGGGATGCCTTTGTAGGCAGGGCCAAAGAGCAAATCGATCTGCTCGTGAACTGGAGCCAGGGCATCGGCGTAGCATTGGCCTAGGGTCGCTAGAGCTTGGCCGGTGTTAAAACTACCCGCATTGAAAAAATAAGGGCTTTTGCGACCTGATTTGAGTGTGAATTCCCCAAATTTTAAGGCATTGTGTTCAATGGCAAGTTCAATGAAGCGTTGCTGATAAGCTTGCATGGTAAATCCTGAAAAATCGTCTAGGTTTATAAATAGGCATGAAGAGCCAGCTAAGAGGCCTATAATAACGTGGTTTGTCAGCCTTTCACTATTTTTAGCAAAAAAATATTCATTTGGTGCCAGATTCGGTATTATACGGCCAAATTTTTGAAGGATGGATTATGCGAATAATTAGTCTCAGTGTCGACGGTATCCGCCAAGCCGCCGAGCGAGGATTATATGACTGGTTGGCGGAGCAAGACGTTGATGTTATTTGTTTGCAAGATATTAAAGCTTTTGAGTACGAGTTGGATGATGCTATCTATCATCCCGAGGGTTATCACGCTTATTTCTTTGACTCTGGCGAAAAAGATTACAATGGTGTTGCCATCTATACGCGCGAGTTACCCAAAGCCTTAATTTATGGCTTTGGTTTCTCTAGTGGAGTTGATATGGAGGGTCGCTACCTACAAATTGACTTTGAAAGGCTGAGTATTGGCTCGCTACTGGCACCTCAAGCCCATCTTGAGCATCAGTCCCAAGAAGTAAAACATCAATTTTTTGATGATCTACAGGCTCATCTTGAAAAAATTAGTCGCAAGCGTCGTGACTATATCATTTGTGGTAATTGGGCCATGGCGCCCAAGGCGATTGATGTCTCTGATCCAGCTTTATGTGAGCAGTCTGGTTTTTTGCCTGAAGAGCAGCAATGGATGCGTCAATTGACGGAGCTGGGTTATCATGATGCTTTTCGCCTGGGTAATACTGACCCTGACGAATATAGCTGGTGGCCCGAGGGTGTGAATAATGGCCCTGGTTGGCGAGTTGATTTACAAATCGTGTCGGATAACCTTAAGCATAATGTTGACTATGCAGTCATCTATAAGGCCCAATTATTTTCTAGTCATTGTCCAGTGATTGTGGACTATGAGTTGGATCTATAGCAGGGCTTACATCCCAAATGCGTTACCACTTCGATTGCGGAGCGCGCTTGGTTTATAATCTTTCTCCTCATTCATTTCAAAGGTCGTGATTCGGCCTCTGTTGGGGTCTACAAAGCAGTTAATGAAAAAGTGCGTGATCCCCTCTTGATCGGTTTTGCCTTGGTAAACATCGATAATGTAAAAAAGCTTGTAGCGATTGATGGAGGCGTCAAAGCTACTGGAGCGATCATCTAGGTGGTACGATCGAAGTCGGTCGCTACTATTTTTCACCTCTTTGTCACATAAATCCTGGGCTTCTACTATTGAAGGAATCTCCCCAACTCCTGCTTCATAAATAGTGACGACACCGGTAAGCATGAGAGTAGCTGTGACTGATATCGTTAGTAATATCGCCAGTGCAACGATTAGAGATAAGATATGTCCAGAGGATGCTTTTTTCTTTTTTGTCACGTTTACGCCTGCATGTTTAACTGTAATAAGTGTAGATCTTTTTATGCATCCTTGCCTATTTGACGATATCAATTGAGCTCATAGGGTATACTAGGGGTTTTGATTGGATGGCGAACAATGACAATGACTCCCTCAACCCTTCAAATGATTCAAGAGCGTCTAGGTCGAGAGCCGAGGGGGCTAGACGCTGTTTCTGTGTGGAAAAATGATGAGCCTGCTGTGATTAGAGTCAGTGCCTTGGTCGATGATAAGCCATTTCCAACGCTTTTTTGGTTGATTGATCCGGCCATCAATTACGCATTAGATCGTTTGGAGGCAAGGGGGGTGATTGCTTTATTGCAATCTGAGATCGATCAGTCAGAGCAGTTGCAGCAGGCATTGAACGAGGACCACTTGGCCTATATCGCACTGAGGAATCACCATATGCCCGAGTCAATTCGCGATGAATTGATGGCCAAAGGTTTCTATGATGTCCTTCAGCGAAGGGGAATTGGGGGGATTGAAAACTTCCAGAGAATTCGTTGCTTGCATACCTATTATGCGGCACATTTGGTGCGTTCTAACACGGTGGGCACAATGATCGAACAATTTTGTGCCAATTCATCCGATCACTACCTAAATGATGCCATATCTGGCACTATTGTGGTGCAAGAATAGTGGTTTATGCTCTATAATGGGTCTCTGTTGGTTGTCGGCTGTGTCTGAACCCCAGTACTTACGCTGTTAATTGCTTGGCACGGCAATTGCTGTTGCTTGAGCGCTAAATGAGGCTGGGTTGGCCAGATGATCGGCTCGCACATTGTGTGATTACGCGTTCAAAGCCAGTGTCCATTAATGATTCAGTTTCATCACTTATCAGAATAACCATTTTGGAGGAAAAATGTCCGATACGATTAAGCTCATAGAAGAAAGCGAAGCGAAATGGGTTGACCTGCGTTTCACTGACACCAAGGGTAAAGAACAACATGTGACCATCCCGGCTTCAGAAGTAGTGGATGATTTTTTTACTGAAGGCAAAATGTTTGATGGCTCTTCTATTGCGGGTTGGAAAGGTATCAATGAATCAGACATGATTTTGATGCCAGATGATAGCACGGCACTGATTGATCCCTTCACCGATGAAACGACGGTGATTCTTCGCTGTAATATCGTCGAGCCTTCAACTGGGGAAGGTTATGAGCGCGACCCTAGATCGATTGCTCAGCGTGCAGAAGCCTATCTGCAATCCACTGGTTTGGGCGATGCCGCCTACTTTGGCCCAGAGCCTGAGTTTTTCATCTTTGATGATGTGAAGTGGCATACTGACATGTCGGGTGCGTTTTACAAAATCAATTCAGAGGAAGCGGCTTGGTCATCAGGCAGTGATTTCCCTGAAGGTAACCAAGGCCATAGACCTGGCGTGAAAGGCGGTTACTTCCCCGTACCCCCTGTCGATTCATTACACGACATTCGTGGCGCTATGTGTAATGCCATGGAGCAAATGGGCTTGACCATTGAAGTACATCACCACGAAGTGGGAACTGCAGGTCAATGTGAGATTGGTGTTGGTGCTAACACGTTGACGAAAAAAGCCGATGAAGTGCAAGTGCTTAAATATTGTGTACACAATGTGGCTCACATCTATGGTAAAACGGCGACTTTCATGCCCAAACCTATCGTTGGTGACAATGGTAGTGGTATGCATGTTCACCAATCCTTCGTAAAAGATGGCGTCAACCAATTTGCGGGTGATGTCTATGCTGGTTTGAGTGAAACAGCGCTGTTCTACATTGGTGGTATTATCAAACACGCGAAGGCTTTGAATGCATTCTGTAACGCATCAACTAACTCCTACAAGCGTTTGGTTCCAGGTTTTGAAGCGCCGGTTATTCTGGCTTATTCTGCCCGTAACCGTTCGGCATCGATTCGTATCCCTTACGTCTCTTCGCCAAAAGGTAAGCGTATTGAAACGCGTTTCCCCGATTCAACGGCAAACCCATATCTAGCATTTGCTGCGTTGTTGATGGCTGGTCTTGATGGTGTGAAGAATAAAATTCATCCTGGTGATTCAGCCGATAAAGACCTTTATGACCTGCCTCCTGAAGAGCAAGGCAACTACCCCACCGTTTGTTCCTCATTAGAGCAAGCTTTGGATGCTTTGGATGCGGATCGTGAGTTCCTAAAAGCCGGTGGCGTATTCTCAGATGACGCTATTGATGCTTACATTGAACTTAAGCGCGCCGAAGTTGAAAAGCTTAACATGACAACTCACCCAGTTGAGTTTGATATGTACTACAGCGTGTAAAAAACCAAGTGACCCCTGGGCTCAGGGGTCGTTTTTATTCTTGCCAATTTTTTTTTCGATGGTTGCCGATCATGCTAAAGAATCGTCAAGAGGTTTCGCCGTGTCTGGCGGTTAAAGATTTTCATCAAGTATTAGATAGCTTGACCACATCGGTTGTGGTGATCGATGACCAATTTCAAATTATATTCTTAAATAATGCAGCGCAAATGCTGTTTAAAATTAGTTTTGATCCAAAAAATAAAATATTAATCAGCGATTGTTTTAAAGAAAGTGCCAAGATCGGAAGAGCACACGTCT
>CAXQRU010000029.1:0-5594 GCA_964226685.1 Polaribacter sp. | reverse complement strand
TACGAGATTAACGATCGTGACTGGAGTTCAGACGTGTGCTCTTCCGATCTCTCTCTTCTGGCTTCTGCCCAATAGTTATTTTTTTTGTAGATTAAGCCCAATAGATTATGAGTTGCTGCGGTATATTCGCTATCTTTCCCAAATGCTTGTAAGGAGTAGTCCAATAACTTTTTGGTTTGAATTAACGCTTGGTCGTAGTATCCATCGTTATAAAGTTGGTCTGATGTTAATTTTCTCTTTGACCATTCTTCCTCGTTTGCTTGAACTTGAATGCAAAAGAGGATGGCAATTAAAAAAACAAAGTGGCGAATTAATGTGCTTTTCATGCGTTGTTAGGCTCCGAGTACTCATGTTACACATGTCTTTGGTGGTGAATTAGCCCGGGACCACAGGTAATCCACCCCTCTGTTAGCGCGTTATCCTCTGGGATAATATCACCGCTTTGATATCTCCGCTCGGGCGCTGGTAGCGTAAAGCCTTCTGGGTATTGTAGCTGCGCAAAGGCTAATATTGCGCTTACTTTACCAGGAGTGGCTGTGGCTTGGTACAGGTAGCGTTTGCCGGGTGCGGCGGGTTCGATTTCCTTGAGAGGAGTTAAGAAATTTGCATAGTCATGGTATTTCATCACATGCTCTAAGCCATCTCGATTATAGACATGAGGGCTGCCCAAATTCTTTTCTGCTAGCTCTTGAAGAGTGGCTACCAGGGTTCTTTGGCCTAATTGCCATTCTATGGTTTCACCTCTTGGGGTGCCGCTGAACTCCAGTACAAATAGCTTTAACTCTGGCTGGCTGGCACCTGGCACTGATGGATAGCTAATCGTCAGTGCAAATTGCCCTTGTTCTTCGGTTGTTAAAGCGGGATCTTCGGGGTTACTGGTTATGGCGAGGTTTTCGATATCCATTTGCATGGGAGCTAGCATACCCAGTAAATATTGATAGGCTTCCAGTGCACGGCCATCTTGGTTCATCCATTCATAGTCGGTTCCGTATTTGGCTATGCCATATTCAGCGATTCCTTCAGTACCAAACATGCTTAAGGCTAATAAGTTTTCTAACTCATTGCGCTTGAAAATACCAATTAAAAGCATCAAGCCTAAACCGATAAGGATGAAGCCAGGATGCGGCACTTTTATCATGATCAATGCAATAGCACCCGAGGCGACCTGTAAGCCTGCAACTAAGAGCTCGCCCCTGGCAAAGGAGTTACTGGCCTCCATTAATGCAAATGCGGCTAAGCCAAAACCAGAAAAAACGTTAAGGCCCTTGAAAAAGGCTGAGCCTAGCACTGGTTTGACAACGCTGCCGACAGTGCGGCCGGTCATTAGTTCGCGAGTTCCATTGAAGAGTACTGGTGCACTTTCTACAAGTGCGTAGGCGCTGGTAATAGTGCCCAACACTGAAAGCGCGGTAATGCATTTAATGTATAAATCACTTTCCTTATCAAACTGGCCATCCATAATGCCTTTCAGCGTCATGATTTCTACGTGTAAAAAATAAGCGGATAAACCAGCATGAGCGCTACGATTAAACATGGTGCGAACCGTATTTTCTCTGACGGACAGCCGCTCTTGGTTTATCCTCTCTCTTCTGTATATTTCTTGATCTGTTAAAGTTTTATCGATATTGTCCAGTTGGCGTAAGCGGGTTTCTATGGTGCGCAGTTCCCGGTTGATATCGACCAGTTCTCTTTGAGTCTGCTGTAGTAAGCGTTGCTCTCTTTCAAGGAGGGGGCTATTTTCACGCACCATCACGATGCTGATTTTGGTAATACTGCCATCTACCTGGTGTTGTGATCGGCCTTTGTTGGGCTCATTAGCATGGTATTGCCAGTATTTATCAAGGTCGAACTTGCGGTTATAGGCAGGGCGCCTTTTGAAAAAGCCGACCCTGGAGATTCGGCTGTGGGCGATCACCTGGCCGTTACGTGTCAATTCAGAGCCTCTGCCAGGGTTTTGTGATTCGTGTTCGAGTACTTTTCGAATCTCCTCTTTACTCAGCTTTTGAGCGTGAACTATATGGCGCTGGCCATCGAGTACTACATAGCCCTCTGGAATTAAATCCCCCATGGTGCCCAGGTGTAGACCGTTTAGTTCATGAATAAAGGATAAGCGGCTGGTTTTGACATAGAAGTCGAGAAAGACTTTTTCTTTGCCGGATTGACGGGGTTGGGCGCTTCTTGCTCTGGCTTCTTCATTATTTAGTTCATTGCGCCGTTGCCTCAATTCATCCCGCTCTTGGGCTACTTCCATGCTCCGGCGAACCAGTTGCTCGCGCAGGTGTTTTAAGGCGGTGAGTTGGTTGAGGCTTTGTGAAATCCAGGCGTTGAATTGCTTTTGGTGTTTGTCTAGGATTGTCCGCACAACATCGACTATTCGTTGATCTGCTGAGGCGAGGGTAGAGCCGCCCATGTCGCGCTCGAGTCCATCTTTTTGTATTGACCTGACATGATACTCTTCTGGATAAATAGCGGCAGCTAGATCTGTGCCAAGTGCTGGGTTCCAAGTTTCTTTTAGTAAATGGCATTGGCGAAAGTAGTCCAGTGCACGAAAGTCGCCGCTGCCATCATTAATCACCAGGGTGTTGATTTTGTCGACTGGGTCCGTGGGGCTGACACATTCATCTGTAGGGTTGAGCATCTTCATCCAGGGGTTATCTGGTTCGGCGAGGTATTCCAAAAACTCTAGGTAAGCATCGTCCTCATCCAGGCCTGGTTGATAGAGCCCCGTTTCTTTGCCGTCTTTACTTTGTTTGAGGCTTTTATATACTGGATCAATCGTACCTCGAACATATTCTGAGGGTGTCATCAATATTAGATGCATGTCAAACCAATATAAGTAAGAGGGGTGTTTGAGGTGCTCCTGATGGTGAGTGGCTTTGCGGGCTTCCTCCATGGTCATTTTAATATGCCCAGCTTCGAGCGTACTATTGATGCTGTCTATACTGGGTATGAAAACAGCAATGTCTTTACTGCCGCTTCTGCTTACTATTTCTAAGCGAGGTACATTTTGATGATAACGTAGCTGGACTTTATCACCGACATAGAGCACATGCTCTGTTTGAAAGATGCGGTCTCTTTCTCGTAATTTAACCCACATTTCAGGATCTTTAATAAACTTGCTGGCGAAATCTCGAAGCGCAGAGTCGTTATCGAGGTAGCTGCCTTGCTTGGTGTTTAGTATCACGATTGAAGGCGGTTCAGGCACCAAAATTTTGCTGTTCTCATCGGGTATCGGGTAGTAGACGTTAACCGCTAGGGAAGCATAATCGGCCAGGGCGTGTTCTATGAGTAGGGCTTGTGGCTCTAAATTCGTGTATGGTTGCCCATCTTTGGTCTGATTCATCAGCCATTTGAAGTATTCGGTTCTTTTATCCTCCATTGCATCGAATTCTGCGGTGAGCTCGGGTGGCTCTAGGTATTTGTGTAGCCCTTCCACATTGACGTACTCACTTAATTTTTTTTGATCTTTCATTGAGCGTCGTATGCCATCGTACTCTTCCTTTTTGAGAAGGTACTCTTTGATGTGTTCTTCTTCTTCGTTCGTTAGTGCAATATCGCCCTGCCCAAGTACATCTTTGGCTACCTTGTCAGCTAGCTCTTCGTAACCTGGCATAAACCTGGAGGCAAACTGCACATAGCCTGATGGCCTTGCTCCTGATTGTGTTTTAACGGCCTGAAGAAAACGGGTGCGTCTATTTATCTCCTCTTCGGATTCGATACTAACACTTAGAAGTCGCCTGTAATCATCAGAGTGTATTCGCCCGCCTTGTGTAATCGTTTTGTAAAAACCCCGGTCATAAAGCTCAGCTTTCTCACTGATGTTGTTGACGAGAGACTCTTTTTCTTCTGCGTAGGCCTCAAAGTTGCCTTGTATTGATTCTATATCTGGTTCCGGTGCATTCACTAATGCATTCACGGCCACAGCATAATCAAAATGCTTTTTATTTTTGATGTACTTAAATTCATTTTCGGCTTCTTCATAGTGGCTACCGGCTTCTGCTGCTAATTTTAATGCAATGCCGATGGGGTCATAGAGGCCCAGTATTAAAGCGTGTCCATCGTCATTTTCCTCTTTCTTGATGTACATATGCTCATCAAGCTTGCTTTCGTCTTGTCTATTGTCCCAGTATGAAGCTAGATCAAACCATTGAATGCGCGATTCAGCGAGTTCCGCATTGCGCGAGACATCGACTGAGTCTGGGTCGAAACATGCCTGAGCATTCGAGCGTTCGAGTTCGTTGTTATATCTTTCGTCATTTTCGTTGAGACCTCCCATCGCCTTAACTCGTGCCCAGCTCCACTGTACGCGAGAGAAGGCCAGCCCAACCCGTACTGGCTTATTTAGCTCATGAGTTTGAAGCAGTAGGTGATCATAGCGCCCTTGAGGTTGGCGGCGGTTATAGCCTTGTTGGCTCTCGAGGGGTACATTGGAGTAAGAGACGCGCCCAGGGTCGCTTTCAATACGGATTTCCTTTCTAAGGTGCCTCCCATGAAACACATAGAGCCAGCCTTCGGGTAGGTCCTTCAGGTTTTCTCGAGTTGTCTCTGGTGCGGTGTACAAGCCCACAATAATATCCACTACATTGGTGGTGGTAACCTTATCTGGTGGTGGTGGCTCGCCGATAAAAGTTTTGTATGTGTTATTGGCACCCATTAGTCATCCTCAATTGATAGTGGGGTATATACGCCACCTTCAAAGTGGCCTGTTCGGTATTTTGGTAGCGCGGCTTCTCCTAAATCATGGGAATAAATTTGCTCAATACCATCACCATCCTCATGGGGGTGATGTGAGGCTTGATTGTAATGGTGTCTCATGCCATCTTTTAGCTGGTTGGTTGGTATGCTAGCTCCCATTTGTATGCCTTGTTTGTGTAGTACTTTCTTTCGTCCAAAATAATTCATCGTCAAATGAGTTGTTTCCTTGCGCTCAGGCACTTTCGGCACCACTGGCGGTGGAGGTGCTGGCTTAGGTGCGGCAGGAACTGATTTGACTGGCCGTGCTGGCACCGGTGATACCGGCCCTTCGACCACCACGGGGTTGCCGTTGATATTCACCGTGGGGCTGTTGATCTCAATATTATCGTGATCGATGATGATGTGCGTTCCCCCCACATGGATTTCCATGCGCTCGTTGGCCTCGATGCTCAAGACCTCCCCCACTCGATGCATTTCATGGGCACCAATCAGGGTAGTCATATTGTTCTTCACGACGGTGTCGTAATTTTTTTGCGCCTGCAGATAAATGCTTTCGCTGCCTTTGGTGTCATCAAAGCTCAGCTCGTTATAGCTTTGCCTGCCGCCGCCTTTGGTGGTGCGGGTGCGTATGCCCGAGCGGCGGCCGTGATGTTTCGCAAAGGGTGGTAGGTTTTCGGTGTGGTACACGGTGCCGAGTACCACTGGTTGATCCGGGTCGCCTTGTAAAAAGGACACCACCACTTCCTCGCCCACGCGCGGCGTGTAGTGCACACCAAAGCCTTTGCCCGCCATGTTTTGCATCACGCGTACCCAGCAGGAGGTGAGTTCGTTGTGGCCGTGTCGATCCCAGTGAAATTTCACTTTGATGCGACCTTGTTCATCGGTATAAACCTCGGAAC
>CAXQRU010000028.1:0-8483 GCA_964226685.1 Polaribacter sp. | reverse complement strand
CTACACGACGCTCTTCCGATCTAAAAAGTCTAACCATTGAACTCCATACAATGCACTGACATTCGCATTAGGATAGATATAAAGAGCCGTTCTCTTTAAAACTGAATTCATCGCAGTAAGAGCATACTGACTTTGATAAGCTTCATTTAATAATTCAAGAGCTTCATTTCGATATGTACTGTTTTTTTTATGAACAAGGTAATAAATCACTAGCCCAAGCAATATTGCCGCCAGTAGCCACCAACCAACCCCAGGAATCTTAGACGCTTCGAAAGAAACGAATTCCACGTCCTTTAGTTGACTAAGTAGTTGTTCAGTTTTATCGCTTTCCATAGAGTCCTTTTAATAGCTCGACAGGATTTTGTTGATTAATTTCAGCAAGAATGATCCTTATTGGTGCTTGTGCACTCAGGTCATACAGTTGTCGCTCTCGTGTAATAAAGCTATTTTCGTATTGTTGCCAAAGGCTTTTTTGATAAGCCACTTCCGAAGATCTTTGTCCATCACTAATATTTAGTGTTCTTCTGGGAAGAGATTGGTCAAGAGGATCAACAAGCCATATAAGGGTGACTATACAATGCCTAGCAATTCTATATAGTGACGCACGGCATTCTTCATTTAAATCATGAAAATCACTGATAATATAGAGTTCGTGACCCGGAGTTGCCTCAGCTTGTAACTGATGGATCATATCTTGAAGGCTAGGCTCTGTTTCCGGTGTTTGCACATTGAGTTGATGGTTTGCATCTACAATTTGTTGAAACCATTTCGAAATATTCTTTTTACTGGCACTGACAGAACTTTGATAGAGGCCATCACAAGCGGCGACGATGCCACCTGTTCTGTCGCCCTGAGAAATCGCCGCCCAATTGATTAGAGCACAAAGTTGAGCACCATAAACTGATTTAAAGCATTGACTGCCAAAAAATAATGCTGAGCGTTGATCAAGTAGAGTGATAATCGGCTTTTCTTTTTCTTCCTCAAAGCATTTGGTATGAGTGCTTTGAGTTCTGGCGGTTACTCTCCAGTCAATATTGCGTATATCATCACCTGATTGATATTGTCGAACTTCTTTAAATTCCATTCCACGATTTATCATCTGGCTATGATAAGGGCCCGTCAGCAACGCTTTATTACGCCGTAAGCGTTTTAAAGATAACTTGGCTGCTTGGCCTTTAAGTTGATAAAGGCTCGCTAAATCACAATAAGGTTTAGGGCTTTGGATGTCACTCATGCCTTTATGGAACGGGAACTAAGCTGATTAATTTTTGAATGACAGCGTCTTTTGACAGGCCTTGAGCTTCTGCTTGATAACCGAGAATTAAGCGGTGTCTAAACACATCAAAGATTACTGCATGAATATCATCTGGCGCAACAAATTCGGCATCTCTTAACCAAGCTTTTGCCTTAGCGCACCGATCTAAAGCGATAGTGGCTCTTGGGCTCACCCCAAAATCAATCCATTGAGACATTTCTTCAGAATATTGTTTTGGATTGCGAGTAGCTAATGTTAACTGAACCATATATTCATCAAGGGCAGGGGATGTGTACACATCCATGACTTGTTTTCTCGCTCCAAACAACTGGGCTTTGGTCATTGGCTCAGTTTTTTCAAGGTTTGATGCATCGAGTTCTGCTCTCGCTAATTGTAAAATGGCAAGTTCGGTTTTACTATCTGGATAATCCACATTGACCTGCATTAAAAAGCGATCCAGTTGCGCTTCAGGTAGTGGGTAAGTACCTTCTTGTTCAATCGGGTTTTGGGTCGCCATGACTAAAAACAAATCAGACATGGGATAGGATGTATTGCCAATACTGACCTGTCTTTCAGCCATCGCTTCTAATAAAGCGGATTGTACTTTAGCGGGTGCGCGGTTAATTTCATCGGCCAAGATTAAATTATGAAAGATGGGCCCAGGCTGAAATTCAAACCGATGCTCCTGTGGACGATAAATATCGGTTCCGGTGATGTCACTTGGAAGTAAATCTGGGGTGAATTGAATTCGTTTAAAGTCGCCTTCAATACAATGTGATAATGTATTAATGATTTTGGTTTTAGCAAGGCCAGGAGCACCCTCAACGAGCAGGTGCCCATCGGCTAATAAAGCAATCAGCAACTTCTCGATGAGATCATGCTGGCCAATAATATGTTTCTCTAAATAGTGCTTTACCTTATTAATCGCTGCTTTGTTATCCATAAGTTACTCTACTGTATCGCAATATTGAATAAGTACCCAAGGTTTAACGACCACGGCCCAAAACATAGGGGGTTTATCTTGCCAGGCAATGGCTTGTGCATCATTGACGCGCATTACCTTTTCTGTGTTTAACCACTGCGTAACTTGCTGTGTATTATCAGTACTAAACTGAACGGCAGTTTCAATCAAGTCGAGCTCTGGTGCTACAAAAATCAACTGGCCGGCTGCGAATTGTGGAGCTAATGATGGCCAATCTATTCGAGCGGTTTCACTATTGATTTTTTGCCAAAGTTCATCGTTTGAGATCATTTAAACTCCCAATATTTGTTTTGCTTGAGAAAGCATATCCGTTCGTTTAAAAATAAAGTTTAATCGACTGCCACCATTTTGGCGCCATAAAACAGCAGAACGAATGCCAAAAAATAACAGCGCACGAACTTGATTAGCAATGCGATCTTGCTTTAAATATTCGTAGTTACCATTCACTTTGATTCGAAAGCTGAGGGTGCTAATGGTGTCGCTGTAGATTCCCGCTAACCCAGCAATGGTGTTTTCGCTAGTGGGCCCAAAATGTTCAAGTTGATGTTTGGATTGATCTAAGCGAGAACCGATGATGGACATCATATCGTTTTGCTTGCTGAGTTTTTTTTGTAAGTGAAGCAAGCTCATCACATAAGAAATGCTCATATTATCAGAACGCCTTTGCTGTTTTTCTAGGTGTTTTACCAAGGATTCCAATCCCAATTTAACATTGCTAAGAGAGCCAAAAACCTCAGTGGTATCCTTAGGAGTTAGACAATACAACCCCCTAACTGCAGTTTCTAAATCATGACCACTGACTTGGCCAGTTTTTGCTAATTTGTCAACGAGTTCGGCAGCTTGAAACACCCCAGCAAGTGAAATAACTCTATCACGCCATGAATTCATGGGTTTAACTTTCCTCTTTGATATATAACCCCGCCACCTAAACAGCGTTGTTGGTCATAAAAAACTACCGATTGCCCCGGCGTAATTGCACGCTGAGGCTGTTCGAACGTTACTTTTATCGTGTCATTATCAGAAAATTCAACCCTACAGGCTTGATCGGGTTGCCGATAACGCACTTTAGCTTGGCAGCGAAAAGTTTGAGCTGGTGGTTTATTGATCCAATGTAATTGATTTGCCATCAAAAAATCGTGAAATAATAGTGGATGATCGGAGCCTTGGACAACGATCAGTTGGTTCTGTTCCAAATTTTTGTCGGCTACGTACCAAGGAGCATCTTGAGAATTTTTTAAACCGCCGATCCCCAATCCTTGCCGTTGACCCATTGTGTGATACATGAGTCCTTGGTGTTGCCCTATAACACGATTGTTTTCATCAACAATATCACCTGACTGAGCCGGCAAATATTGCTTTAAGAAATCACTAAAACGGCGCTCCCCGATAAAACAGATACCTGTACTATCTTTCTTGTTGTGAGTGATCAAATCATGTTCTTTGGCCAATTCTCGTATATAGGGTTTTTGCTCATTGCCTATAGGGAAGAGAGTTTTTGAAAATGCTTGTTCGCCCACTGCATGAAGAAAGTAACTTTGATCCTTGTTAGGGTCCAAGCCTTTTAGTAAATGGCACTCGTCACCCACTAAAGAGGTTCGAGCATAGTGCCCCGTTGCAATGAAATCTGCACCTAATAACTCCGCATAGCGCAAAAAGACATTAAATTTAATTTCTCTATTGCAGAGGATGTCTGGATTTGGGGTGCGCCCAGCTTTATATTCCGCCAAAAAGTGCTCAAATACATTGTCCCAATATTCTGCGGCAAAATTAGCGGTATGTAACTCAATTCCGAGTTTTTGACATACGGATTGAGCATCAGCTAGATCTTCTTTGGCTCGACAATATTCGCTGCCGTCATCTTCATCCCAGTTCTTCATAAAGAGACCTGCAACACGGTAGCCTTGTCGCTTCAATAATAGGGCCGAAACGGACGAGTCAACACCGCCGGACATACCAACAATTACGGTTTTATCTGAATTCATGCTATTTTTCTGTCAAAAAGGCATTAGTTTACAGAGGGTGCTTGAAAAGTGCTAATGGTTGTAAGCTGCTTTGTCGGTAATCATCAATTAATTGCTGAACTAGGGGGCTTCGGTGGCGTTGCTGACATGAGCTCACTTGCTCATAAGTCATCCAGTGGATGGCATCAATATCGCTATCAATGATTGCTTTAGGGTCCTTTGATATTGCATGAGCTGCGAAACCATGCCTTAGGTAGGTATTTTGGTTTATCTCTATCTGATAGATGCCGATTAGCCCCGTCAGCTTTACATGCCAGCCTGTTTCTTCAAGGGTTTCGCGAACTGCAGCCTCCAACAGTGTTTCCCCTGGCTCCCAATGTCCCGCAGGCTGGTTATAAACAGGGATGCCCTCAGGTGATTCTTCAACCAAAAGGTAGCGCCCATCCTTTTCAACTAAGGTAGCTACCGTTAAGTGAATCATGAAACGGATACCTGGCGAAATTCGCCGGGTAGCAGCCCGTCAATGCTCCAGGTCCCTATAGCAGCCCGGATAAGGCGTAGGGTGGGAAATCCAACTTGTGCTGTCATCCGCCTTACTTGGCGATTGCGGCCTTCTTTGATGGTGATTTCTATCCAGCTGGTGGGAATGGATTTTCTCTCTCGTATGGGCGGTACTCTTGGCCAAATTGTAGGGGTTGTCATGGTTTTTACCCGGGCGGGTAGCGTAGGGCCATCCTTGAGAATGACTCCCTGTTGCAGTTGGTTTATGGCTTGTTCAGTGATATCACCCTCAACTTGCACCCAATAGGTTTTGGGCATCTTCTTTTTGGGGTGGCTGATGGAATGCTGTAGCTTGCCATCATCAGTCAGCAATAATAAGCCTTCGGAGTCATAATCCAAGCGACCAGCAGGGTAGACTTGCTTTACAGAAATGTAATCTTTAAGTGTTTCTTTATTGGGTTCAGGGGAAAATTGACTGAGTACCCGAAAAGGTTTGTTGAATAATATGAGCTTGGCCATAAGCCACTTCGAACATCCTTAGACGGTTTCCAAATGGTTGGTTGGAACCCGCTGTTTGTGATCTATGGATTCTAACGTGCGTATATTTACCGCGTGAGTACCCTTGTCGGCTCGAACAGTATCAAATTCAACCTTTTGTCCTGCTTTTAGCGTTTTATAGCCAGTCATTTGAATTGATGAAAAATGAACGAACAAATCCTCTTGGCCCTCATCGGGAAGAATGAAACCGTAACCTTTAACGTTATTAAACCACTTAACGGTACCTACAGGCATGACCAATTCCCTCTATTGCTGAGAAAGTTATTACCATTAGTGACAAGAGTGGCCAATTATCATGTATTATGGAGACACTCACAGTTTGTATTGGTACTTTTCCTTATACTGAATCCGGACATTAAAGTCAAGCTTTTAACGGAGTGCACAAATTGGACAAACCAATACTTAAAATTGACATTTTTTTGACAGACGAGTTGAAAATGCGACGAATAAGTTCATTAAAACTGGGTAATTTCCAATTTCATCGACTAACATTAAACAAGGACGATGATGATTTCGAGCAGTTTGGCGATTTATTGGTGGAGGAAGCAAGGCCCAAGCTTAAAAGGCCTTCTTTATACAAAGTAGTTATGTTTAATGATGACTACACACCAATGGAATTTGTGGTGCACATACTTGAGAGTTTTTTTGGCATGGATCGTGAAAAGGCTACCAGAGTGATGTTACAGGTGCATACAGAAGGCAAGGCAGTATGCGGTATTTACACAAGAGATATTGCCGAAACTAAAGCCGCTCAAGTCACTCAGTACTCACAAGAACATGAGCATCCTTTGTTGTGTGAGATAGAAGTGGTCGAAGATGACGAATAGTATGCGTCTTGAATTTACTGTCAAGGACGTCACATTAACCTTAGATGTTGAGGTAGCCCATGCTAAGCAAAGATTTAGAACAAACATTAAATGATGCCTTCCAAGGCGCTCGCTCTAAACGCCATGAGTTTATGACTGTTGAGCACTTGTTGCTCGCTTTGCTCGATAACAATGACGCTGTCGTTGTACTAAAAGCCTGTGGCGCCAACCTAACTTTATTGCGAAAAGAGTTGGATGAGTTTGTTGATTCAACCACTCCGCGCATTCCAGAGGCTGAAGAAGATCGTGAAACCCAGCCAACCCTTGGATTTCAACGCGTGTTGCAGCGAGCGGTTTTCCATGTCCAATCCTCTGGTAAACAAGAGGTCACTGGAGCCAATGTATTGGTGGCCATTTTTAGCGAACAAGAAAGTCAGGCTGTGTACTTTTTGAAACAACAAAGCGTGACTCGTATTGATATTGTGAATTATCTAACTCACGGAATTTCCAAAGTTTCCAATGATAATCCTCATCATCTCGATGAAGATAATCACAGTGAAGAAGTGGAAAGTTCAGATACTACCGGCACCAGCAGCAATCCTTTGGATAACTTCGCTACTAACTTGAATGAACAAGCTCGTGCAGGCAAAATTGATCCTTTGGTTGGTCGAGATTTTGAAGTTGAACGTGTGACTCAAGTTCTCTCGCGTCGTCGTAAAAATAACCCTCTGTTAGTGGGCGAATCTGGAGTTGGAAAAACCGCTATTGCAGAAGGCTTAGCCAAACGTATTGTCGATGGCGATGTGCCAGAAGTGTTGGAAAATGGTGTGGTCTACTCCTTGGATCTAGGTTCTTTGTTAGCGGGTACCAAGTATCGTGGTGACTTTGAGAAGCGCTTCAAAGCATTGCTGGCAGAACTGAAAAAGCGCCCCGGTTCCATTTTGTTTATTGATGAAATTCACACCATTATTGGTGCCGGTGCCGCCTCTGGCGGTGTTATGGATGCCTCCAATCTTCTTAAGCCGCTGTTGACGTCTGGCGAGTTACGCTGCCTAGGCTCAACAACCTTCCAAGAATATCGTGGTATTTTTGACAAAGACAGAGCATTATCGCGTCGATTCCAAAAGGTAGATGTGAATGAGCCTTCAGTTGAGGATACCTATAAAATTCTTAAGGGGCTTAAATCTCGATTTGAAGAGCATCACAACGTTAAATACACTGATGCTGCATTAAAATCGGCTGCTGAATTGTCTAGTCGCTACATAAATGATCGGTTTATGCCAGACAAAGCGATTGATGTGATTGATGAGGCGGGCGCTTATCAGCAACTACTAGCTCCAAACAAGCGCAAGAAGCAAATTGGTTCAAGCGATATCGAAAAAGTCGTTGCCAAAATTGCTCGAATTCCTGAGAAAAATGTATCAACCTCGGATAAAGAGCAGCTTCGAAAACTTGACGACACTTTGAAAATGACGGTCTTCGGTCAGGACAAAGGGGTTGAAGCGTTGACAACGGCCATTAAGCTTTCACGAGCCGGTTTGGGAGCTGAGGAAAAACCCATTGGATCGTTTTTGTTTGCAGGTCCTACGGGGGTTGGTAAAACAGAAATGTGTCGGCAGCTTTCCAAAGCATTGGGCATTGATTTGATTCGATTTGATATGTCTGAATACATGGAAAGACATACGGTTTCTCGACTCATTGGTGCACCTCCGGGGTATGTGGGTTTTGACCAAGGTGGCTTATTAACAGAAGCCGTCACTAAAAAACCTCACTCGGTGGTATTGCTTGATGAGATCGAGAAAGCTCACCCCGATGTGTTCAATTTGTTGCTGCAAGTCATGGATCACGGCAGCCTGACGGATAACAATGGTCGTAAAGCGGATTTTCGTAATGTGATTTTAATCATGACCACCAATGCGGGCGCTGAGGAAATGGGACGATCTTCCATGGGGTTCACTCCACAAGATCACACTACAGACGGTATGGAGGCCATCAAGCGTCTCTTTACGCCCGAGTTCCGTAATCGTCTCGATGCCATTATTCAGTTCGGCGCACTCACGCTTGATGTTGTGAAAACCGTGGTCGACAAATTTATTGTTGAACTGCAATCACAACTTGATGAAAAGCATGTGGTGCTAGAGATTGATGATGAAGCAAGGGAGTGGCTTGCCGTTAATGGTTACGATGAAAAAATGGGGGCACGCCCAATGGCCAGGTTGATTCAAGAGCAGCTGAAGAAACCGCTGGCGGAGATGGTACTCTTTGGTGACTTATCCAAGGGTGGTATCGTGCATGTCAGTGTAGAAGACGATAAGCTGGTGTTAGAGGAAGAGAAGGAAGCGCTAACACACGTTTAATAGCCTTGTAAACTGTAAAAGCCCGCCAGTTAACTGGCGGAGATCGGAAGAGCACACGTCTGA
>CAXQRU010000027.1:0-13626 GCA_964226685.1 Polaribacter sp. | reverse complement strand
CACTCTTTCCCTACACGACGCTCTTCCGATCTGACGTTTTTTCACGGGTAGGTCTAGACCTATAACCAATTGTTTCTTCATCCTGAAACACAGTATTCTGGTAGATCTCTCTTACATACTTATCTGTTTTCCACTTCCTCATAAAAAAACGAAGTAACCTTAAGAAAAAAGCCCTTCTACTACTTTTTGGAGTAGAATATGCAAATGGATCGATTAAATATAAATCTGTGATCCTTGAATCAATAACAGCCGTATTTAAAGCATCTTCCGCACCAGCACATAAACCTCCAGCGACAAATTTACTTATTTGGTATTCATCTTCTATGTAGTCCATAACGGCAGCAATATCCTTTTTGGATTGCCCTAACGGGTCTTGAATTCGAATATACGTACTATCACCAACCCCTGAAAGATCAAAGCGAACGCAAAGGATACCAGCCGAAGCTAATTTTCTTGCCAGTAAAGTATAGAGTCGGTAAGGCCCAACCTTATGCAACAAACCTGCCGTTAACATAATAACTGCTTTGTCGTATTTTTTGTTCGAAGGTTCACTTACTATTAAGGATAGTGTGCGATCTGACAATTCTAAGCCAATACCTTTCTCAATCATTTTTAATTGCCTCAATAAAGTTACTCACCTCTGCAATCATATTTGTCGGAGCCATTGCCACCTGTAGATTCGTCAAACTATACCAATTAAACGACTGATTATTTTTTGGATCTATTGATATCACCGAAAGAGTAGAAGAAGTGGGCTGATCAAACGAAACTAATCTACCTATAAAATCCTTTGAATATTTAAAACCTAGCAGTTCAACCGAATCCGAATATAGCGTTTTTTTGCGGGGAAAGGAGTATCTATCCAAATCGGACATAACCGCATGATGCATAGACTTTAGGATTTTAAAATGATCCGCTTTATTCTTCACCAAATCCCACTCTAGTATGTGAGAAATATCACTTCTATTAGACAAACCCAGAACATTTGCATCCATGAATCTTGAAGTCAACACTATCACTTTATCTGAATTTGTTTTTTCCTTTAAAAAATCAATAGAAGAGCATGCATCTTGACGAATACTGTCCACACTAACCTCTGTATCTATTCCTTTAGAGTCACCCGTACCGTAATAGTCAAACCTAAAAGCGGGGCCATAATTGGCCGCCACTCTATCAGCAAGCTGCTTTAAGAGCCTATGAGCGATAGTATACTCATGGCCAATCGGTTGAAAAATTAGCAGCGGAATGAAGTTTTTTTCGGAGTAATGATAGTTACCATACAAATTACCCTGATTGAAAAAAACCGCATTTGTTTTAGACTTAGCGACTACAATTCGCTTTCTTTTTTTTGCACCCAGCCTTTGGGCTACTCCCATCAAATCATCTAGTAACAAACTATCAATCGGAAGGTCGAACTTAAATTCATTTTTAACGTAAACGATAAACTCCATTGCCAATAATGAGTGCCCACCTGACTCAAAAAAGTTATCAGAAAGACTTAAGTTGTGGATATTTAATAGTGATTGCCATTTCTCCAAAACCTTTTTTTCGATTGGATCTAGCTTTTCTCCTAAAGCACTAGCTACTTCATTTGGTCTATTTTTAGGAACCACTAAAGACTTTCGATCTATCTTCCTGTTGGGGGTTAAGGGCAATTTATCCATTACTACATACATATTTGGATGCATATAATTAGGCAGTATTTGAGTTATATTTTCCTTAACAACTGACTCATTATACCCCTCTTCCACCTCTAAAAAGGCAACTATTTTTTTATCAGTTGGAGAAGCCTCATGAAGAATAACCGCTGATTGAGCAACGAGGTCAGACGAGTTAAGGGCACTTTCAATGTCGCCCAACTCTATTCGATAACCCCTTACCTTGACTTGATTGTCAATTCTTCCAAAACACTGAAGTGATTGATCTTCTTGAATACAGGCATAATCACCCGTTTTATATATTCTCTCACCATCTTCCATTGGGTGTGCAACAAACACCTTTTCAGTTAAGGATGGTTGATTTAGATAATGAGTGGCTACCCCCTTGCCTCCTATAGCAAGCTCCCCTTTTACTCCATACGGCAATATTTTATTTGTGTCTTTATCAACAATATAACACTGAGTATTATGTATTGGGCGTCCAATATTAATGGGCTCATTTTTTTCAACTTTCTGACAAGTAGACCATACCGTCGTTTCTGTTGGCCCATACATATTCCATAGGCTTTCGGTTCTAGATAGCAAATCATCTTTTAAGTCAGCAGGGAATGCTTCCCCCCCACATAGCGCTTTCATTTTGTTACTACCTTGCCAATCCATTGCTATCAAGAAACGCCATGTAGTAGGGGTAGCTTGTATAATGGTGACACCATGGTTCTCAATCAGTTTTTTTAACTGAGAACCATCCTTGGATTGCTCGGAGGTCGCAATAATGGTTGTACCGCCCTGCCAGATAGGAAGAAAAAGCTCCAATACTGAAATATCAAAGGATAATGTTGTCACAGCAAGCAGTTTATCTGATGTATCCATTCCAATGAGATCAGACATGCTTTCTATAAAATTAGACGCTGCAGATCTAGAAATCACGACTCCCTTAGGCTTACCTGTTGAGCCCGAAGTAAAAATGATATAGGCGGGCAGCAAGTCATCAACAGGAGTATTTTCTTCTAATTTTTTACTTGGTTGATACTTTTGCTCATCAACATTTTCTACTAATAAACAGCTGTATCCATCGACATCAATAGCGTTCATGCTGGCTTTATCAGTCAGTATCAGCGCAGGCTGACTCTCACTTATCATATAATTCAACCTATCTTTAGGGAAAGATGGGTCACAAGGCACGTAAGCAGCTCCTATTTTCCAACACGCTAACAACCAAGCTTGTAAATTTTCGTTACGAGATAGGCAGATGGCCACTCTAGAACCTTTCTCTACTCCTTTTTGTGCCATTACTTCAATATAGGCAGTCACTTTAAAATAAAGCTCTTCATAAGAAATCGCTTTACTGCCATGCAATACAGCAGCATTGTTATTACCGATTTTTACGTGTTTAAATATTCTCTCATTAAGCTCATGTATGTTTTTTCGACACCCTTCAACAAAGTACAGCCTAGCATCCCAAAGCTCAGTATTTTCTAAAGTTTCTTGATTGCTCTCTAAAAGTTTATTGATTGCTGTAGCGTACATATTCATCCATGATTCAATTAACTTATATGAAAACAAAGAAGCTGAATATTGAAGCTGCAGTTTAAGCTCCTCTTTTGTATCGACCACATTTAAAAATATTTCAAAATTCTCGCAAATTCGGCTATTCGTAGAAACGTGCGCAACGGTATCAGCAAAATGAAAACGGCTGATGTCTTGGTCTAAATTAAACATTACCGCTGCAATGGAGGAACGATCCACCCTTCTTTTAATTGAGATGTGCTTAATTAACTCACCCAGTGTTAGTCTCGAGTGATTTGTTTGTTCAAGAAGGCTTTTCTTATTTTTATTAAGAATGGATTTTAAATCATCACTCGCATCTACATTGATAAAAATAGGTAGTGTATTAACACACTGGCCTATAACCCTCTCTAAACTTTCGATTGACTGACCAGCAGATGGCAGCGCTACCACTATCTCACTTTGTTGAGTTAGCTTATTAAGAAAAATAGAAAAGCTGGTTAGCAAAAAATTGACCAAACTACTTTTTTCTTGTCTGCAAAAAAGCCTAATTTTCTGGGTAAGCTCTTTATCAATAACAGTTTCCCGATACCCTGACTTTAGAGATCTAGCTGCCGGCCTAGGGTAACTAGTTGGTAAATCTAACGAATCAGGTGGCGGCGAATAAAGTGACCCCCAAAAATCTACATCTTTTTGGTTGCATTCAAGGTATTCACTACTCGATACGGCTTTAACATAATCAATAAAATAATCCGGCTTTGGCAATTCTGCTGGCAAGCCTGTTTCAGCACTTTTGTATAATGCAGCCAAATCTTCTAGCAACACAGCAAAAGACCAGCCATCACAAACAATATGATGGACAGTGATAATGCAGTGGGTTTGGCCACCTGGGGCTTGTGTGGTAATAAAGCGCAACAGCGGGCCTTTTTGTAGGTTAAACGTTTCGCTGACCGATTGATGTTTGTAGTCTTCGAGCTGTTCTGGGTTTTGTAGCTTATGATGCTCAATGATAGGCGCTAGGTATTCGTGTAAATAAAATTGGCTGCCGCTCTCATTGAACGTCATTCTTAGACTGTCATGGCGTTTGACTAGGCGTTGGATCGCATGTTCCAGTGCGGTTAGGTCAAGGCTTTTTTCAAAGCTGAGCACAAGCGATTCATTAAAAGCGAGATTAGCCTCTTCGCCATAGAGGTTGACGGCATTAATAATTTCTCGTTGCGAGGCTGTGGTCTCGGCCGATGCAATAATATGTCCTTGTGCTGTGCTCATGCCCTTTCTATTTTTCCTCGCTCGTCTTCAGGTTGAATCCCATCGATTGTACTTTCTCAATCGCAGCGATAAATGCTTGCTTCACTGTCGCAATATCTTCTGCCGTGTGAGCAGCGGTAAAAAACATTGGGCGCCCATACCAAATGTGGATGCCATTAATGCGCATTTCATTAAAAATCAGTTCACCATGGGGTAGCTCTTCGGTGAATTTAAAATACATCAGCGAGCTAAATTGGCCGATGTGGATCGCCAGATTGTTGTATTTAAAATAAAGATTTAAGTCACGCGCAAAGTCTTCAGCCGCTTCATTGACTCGTTGTTGTAGTTGCGGCCCCTGCTCTTTTAACTCGATAAGTACCGCTTTGGCTGCTGCCAATGCTAAAGGATGACGCACAAAAGTGCCCGCAAAATAGGTCACGCCGACTTCAGGCACAGAGTCGTCGCCGTATTGCCAAAAACCGCCATCGAGGGTGTCCATATAACGCTTGATTCCACCAATAATGCCGAGCGATACTCCACCGCCAATGACTTTGCCATACGAGGCAATATCCGCTTTTACACCAAAGTAAGCTTGTGCTCCGCCAATTCCCGTTCTAAAACCGGTGATCACTTCATCCATAATAAAAGCAATCTCATGTGTCTGAGTTAATTTGCGCAGTTTGTGCAAAAATTCTTTCGGTTGTAAATCAGGATTACGGCTCTGCACCGGTTCAATTAACACACCAGCAATATCATCTTTTTGTTGCTCGATCACTTTGAGCGCTTCGTCGCTGCCATAGTCGAGCATAATGATATTTTCTGTTCCACTGGGCATAATGCCTGCCGCCGCCGGCAGGCCTTTGTGGTTGCGCCCTTCTCTAACAATCACTTCATCAACAATGCCGTGATAAGCTCCATTAAACATGACAATTTTACTGCGACCGCTGGCGGTTCGCGCCATGCGCATGGCTCCGAGTACCGCTTCTGAGCCGGTATTACAAAAGGCAAAGCGATCAAGCGGGATCACTTCAGCAAGCATTTTGGCAACCTCACCGGCTAGTGGTGTTTGAGGCCCAATTTCAATACCGGTATCGAGTTGGTCTTTCATAGCCTGGGTAATGGCTTTGGGTGAGTAACCAAAAAAATTGGAGCCGTAGCCACAAAGCACATCAATGTATTCATTGTCATCTAAGTCTATGAAACGGCAGCCATGAGATTTTTTCACGACGATCGGGTACGTTTGTTCTTTGGTCTCTGGGGTAAAACCCGAAGCCGTTCTTGGGTCAGCCAAGATAGCTCTGTGCGCCTGGGCATACTCTTTAGACGCTTTCGTTTTTTCAATGTAACGAGCATAGCAATCATTGATGGCTTGTTGTTGCTGAGCCGTTAATTGGGTTTCTGATTTATCAATTTTAATTTTGGTTTGGGCACCAAAGGTTTTTTTAGCTTGAGGCTCGTCTGTCGCCTGCGGCGTCTGCACTACTGATGCTGGAGTTGACACTTGAGCCATCGGCTGACTGGCCACAGGCTGGCCAGTCAATAAGCTGAGTTGTTGGCTCAATAATGCAAGCTGTTGGGCAATCAGCGATTGCATATTGCCGCCCGCAGAATTCATCATCGGCATTGTGGGCATCGCCAGCGGTTGAGCTACCATAGTGGCCATGGGTGCAGCAACAGAAGCCACTTGCGCTTGCGGCAAACTCTCTGGGCTGGCTTCATTCACTAAGTGTTCACTTAAGCTCGCAAATGATCCAAGATCTTGCATTAAGCGGCGAAAAGGCACATCCACTTTGTAATGATTCTTAATTTTCAGGGCAACTTGTGTCAGCACGAGTGAGTCCATACCCAACTCAAGAAATTCCATATCATCGGGCGCTAGACTGACATCTTCGCCGGATAATTCAAGGCACAGTTCTTTGATGTGATTGATCACTTGTTGCTTAACAGACATAGTCGGTTCCATTAACGGTTCAATAGTTGCTATCGGTTGTGTTTGTGCGCCGGGCATGGGGAGCCAGTAACGCTTTTTCTCAAAAGGATAGGTGGGCAATGGAATGCGCCCTGCTCTTCGTTCGTTTTCATCAAGCATTGGCTGTAGGGCTTCCCAATGGATGGGGAGACCCAACTGCCAACAACGACCCACACTAGTTAGCCATTGCTGATATTGATGCTCGCCGCCATCAAGGCCTGAAGCCAAGCTCACTTGCTGCTCACCCAAACCACTCATCTGTGCCAAACGGACCAGTACTTTTCCTGGGCCTGTCTCTAATAATAGTACAGACTCATGGGCTTCTTTGAGAGTATTTAAAGCCGATACAAAACGCACTGGTTCACGCAGCTGGCGGCCCCAATATTCAGCGCTGGTGGCGTCTTCATCACTAAGCCACTGACCTGTACATGTTGAGGCTATGGCAATTTTAGGGGGTTTGCGCTCAAAGGTAGAGATAAATTTTGTGAGTTCGGCTGCGGCTGGCGCCATACTCTTCGAGTGAAAGCCGTGCGAAGCATTAATACGGCTATGCTCAATTGCTTGCGCATCTAAACGTGACTCCAAGGCCGCAATATCCTCTTCAGTGCCTGAAACCGCCAATAAGGCTTCGCCGTTGTAAACGGCAATCTCGCAATTTTCGAGCAATGGCTCTGACAAGACTTCACTGGTGCGCACCGATAGCATCACGCCCACGGGCATGCTTTGCATTAACTGACCACGCTTAGCCACAATGGCAATGGCATCCTCCAGCGTGAATACCTCGGCCAATACCGCCGCCACATATTCGCCAATGCTGTGACCAATTAAGGCCACTGGCTGCAAACCCAGTGCCTGCCAAAGTTTGGCTGTGGCGTATTCAATAATAAATAATGCAGGTTGAGTAAATTCGGTTTGATGCAATTGTGCCTTAGGTTCGTCACTGAAGATCAACGAGAATATATCCACGGATAAGTGCTGGTTAAAGAGCGCCACACATTGATCCACCGCTGCTCGAAACACGGGTTGATAAAAATAATGTTGGCGCCCCATATTGGTCACTTGCGAGCCTTGGCCAGAACACATAAAAACACAAGCCTTAGCTTGCACAGTTT
Source organism: Polaribacter sp. (assembly GCA_964226685.1). Taxonomy (GTDB): domain Bacteria; phylum Pseudomonadota; class Gammaproteobacteria; order Pseudomonadales; family Cellvibrionaceae; genus CAXQRU01. The sequence goes on along the minus strand of CAXQRU010000027.1, from coordinate 6,133 downwards.
GTTGATTCACAATGGGGGACACTAGGCTCAAGCCGCCGTTCTCATCGGCCGTAAAAAATTGGCGATGGGCAAACGCCGAGCGCGATTGCTGCGTGGTAAAACTAGCATCAACTAAGCTCGGGGCTTGCTGATTCAGATAAGTACGAAGCTGCTCCGCCATGGGCGCGAGTGCCACTGCCTGTTTAGCTGACAAGGTAAACAAAGTTGGCCGAGGTGCCGGGCGAGTTTGCTCTATAGAAAAAGATTCCAAGACCACATGGGCATTGGTACCCCCCACCCCAAAAGAGCTAACACCGGCACGCAGGCGTGAATTCTTTTCAAAACTCACGGCCTCAGAGCAAACGCTAAAAGGCGTTTGCTCAAGCTGTAAGTGTGGGTTGGGCTTGCTAAAATGTAAATTTTTCGGCAAAAAACGATGGTGCATGGCCAGGCTGGCCTTAATGAAACCCGTCACTCCCGCCGCACTCACTAAGTGGCCGCAGTTACTTTTAACCGAGCCAATATAGCAAGGTGCCTGCCGCTCTTGTTGACAAGTGGCCAAGAAGGCTCGATGAAGCGCCTTAACTTCAATGGGATCACCGAGCGGCGTTGCTGTGCCATGGGCCTCAATAAAATCGATACTGGCCGAATCAAAACCGGCATCGCGAATGGCTCTTGTTACCGAGAGCGTCTGCCCCTCAACACTGGGGGCGGTAAAGCTGGCTTTATTGGCGCCATCATTATTGAGGCCGATGCCATGAATCACACTGTAAATGGTATCGCCATCGAGCTGAGCCTGGGCCAGTGGTTTAAGCACCACAACACCGACCCCGCTATTGAATACCGTGCCGGTACTACCTTCTGAAAATGGGCGAGTTTTGCCATCACACGAGAGCATACTGCCCTCTTGATAGGTGTAACCACAATGAGTGGGCGTTTGTAAACTTACCCCACCCGCTAAAGCCATTTCACTCTCGCCCATGCGCAAACTTTTGACCGCCTCCGCAATGGCGACCAAGGACGTAGAGCACGCGGTATTAATGCTTAAACAAGGGCCCTGTAAATTTAAACGGTAAGCGGTTTGCGTAGCCAAATAATCTTTGTCGTTGAGCATTTGCGTTGGCAATAACCCTAGAGGGCTGTGCTGACCATAAGTAGCCAACACATGCTCAGCGTAGTAACCATTGTAACCACTACCCGCGAACACTCCTATTCGATTACCTTCTTCTGGAAAGTAACCCGCATGCTCGAGCGCATGCCAAGCTTCTTCTAGAAAAATGCGCAGCTGTGGGTCGGCCAGTTCGGCTTCTTTTGAGCTAAAGCCAAAAAAGCCAGCATCGAAACAATCACTATCTTGCACGATACCACGCACAGGCACATAGCCATCTTCTTGTGCTAGCCGCTGCTGGCTTGGATCGAGTTGCTCGATGGAAAAATGCGTGAGGGTATCGTTACCGTCTACTAAATGCTGCCAAAATTCTTCGACCGTATTAGCACCAGGAAAGCGACCACTCATGCCGATCACGGCAATAGGGCCGAGTTGGCTGGACGCTTCCACTTTGGCAACCGCTTTGATTTGAGGCTGACTTAAGCGCTGCTCTAGTACATTCAATAAATCACTAAATACCGGGTGCTCAAAAACATCGAGCACTTGCATGGGCAGTTGATAATCCCGCGCTCGTTTGAGCATAGCCATGCAGAGTAAGGAGCTGCCGCCCACTTGGAAAAAATGATCGTGAGGCTGCACTTGCTCGGTGTTGATGATTTCACACCAGAGCTGTGTGAGCTTTTCTTTAGTCGTTTGAGCTGCGCTGATCGGTTTGTTGGTTTCCAGCAATGCGAGTAAAGATTTTTTATCCACCTTGCCATTTTGATTAACCGGTATTTGGTTTAGGCAAACAATTTTATTAGGCCGCATAAATTCTGGCAAAACAGTTGCCAGTTGCTCGGCGATAGCCGCCTGCGTTAATGTTGAGTCAATGGTCGTTACAAAAAGAATTAATTGCTTAGCGCCCGCACTAAACTCAGAGACCAAAGCATAGGCTTGGCCAACACCGGTAATACTGGCAGCGTGACTGTTGATTTCATTTAACTCAATTCGGTGGCCCGCAATTTTCACTTGATCATCAATACGGCCCTGATAACGCAATAAACCATCGGCATCTTGCTGCACCCGATCCCCGGTTAGATAAACTCGCTGATTAGCGACCTCAACAAACGCTTTTTGAGTCGCTTCAGGATTATTGCAATACTCTAAAGCCAAGCCTGACCCGGCCACCGCCAGTTGCCCTAGCTGGCCTTCGGGCGCGATATTTAAGTGCTCATCCAAAATCAATACCTGGGTATCAACAATTGGGTAGCCAATGGGTATGGCTTGGGTGTTATCAGGCAATGTTTTTGGCAATACATAACAGGCGGTAAAGGTCGTGCACTCCGTTGGGCCATAGCCGTTAACGATATGAGCATTCGGCAAGCCCGCTTGCATTTTTCGAGCGTGTGCAGGCGATAACGCCTCCCCGCCCGCAATCACATAACGCAGACTACGCGAGGTGAGCTTTTCACTATCGGCCACCCAGTGAAATAATGAGGTGGTTAAAAACAGGCTATTAATCGCATCGCGCTCAATGACCTCATTAATGACCTGTGGGTCTGGCAGGCCGACAAAAGGTAAAATGGTACAGCAGCCACCATTGAGTAATGGCCCCCAAATTTCTAAGGTGGAGGCATCAAAGGTGAGCGGGCTAATCTGTAAAAAATGAGTATGCTCACTGAATTCACAGTAAGTATTATCCGGGTGCACCAAGCGAGTAATACCACTATGGGGCACCAGCACCGGCTTAGGCTCCCCGGTAGAGCCTGAGGTAAATAAAATATAAGCCGGGTCAGACGAGTGAACCTCTGGCAAAGCAACCGAGCCAACAGGCACCGAAGGCTCCTGCCTCAAACAATACACCTGGGCCCCACAGGCACTAGCAATATCGATATGTTGCTCAAATGCCACCACCAAGCCACAATGGCTCAACTCAACTAGGCGCTTTAAACGCTCGCGGGGCTCAGAAAAATCAACAGGCACATAAATACCACCCAGCTTTGCGATAGCAATCATCATAGCAACAGTAGCTGGCGTTCGACTTGCATCGAGCGCCACACGAGTACCTGGCACCACATCATGCTCAGCAAGGCACCCAGCCAAATGCTCTACCCAGAGGCCTAACTGAGCGTAACTGACCACAAGGACAGGTTGACCATGAACATCGAGCTGCCTCAGCGCAACTTGAGTGGGTCGATCAGCAATGTGCGTGTTAATTAGAGAGACTAGCGTATCTGAATTCATGCCTCACTCTAAACGAATATTATCAATCAATAAATAGCTCTTTTGGCCGCCAAAGCGTTCAGCATTAACGGCCATTTCCAGAGAATGCATATCACGCAAACTATTTTTATCGTTGGCGAAGCTTTGAATCTCTGCTAGAGGCAATCGTAGGGTATTCCAGCCCTTCTTCAAATTTGTTTGCTGTTTATAGCTCGCCTGGGACAAATCCCAAGCCAGCTCAAAGGTCAATGGGACACCCTCTACGGGGGCAAACACCTCCACCACCAGATAAGTATAGTCAGACCAATCGTGCGGAGACAAATGTACGCCTAAACCCTGCCATAAGCGCTCGCCAATCTCGATTTTGGCCACGCGGGTGGTATTTTCAGGGGTATCAGACTGGATAAATTGGGTACTTTTGTTGATATCATCCAACAAAGGGTTGGGCACGGTACTTTCAAAATCTGCAATGAATGGAAAGGCCTGGTAAGAATGGTACTCACTATAGGCGGTAATGGCCAAGCGGTAAAACGCTATTGTCATCAATATCAAGGCGGGAAACAGCAACCATCTTCGACCACAGTAGGCAAAGTACAGCAGCAAGCCGAACATCGCACCTAGACTATCCAAAAACAAATCCCGTTTACTAGGGTCTCGCCCCACCAAGCCCTGGATCAACTCAATACTCAAGCCCAAAACTACCAAGGCACCCCATAGGCCAATAATGAGAGACCAAGGCGACAACGAGGAAAACCGAGCGGCTACCAAGGGATAAAGCACAATGGCAAACAAAGCAAAGCCCACAAAATGCCCAACATCTTGCAATTCCCGGAGGGTGTAATACTCATGAAAACCTGGCACATTGAAGATAAAGGAAAACACAACCAGGATGATTGAAACGACAATTAAAGGAAAATAACGGGCCATAGTGAGATCAGTCATGAAATTGACGGATTATAATGGTTTTATTGTAAATTGGCAGCAATATTGTGATTGGGGTCGCAGATCAAAATGCGCTTGCTATTTTCATTGTATTGGCAAAATTATCGTTGCCTTATTAAAGGTTTTTTCATAGCCTTCTGGTATGAGCAAATCCTTAACTACTTTGCGCTCCAGTAAATCGTACCAACGGTAGAAGTAATCCACCTTTTTAGTCTCCGTATTATATTGGTAGTAAATTCCCCAAGCGATATTCGGTTGATCAGTTAGAGCTATAAAACGAGTATTTTCAGGAGGGGAGTCTTGGTAAACGGCTTCGAGCTTAGTAAAATCTATATAATTCACTCTTTGAGGAGAATACTGTTTATAACTAAATTGTGAATACTCGATTTTTTCTACAAAAAGTACTGTCTCACGATTTGGAGAGGAAATAACATCGTAAGATTCACTTGTACCATTCAAGTTAAAGCGCTCAACAAAGTTTGCCTGATAATCATAAGCGTGAGCACCCGCGCGATGAGGAATCAATATGCTTTCTCCCACTTCCGCCGAATAAATAGCTGCCATGCTACTGCCTCCATCCATACCTGTTTTTTTTACCAATACGTCTTTATTCATATCATACACATAGCTATCATGGTAACCACGAAAAACAATCACTTGGTTATCAGGGGACCACAGAAATGCAGCGTTGTTGTTATCAAAATTGCCTAATATTTTACTTTTTAAAGTTTTGAGATCATACAGTACTGCTAAACTATTGCCGTACTTATTGACACTAAAAGCTGCTGTGATATACCGACCATCAGGTGATCGAATTGGCTTAGCCTCCAAATAGCCTGTTTCATTTTGCCGAAGCTCTTCTTCAGACAACACCAAGCGTTTATCCGTACCATCTAGATTACTGCTCCATATACTGACATGACCCTCACTATTGCGGCGAGTATATTGAACTCGCAATTGATCAAAACGCTCTCCATAACGCTCTCTCTCTACAGGGGGGGCTATGGGTGCAGCAGGTATACGAGTCTCTGCCGTGATCGGTTGATGGTGGTTAACAACGCAGCGAAATGAATATCCTTGACCAGAACTAGTTGGAATAGTATCGACCCGGCTATAAAGACTGTGACCACGAGCAACAACATTGGGTAACAAATAAGTACCAGAACCACTTTCAAAATAGGGACCATAGCCCGTTGGATCTGCTTCTGGTGAACTTGGTAGCTTATGAAAATAATAATCCGCTGTCCATTCACCACCTCTGCTGTCCAAACCATGAATGAGTAAAGGATCTTTTGGGTAATAACTAGGTTTCTCTTCTCGTGAATATTGGTTGGGAGTAAAGCGATCTCGATCCCAACCATAAACTATGCTTTGACCCCGGCTACGAGCGGCAAATTCCCATTGCGCTTCTGTGGGCAAGGCCATCGGCAAACCGACAACTCGCCCCAACCATTGACAATAGGCCTTGGCTTGATACCAATCTACTCCTTTCACGCGCTTCATTGGTGGCCTGGCATCCTCTCCAAATGCAGTATAGATACGCTCTTGCCCAGTAGAGTCAGTAAATAAATCAAAAGACTTAAAGTTAACCTCATGTGCTTGCATACTGTAACTACTGAGCGTTACCTCTCTGATGGGAAAATTATTTTTATTGTGGCGTTTACCTTTAGATCGATAATGTGATTCCGTGGGGTCTAAACCCATCACATTGCCCATCATAAAGGTGCCTCCTTCAACAAAAACAAGACCATTTAGGGTGGAGTCGATCAGCCATTGACGTTGCGCGTCAGTGGGTGGCGTAATGGGTATTTCTGGTACTTCTGGGGTTAGTGGCCGATCTTGGTTACAGGCCAATAAAATTAGTATTGTCAGTAGATAAAGGTAGTTTCGTTTCATTTT
>CAXQRU010000026.1:0-30660 GCA_964226685.1 Polaribacter sp. | reverse complement strand
CCATTGTATAATGTGGTCACTGCCGCATAGGCAGTTTAGAAAAATACGAGCATTGGATTGACGTTCACTGCCGCATAGGCAGATTACAAAGGGGCTATTCATCAGCCCCTTCCTTTTTATAAAGCCCAAATTGATCGTTATAGTCATAATCTGTGTTTTCATAGAAGATAAAGACAATCTCACCATAGCGAATAGAGGCGGCGCGTAGGCTCGTGCCTTCTTTCTCCGCCTGGGCGCTAATGGCGTGTGCATAGTCTCTTGCCAGCCACAGCCTTTCGCTTTCTGCCTCGGTTAAGTTCACCTTATGTAAGCAGTATGTTTTCTCTCTGGGGATTAGTTCGCCATCATCATCTTTTTCGCAAAAGGTAAAGTTCTCATTATTTGGTTGATAAGTGAGAAAGAGCTTAGTGGTGGCTTGGCCTGCTCTAAAGGGTTTGCATTGCTGGGGCAGGGCAGTGAGGAACCAGGCTTCTCTTAAATAGCCTCTCAGGCTAGCGGGGCCGCTAGCCGTGCTGTAATTCGCAAGCAGCTCTTTGATGGCGTGGTGTTCCAGGTCGGCCAGCTTTTTTGTGGGTTGTAACTCGTCCGCTTTGGTTATGCGGGGTATGGCATCCACTCTTAGTGCCAGGGCTTGCTCATCCACTAGGCTGTCTAAATTATGCTTTTCAAGCCGTATTTTTTCTTCAGGCCCTGGGTTGTTAAATACCTTTTTTTCCGGCTTGCGATGGTGTTTAATGCCTTTCCAATTGTATTGCATCAGGCTGATATTCGCTGAGGGCGTGGCTGTGTTGCGGTGGCGGCGTACCCGGCCAGCTAGCTGAATAATAGAGCGTAAGGATGATGGCTCAATAACTGCCCAGTCAAAGTCGTGATCTCGGCCCACTTCTTCTACTGGTGTGGCGATTACGATAAATAGCACATGCTTGATGTGAGGTTTTTGTTGATGAATCTGATTCAAGTGAGTACGAATAATGGTATTGCTAAGTGCTTTGGGTGGGGCGTCTTCGGGGCCTTTGCGTTTTAATACCTTATCTAAATGTTCTTCCTGTAAGTGGCGGAGCAATAGCACTTGCTGACTGTGATAGGCCATGACTCTTATTTCAATGTCGTCTGGGCAGGGGGTTATGAGTAAATAGCGAGTCAAGGCGACGCAGGGCGAAATATTTGCCATACGGATAACACCAAAGGAAAGGTTTAATGTGGTTTGCTCGTCAACAATGTGGTGTTGGTAGTGCTTGCGGCAAGCGCTCTCAAAAATCGTTTTAAAATAAGCTTGCTGTTTGTTGTGAATCAAATCTTCATCATAGGGGTTTTGCTCAGTGTCGCTAACGTTAACAATATGTTGGCAGTCGCTAATATCCGCTTTACGTTTTATGGTTTGTTTTAGCAAGTAAGCGGATCGTGTCTGAATAAACTGCGCATGTTGTTCTTGGTAATGTTTAATGGCGGATCCCAGCTCTGTGGCTGTGCTATTGCTGATCTGTGTGTCGTTTTCATCTATCCAGGCGCAAGCAATCGTTGGGTTCACATTTCGAGTTTTGCAGTATAACTGCCAGCCGTAGCGATAGGTGTTAAAGTAGCCTTCTGCAAAATCCGGAGGAATGGTGGCGGAAGAGATCATAACCTTTCGCCCTAGCATGCCCGCCAGATGAATCAAGCGGCCGATAGCAATTAGGTCATCACCACTAAAATCGTCGATTTCATCAATAACTAAATCAGATGACATTAGCCTCAGTGTGGGTAAAATATATCGGCCGCCGCGTTTTGTTTCGGTGGCGCCCATTAGGTGGTCAATCGTGCAGGCAAGTACGGGGGCATAAAGAAACTTTTTCTCTTTGTCAGTCTTTAATACCGTTGCCAGTGGGTCTTCATTGATGACGCAATCAAAGTCAATGTCTTCATCCAGCAATGGTTCTTCGGAGAGCGATCCGCTATTTTCAAAACTGTTTTTTTGTTCGTCGGCTGCTTTTTGTTGGTGTAAACTCATAATGGCTTTAGAGCCAATGAGCACGGCTAGTTCGCTATTATCGAGCTTCACCCTACTGCGATATTCATCGCCTGTTTGTAGTGTTAAGGTTCTAAGGCCCAATGCTAATATAAAGCGAAGGCTGTCGCCATCGTCCGAAAGTGCACGCATAATTTTTGCGTTAGCAAAGGTTTTTCCACAACCGGTGCTGGCCATGTTGACAAAAAATCCTGCTTGGCAAGTTTCATTCTCTAGTTTCCATTTTTTGATGGCATTAACGGCTTTATCTTGCCATCGGTAATCGCCAGGGCTAGCTTCTTTGAGTGCTTGTAAGTCTTTGGCTTTGGGTAATAGTGTTTCGAAGGCTGGCAGTTGGTGCGCATTGTTAAGGCCATGTTTGGCGACGCCGCATAGGTGTTCATCAAGCTGTTGTTTCAAGCCTTTTGTTTTTCTGTCTGTATTAGCATATAGCGAGTTGTTACTTTTCCATGCTTTATCCGCATCCAGAGAAGAATAATAGTGATCGCCCAGCATAAGGCATAAGCGAGAGTACAATAAAATTAGACGGTAACTATTATTGTCTAGTACTTGTAGCGCTTGTGATTCACATGCTAGTAATCGACCTGCCCATTTTTTTACTTGTTTCAGCCAGGGCGAAGATTGGCTAAGTAAACCATCTTTAAACGTAAAGCATTGGCTCAGGTTGGCTTGATACTCTGTTTCATCGTATCTATTTTCATAGCCCCATTGTTGGGTAATACGTTCTAATATACTATCGATGGTTAGTGCTTCCTCTGCTTTAACTGCCGACAAATAATTCTCGTCCATATTTAGTGGTAGGCGATGATGAGAAACTATCAGCCATGCCACTAATTTCGCTATAGGTGGTAGGTTTTCTAGTGGTTGTAATGCATTGTTTTTCACATGGGTTTTTAATGTGTCTTCATTAATATCGCCACTGGCTAGTGTTTCTAGCCACGCTTTATCGTCTTTCCCTCCATGAGTGCTAATAAACACATTAAGTAGTAAACAGGATACCCATTCATGCCTAATAGGGTCGCCTTTAATACGAATTTCTCCTTTGAGTTCTCCTTGGAATAAAGCACTGGCTTTTCCCCAGTCATGTAGTAATGCAGAAAGTACAACAAGGGATTTAATTAATGGCAAAAACTGCCAATTGTTTTCAATCTCTGACAATAATATATTTCGCCGCGTGTAGTTGGTGGCCACCAAGCCGATATGGTTGAATCTATCGCGTCGGCCAACAATCCAAACCAACTCCGTCCGCGAGCGCGAGCGTATCCAATGGCAGCTCACCGCAGTGCTTTTACTCGCAGTTTTGCGCAGTGCTTTTTTTACGGCAAGCAAGCCTTCTTGTGTAATCACCGTTTGCCAGGTGTTGCTGCCAATGCGGTCGGCAAAGGCATCGAGCACTTTGCGGGTGCGTTTGAGGGCTTTTTTCTCACATTCTGAAATAAAGGTCACCATCATGCTTGTGCGCTCTCCGCTTTGCCTTGCAGCGCAACCATTTTTACTTGATCAAACATAAAGTCCAAGGCTTTATGATCGGTAAAGGCTTGTAGGCATTGCTGGCGAAATTCTTGTTCGGTGGCGCCTTCTTTAGCGCAAATAAAAGCGAGGGGGAGCACTAAGGCATCTTTCACTAAATCGGCAATATCAAACACCAAGGCCCCGCGGCGAGTTTTGCCATGCATCACGGCAAAGCCATGAGGGATGCCGAGCACCCAAAGGGTAGTCGCCGCAAGCCCATAGGCTAAATAGTTGCCGTGGTTTAAAAAGGCATTGGCGTTGTCAACGGCTTCTCGCTCGCGCACAAAGTCGCCGTATTGGGTGGCCTTGGCCGCTATTTTGTAAAGTTGCTTGGTTAGGCTGGCTTCGCTATTTAATAACTGGGTGACGGAGAGGGCGTCGTTAATTTTTGTTAGGGTAGAATTTAATGCACTGCTAATGTGTGGGTCGTTGCTGGTGAAGCCGTAGTTTTGTAAGTCTCTATCTTTACTCCACACTTTTTGTAAGTAGGCAATGCGCGCTTCTTGAAATTGTTTGGCCGCTTCTAGGCGTTTATCATCATCAAACCAGAAGCTGAGCCAGCCCTGTATATATTCCGTAGGGCGGTATTCGCTTTGAGGTGTGAGCCATTCTATCTCCGTGGCCATGAGCAGCGGTGTGCCCCCGCCACCACAAAAGCCAACGAGTACGCCTGCGGATGCCAACATGCGCATGGCCGCCTGAGTGATGGAAGTGCCGGTACCGAGTAATAGGCAGGTGGTATTGGCAATGGGAATATTCCAATATTGGTTCTCGTTCTTGGCCTCGGTTAGGTAGAGCACGCGTCCATCCTTTTGCATAATGCGGCAATGCTCAAGGTAATAGAGGTTGGCTCTCTTAGAGTGTAATATCGCTTTTAAGTCAGTTAATTGCTCGCTCATAAATTTAGCCTTTCATTTTTAAGCCGATTACTTTGGCCATTAATTGCTCCCTTGCTAAATCTATTTTTAAGGGGTTTGTCTTATTTGATAATTGAGTTGCAGATTTTTCACCTAAAAAATAGCTAATTCTTTCTGAGTTGGCGCCTGATGGGTGGGGCAAACCACTCAGTATCTGATTATCATTTATGGCGCCATAATCAACGGCAAAATTTAATACCTCCTCGACTTTGGAGCCAAGGGGAATGATAAGAGTGGATGAGTTAAAGCTAGACAACTCAGGTAATAGATATTTTTCAACTTGTTTACGTAATAAGGGTGTTTTTAGAATAGAGGGTGATCCACTATAATTTTTTAGAGATTTAAAGACTGGGTAACGTAATGCAGAAGTCGAGTGTAACAATCTTGATTGACTATTGAATAGCTCTGCGCATGAGTCAATATTCAGTATTTGTGGAATATTAATATGATTTAATAGTTTGATGAGGTTTTTTCTCATCGCTCCGCCGAAGCTAGCATTTTTTTTGACTGATAATTGTGTTTTTTCAAGTGAGTCTCCATTTTTTAGCTTTTGGCTAGCTTCATTAAGAGCGAGGTGTGCTTGTTGAAGTCCTGGGGTAATGCCACAAATAATTATTTTTGCTTGCTTATTGATAAAGTCAAATGGAGCATAAAAAATAGAGAATTCTCCGTCAGTTTCAATTAAAAGCTCCTTAGGTAATGCATCTTGCTTTATATTAAAGGTAAGCTCTTGAATTGTTTCAATATATTTTTCAAACATGGGGTGCTCACAAATATTGCTCATAAATTAGCCATTCATTGTTTTCTAGGTCATACCTTATCGTAAGCCATGCGCAAATCTCGTTATGTATGTGCATACAGTTACCCATAGCGTTCAATCGCTGCTTTTAACCTGGCTTTGACCAATTCCTGCAAGCTCTCCGGTGCTAACACTTCGACATCTGGCCCAAATTGCAAAATATCTCTGACCAATTCTGTTGGTTCCCCAAAAGGGAGGTTTAGGTGATATGCGTCACCTTGCCATTGGCCTATTTGCTCTGGGTGCCATTCTTGCTTGGCGACCTCAAAGGCGGCAGCGCCTCTAAAGATGAGGCTGGCGGTATCGGTAGCGGGGCCAGCAAATATGCCGTAGGCCGGGGTAAAGTGTTTGGCTTGTTGTTCAGGGTCAATGCGTCTGGCGGGGGTATTGGTCAGAGCGGCAAAGGTGATTCTGGATAAATGAAACGTTCTTAGTCCATGGCGTTTTTCACAGTAAGCATCGAGGTACCAGTTTTGTCGGTAGTTGACGAGCTTTAAAGGGCTGACCTCACGTTGTGTGGAGGTTTGTTGGTAGTTGGTATAGCGAATTGTTAATTGCTTATGAGTGAGCAGGGCATTCACAATGGGGTTAAAAATCGTGTTGTCGATTAAAGAGTGGCCTTGCGCGATGTATTGAATAATGTGAGTAAAATTTTCAGGTTTAATGTCTTTGGAGAGTAATAATTTGTGGAGTGTGGATTCTATATTTTTGAGTGCATCACTCATCAGCCCCTGATTTAATGATTCGGTAATAGCCAGCACACTGGCAAGAGCTTGGAGTTCATCTGAAGTCAACCAAAGCCCAGGTAGAGGGTGCAATACGTGATCATCGTTAATACTGTAGCGGTAGCCCTTGCGAGCTTTATCGTGGAATATGGGTGCATTCCAGAGTTCGCGCATCATTTTGATGGTTCTCTTAACCACCTCGGCTGAGCACTCACACATTCGAGCCAACTCATCGATGTGAATGGCCCTTTTAGAGCTATTAAATTGTCGGTGTAACAATTGAATCCTATCCAGTTGCTGCATAATATTTGTCTTGTTTGTGTTTTTTATTTTTTATGGGGCGATTCTTTCACGGATGATGAGAGGGTACAATCCTTAATGACATGTTTATGAATTTTTGGCACTTATTGTTTTTTTTGTAAATGCGGCTGTTCATTTGGCAAGCTGTTTAATGAGCAATGACTAGGGGGCTGGGCAGTATAACGATCTTCCTCACTACGCATTGTTCAGTTACTATTCAGTTTCCATCGACTATACTTTCCAAAAAACAAAACAGCACAGGAACACATTATGAAGCGCTCTTTTATCTTTATAGCCATCGCTATTATCCTCTCTGGCTGTGAGTCTTTGGATAAATCTGAATGCGAAGCGGGGCAGTGGTATGACATTGGCTACAATGATGCCATTAATGGAAAAGGCGCATGGCGGATCCGAAATCATACGAAGGCTTGTGCCAGTTACAAGATTACGCCCGATAGTGAACAATATAATGCTGGCCATAGACAAGGAACTATCGCGTTCTGTACGCCACAAAGAGCCTTCAATCGCGGTAAATATAATGAGGGGCAGCATGGTAATTGCCCAGTCAGTCAATTCCCTCATATGGGGCCTGCCTATAATGAAGGCTATCAAATCTATCGAGAAAAAGCGGCTTTGGAGCAGCAAATAAAAGAAATCGAACACGATATGACGTATATTGTTGATGATATTGAAGCGTTGGTGGCGGAGAATGAAAAGAGCCAAGAGCTTATCGATCAGGGTGTTAAATCACTGGCGACGGCTACCCCGGAGCAGCGAAATATCATTTACACCCAAGAGCACTTGCTCAATCGAACCATCAAAAATAACCAGAAAGAAATAGATAGACTGTATCTTGAGAAGCGCCCATATGAGGCTGATATACAACGCTTGAGAAGTGAAATCAATTTGCTTAACTCAACCCCTATGCCATTGCATTTGAATCGGTAGTTTCTTTGCTTTATAGCCTCAAAGAGCTACCATGTATCAGGTAGCTCTTTGAATGGGTAGTTTAGCTATTGTAATTCCAAGCTAATAGCTTGTGAAATACCTCATCATACCGCTCAACCGCTTTCATCGTCCTTGCAGGGACTTTCAAAGCCGACAATTCAACTAATTGCTCGTGAGCAAATTCCAATAAATCTTGGCTAATATTGAGTTCATCTTGTTCACCTAAATCTTGCTTATCCAAAAGCAGTTGCTCGGTACTTTTTTGAAGTGGCTCGTTTAAAAAGCGCTCCGTAAGTTTTGCAAACTCAACCGGTGCGATGGCTTGATCTTCTGCAACCCAGCGGGCGCAGAGTAGGGCGCGTAGGGCGTATAAAAACGCTTTGGGTTGCGTTTTGGTGGTTTCATCTAGGAGTTTTCTTTTGGCGAGAGACAAATAATGATAAAACACAGTTTTTGGGTTAAATGCCTGCGCCGAAAAATCACTTAAGGTTTGCACCGCTGCTGCGTTTTTTTGATAAACAATAGGCGAATGTAGCCATTCATAAATCACGGCATTACCCTTATAGATTAACTGCAAGCATTTGCTGATGTCCCAGCCGGCTACGTCCCAATCGCCCAGAAAAATATTTTCAATCACATTTCTCTTGTTAAAGGGAGTCAAATACCAAGAGGTGGGATGACGATAGATCACGCGAATATCGTAGTCGCTGTCTTTTGAAGGAAAGCCCCAAGCTCGGCTACCACTTTCAATGGCGAGTAATATTTCAATATTTTGTTCTTGCTCTATCTCAGAGAGCCATTGTGGAATTGCATCAGTCATCGGCGTAACCTTTGGATAATGTGGTCAATATCGCGAATGGCTTTCATGGCCGCATCTTCTTGTACGATGCATTCATCAATAGAGCCGTAGTGTTGTTCGAGGCAATTGAGCAATAAGGTTTTAATGGCGGCATGGTCGGGTTTGGTTGGCAAGCGGCTTTCTAGATAAACAGATTCAAGTTGCTTTTCTTTATCCACAAAATATTGCTCAACCTGAGCTTGATCCCACTCGCCACGGCGGATGGCTTTAAGTTGCTCTTTATTGCGAGCCAAATCCAAATCTTGTTCCAATAAAATTTGCTCGACTTCATTGAGCAAGCGCACCACGTGATAGGCAAACTTCACATCATAGCCAAACTCTTCAACCATGGTTTGGCGCTTACCTTCAGGCACTTTGGTGCGCATTTTATGAACCTGCGAATAAGCGTAGCCTTTAAACTTAGGCCAGCAGCCTTTGTGTAAGAAGATATGCCGTTGTTCCCTGACGAGTTCACCCACGGCAGTGGAATAGAGCACACAATTTCTAGGAACGAATAGCGAATCAATAATATTGGGGTTGTTCTCCATTAATAAACGAAAGTATTTAATGATCGAATAGATCACCACATCGTACTCACGCCCCTTGCCACCAACGGCCGATGGGTCAAACATATGGTGTTGTTGAACTTGCTCAAATTGCGGGCCGGGTTCATCAAAGCCTGGGATTTCCCCGCGCAAATGCGGAAATACCCAATCTCTGGGTGGGATGGCAAAGCCATACACGTCCATATCGGAATGGTCTTCCGCCACGCCATAAGCGATGGAGCCCATCACCACTTCATATTGGACGGCGGTCGATAAAAATTTTGGTGTCGATTTTAATAAGCCCTTTTGTATCAGTTCGGCGGTTTTACTGCTCACAAATAGTTTCCCTTAGTTCCCTTAGCTTGCCACAGTTTACGTCGAATCAAAGGCATTTCCAAGCGACTACCCTTGCGCCCAGTCACCCAGTTGAATGCAAGGCCCTGAGAATACGGTATTGGATGCATCGGGCTGCTGTTCATTCGTGGTCATATACAAACGGCCACTATTGCTGATGGCTTTCCAGTGAGGTGGCGATAAGGCCCATTGAGTATTGGTGCCTGGTTCAACACCAATATAAGTAAGCGCCCCAGTAGTCCGATCTTCAGCCCACAAGTGTAATGGCTTGGTCACTGTTCTTGGATGGTGTTTTGACCACTGAACGTGTAAGCGAGAGGGTAAATCCTCCGTCATTTTATAAGCGGAGATAATGAACTCAACGTTTTGGCCTCCAGTAGACATGGTCGCCAGATAATTGGGGCCGCCAGAGTGATCGGGTGTAGAAAAGACTAATAAGGTGGCGAGCACCAAGGAAGTGGCCAGGCCGGCTAGCCCTGCGATTTTCCAAAGTAATAATTGTGGCCAACTAGAGCTTGGTTTTGGGCTGCTAATTCGAGCTTCGATCTGTTTCCAAGTACTTTTGGCGGGCGTTTTTTCTGGGAGACGTTCGTGCACGCTAGTGAGCGCATCGCTCCATTGGGCGACGGCTCTTTCCAACTCTGGCACCACGGCGAGTAATTTGGTCATTCTCATTTGTGTGAGGTCACTCATCGCTCCGGCCACATACTGGCTTGCCAAGTGCTCACAGATCACGGGGTTGCGATATCTCATTGCGTTAGACATAACTTCAGCTCCTGTAAACCACGACGCACCCAGGCTTTCACTGTACCTAGCGGAGCGGCAAATTTTTCTGCTAACTCTCGGTGAGAGTATCCGTGAACGTAGGACAGCAAAATACTTTTTCTGGTCTGCTGTTTTAATAAATTGAGGCAGCATTCAAGCGTTTCTGATTCGGATAATCGATCATCCGAAAAAAGTTTCTCTAAAGAGGATTCTTGATCTTCAATCGATATATGAGGCCTGGCGGTTAAACTTCTGATGCGGTCTAAGGCGCTATTGCGAGTGAGTACACAGAGCCAGCCCCAGGCCGTGCCTGAGCCGCGGTATTGACTGGCTTGATTCCAAACTTTCACAAAAACCTCTTGTAAAACATCTTCAGCCTCATCGAAGTCGTGAACAATGCGTGAAATGATGCCAAGTAAGCGTGAAGCGCACTGATCGTATAAGGCCTTGAGCGCGCCTTCATTTTTTGATTGGATTCGAAACAGTAATAAATCAATTGAGTTGGATTCATTGGTGCTTGTCACAACAATTCCTTAGCAAATAAAAAAGCAGAGCGGCCATTATGACCGCTCATACTTTTAAATTCTATTAATAATAGCCGTAGTCATAGCTTGTTTGTTTGGAAATGTTAACCGTCTTTTTGGCTGTGTGCCAAAGCCCGCCTAAGCCATCACCATTGGTGTCGCCGGCTTGGGTATCACCAACCCAAGTGTAGAGTGGGCGATCATTAAAAGTCCATTGCTCTGAGCCATCCTTTCGGGTGATTTTGCCCCAGCCCGCTTTATTGTGATTTTGGTTGCCAACGGTGTAAGGTGGCCACTTTTCTGCGCACAAGTCATAACAGTTGGATGCGTTCACGCTGTCTTTGTCGAAGGTGTATAGCGTCATACCTTGAGCGTTCGTTAAAATGCTTGAGGCATCAGCCAACGCTAAGTTTGCGCCCGAAAGTGATGCAGAAATAATAGCAGCCATTAATATCATTCTCTTCATGATCGTCTCCATAGTAGTGTGTTATGTTATGTGGGTCTTATGACCTACATTGTTATAGACGAAGTCAGTTTGGCTTTTGGACGCATTGGATTAAAAATAATTTTAAAAACCCAAATAATCCGCCCACGCTTGTGAATGTTCCTCTTCAATGAGTGCGAGCAGTTTTTGGTAGGAGTAGCGTACAATCGGCTTGCCATCAGTGCTGCTGCGGGTGCGGACTCGAATGTCATTGACCGGGTAGACGGATAATTCGACAGGAAATTCATCCTGCAAATAAATATGCGTGTATTCCTTAAAGACGCCATTTTGATTAATGGTGATTTGGTCGGTTTCAAATGGCCACCGCAGTTGCACAAGCGTTTGTTCGATCTCTTCTATATGATCGCAAAAGAGATGGATATCAATATCGCTATTCATTTTGATACGCCCTGTTGATACCGAGCCAATTAACCGAGGTGAGAACGCGCTTAACGTGTCTAAGATGTTGAGCGCCACTACCCGCATTTCAAACAGGCGACTGCCCAGGCTATCACCCTCGTACAGGCAGGCAAGCTCATAAACGGCTTTTGAGATCTCATCATTAGAGGGCAAATCCTTGTTTTGAATGCGGTTAGATTTTTTGGCGCCTTTGTATATCACGCGCTTGATCGCTTGTTGCTTGGCGCTATGGTATTGGCTAACGCCTTCTTCGTACATGAGTCTGGCGGCTTCTTGGGTAAGGAGTTGCCTTAGGAGGCTATTTCTACGTTTTTGTTTCATATGATTGGCGGGGTTCCCCGCGATGTGGTTAAAGAAGAATAATCGACTCGTGCGGCTCTAAAATATCGAGCGCCTCATGGATACTCATGACCTCGGCAGTCACTTGCCGGCCTTGTAAGTCCCAACGCCTCAGTTGCTCCAAATCTTGCAGTTTTTGAGTGTTTTTAAGAGCGCGCCGGGTTCTTTTGGGGTGTATAAGCAGGTCTAGGTGGTGCTCGATCAGCCAGATGCAGTGAGGATGCAGTAACTCTTCAAGCTCCCTAGCGCCGCAGCGAGCATGGTCTGGGTAATCAATGGCCTTTCCAATATCGTGAAATAAGGCGGCAGCCCATAAGATGGGGTCTTGGCTATCGCGAAGGGCACACTGAAACACCTGAAGGGAGTGAAACAGTGCATCGCCTTCTGGGTGGTATTTGGGAGATTGTTCTATGTATTCAAGTGCGGCCAGTAGAGAGTGAAATTCATCTTTTAGCGAGCACCATCTTGCACTGGGTAAAGGGGGTTGTACTGTCAATGGATAATCAGTCTAGTGCTGACTGTCAGGAATTGAAGCTTCAATTTACCACTCCCTGGCCGCTTGCTCAAGCGGTTTTATTGCTTTGTCAATGTTTTATCGCTCATTGTTGTTGTATTTTTGTCCTTAATCTTCTACAATGCGCGCCCCCATGTTTTGTGGGTAAGCGCCTGCGTCTCAGTTTGACGCAGGTATTAATCCTTGTTTCACCGTTTTGCGGGAGACAATTTCCATAAGGAACAATGATATGCGTCATTACGAAATTGTTTTTCTTGTTCACCCTGACCAGAGTGAACAGGTTCCAGGTATGATTGAGCGTTACAGCAAGCTCATCACCGATGGTGGTGGTAAAATTCACCGCCTAGAAGATTGGGGTCGTCGCCATTTGGCTTACTCCATCAACAAAATCCACAAAGCTCATTACGTTTTGATAAACGCTGAGTGTGGTGAAGAAGCTCTTGAAGAGTTGTCCACCACCTTCCGTTATAACGATGCCATCTTGCGTCACCTTATCATCCGTGAAGATGAAGCTGTCACTGAAGATTCGCCCATTTTGAAAGCTGAGAAAGACAATAAAGACCGTCGTTCTCGCAAAGAAGAAGATGATAGTGATGATTTGATCGATAGCGATGAAATTGAAACCGAAGAAGAGGAGGTGTAATCATGGCCCGTTTTTTTAGACGTCGTAAATTTTGTCGATTCTCAGCCGAAGGCATCAAGCGTATCGATTATAAAGATCTAGAAACGTTGAAAGCGTACATTACCGAAACCGGTAAAATTGTACCTAGCCGCATCACTGGTACCACTGCTAAATACCAGCGTCAGTTGGCTACAGCAGTTAAGCGCGCTCGTTTCTTGGCATTATTGCCATACACAGACGGTCACGATCACTAAACGTTTGTGAAGCCCAAACAGTCAATGGTTTGGGCGCAAAGAAGCGATTGTTGTGGCTCTGGTCGCTGAGATTAGGAATGTTTGAGGGATCAGTTACCGCAACAATAGTATTGCCGCGTTGGCCAATAGATTTTCGTCGCCGCTTGTGAAGCGGTCAATGATTAAGAGGGTTTTGTGATGGATGTTATTTTATTAGAGAAAGTAGGTCGCTTAGGCAACATTGGTGACCAAGTTAGTGTGAAAAGCGGTTTTGGCCGTAACTATTTAATCCCCCAGGGTAAAGCATTGCCTGCCACAGCAGCCAATGTAAGTGAGTTTGAGACTCGTCGTTCTGAGCTTGAAGCCGCTGCTGCTGAGCGTAAACAACAAGCTCAAACTCGCGCGCAAGCAATGGCTGAGTTGGTTGTTGAAATTACCGCTAATGCCGGTGATGAAGGCAAACTGTTTGGCTCTATCGGCACACGCGACATTGCTGATGCCCTAACAGCCGCTGGCCATGCAGTAGAAAAGTCAGAAGTTCGTTTGCCAGAAGGTGCATTGCGTGAAGTCGGTGAGTATGAAGTTGATATTCAGGTTCATAGTGAAGTCACTCAAACCATTACCTTGAAAATTACGGCCGAGTAATTTTCGAGTAACGTGCCTTTTAAAAGCAGCCATTTGGCTGCTTTTTTATTGGGCCAAAGGTTTTGTGCTCTCTGTTTTGGCGTTTTTCAGATATAGCCAGTACCCCAAAGAGTAAGCAAAGAGTAGGCTAATTCCAATGGTTAACGTGTCAATTACCATTTGTGTTAATGCGCTAATGAGGTTGCTCCCGTTGATCCAGTGAAATGCTAGGACGCAGAGCGGTATTAAAAGAAAACTGCAGGTAATCACCATTCTTATCATCAGTGGTAGGGCGTGAGTATCTTGGGTAAAAGGTTGGCGGTAGAGCACAATCATGGCTATTAGCGATACGACGATCAGCCCGATGACGGAGCTAATATGCTGCAAAAAACCATGCATGGGGATGCTTGCGCTGAGAACCTCTACTGGTTCATTGAGTATAGGCAGTAAATTGATTGCCCAGCCCGTAGAGTGCGTGAAGCCATCCCAAAAAACATGAGTAGAGGCGCCAATTAATAAACTACAGGCAATCATTAACCAATTGTGGCTTGTGGCTGGCTGTCTGTAGTGTTGTAGTCGTCGTTGAATATATCGGGGGAGAACATCGATACAAAAGTATTTTCCGATGTGTTCAAAGTACAGATATACCATGAGCCCAATCGGTAGGCAAAATAGAGGTAAACCTAGGATGCTATGCGTAAAAGAATAGGCACTGATGGGGTAAAATAAAATAAAATCAGGTATCATTGATCCTATTGCGAGCGCCGAAATGGAAAACTTTTTGAACCAACACAATGGGATAATGGCGGCGATATGAGAAGCAGTGAACGGCATAATGGCACATGATTTCAGGTAATTGAGCGATCTCATGATAGCACAAGCGTAGGTGAAGTCACTTTTTGATGGCGAGTCATAAATAAATGCAAGATATGTACAGCGAATACGACTTGGATATGGACTTGTCTGAAGTGTCAGCTCCTAAGGAGGCGCCATTGCCTCATTCCTTGGAGGCTGAGCAGTCTGTTCTCGGGGGCTTGATGCTTTCAGCTCAACCCTTTGATTCGGTCTGTGAAATCATTTCAGCCTCAGATTTTTATCGAGACTCGCATCGAGTCATTTTTGAGATGATGAAAAAGCTCGCCGAAGCCGAACAGCCTTTCGACGTGGTCACCATCTCAGAGGCGCTTTCTCGCCATCAAAAGCTCGAATCGGTGGGCGGTCTGCTTTATCTAACTGAGCTTTCTAAAAATACCCCAAGTGTGGCCAATATAACGGCCTATGCGCGCATTGTTCGGGAGCACTCGACGGTACGCCAACTCATTGGGGTGGCCAATGAAATCTCTCGTACCGGGCACAACCCCTCAGGGCTTGATGCCGATGATCTGCTGCAGCTCGCCGAAAAACGCCTGTTAGAAATTGTTGAAGACCGCCCAAAAGAAGGGGGCTTGGTTGGCGTCGATGGGCTTTTGAAGAATACCGTTGAGCGCATTGATGAATTATTTCGTTCTGAAAGCGATATAACGGGTTTGCATACAGGGTTAACGGAACTCAACCAACGTACTTCGGGCTGGCAGAAGGGCGACTTGGTGATTCTAGCGGCTCGTCCTTCGATGGGGAAAACGGCCCTGGCTTTGAACTTTGTGGAAGCCGCTCTATTCAGTCAGCCCAAACCCGTGCTGGTGTTCAGTATGGAGATGCCCTCTGAATCGTTGGTGATGAGGATGTTGTCCTCAGTTGGCAAAATTGATCAAGGCAAAATTCGTAACGGCCAACTCACCGAAGAAGATTGGCCCAAATTAACGGCGGCCGTTCAAAAGATGAAGGGATCAAAGCTCTTTATCGATGATACCCCAGCGTTGACGCCCCAGGATATGAGAGGGCGAATCAAGCGCATTGCTCGTGAGCACGGTGACCCTGGCTTGATTATGGTGGATTATCTTCAGTTGATGCAAACCAGTGGCCCTTCCGAGGGGCGCACGCAAGAAATTTCAGAGATTTCGCGCTCGTTGAAGGCGTTGGCTAAAGAGTATGAATGCCCAATGATTGCACTTTCGCAGTTAAATCGTGGTGTTGAGCAGCGCCCGAATAAACGCCCAATGAACTCAGATCTGCGTGAATCGGGTGCGATTGAGCAGGATGCTGATATTATTCTTTTTATCTACCGAGATGAGTATTACAACGAAGACAGCCCTGATAAAGGGGTCGCCGAGCTAATTATTGGTAAGCAGCGTAACGGTGAAATTGGCACCTGTCGGGCGGCCTTCGTAGGTAAGTACACTCGTTTTGAAAACCTAGCGCCAGACTATATGCGGCCAGACGACTGATTATGCAAGTATTTCAACATATTCCCTCATTACGACAAACGCTCGATAAGTATCGCTCTGCAGGTAAAACTATTGGTTTTGTGCCTACCATGGGCAATCTTCATCAGGGGCATTTGGCCCTAGTCAGGCAAGCTAAGCAGCGCTGCGATTGTGTTGTGGCCAGTATTTTTGTGAACCCGTTGCAGTTTGGGCTTAATGAAGATTGGGATCAATACCCTCGTACCATGGTGGAGGATATACAAAAGCTCACAGAGGTTGAGTGTGATCTATTATTTACGCCTCATGACAATGAAATTTATCCCAATGGTATGGCGGATCAAACGCGCGTCATTGTGCCTTCTATGACCGATATGCATTGCGGTGCTAGTCGCCCAGGCCATTTTGAAGGAGTGACTACGGTTGTTAGTAAATTATTTAATATTGTGCAACCTGACGAAGCCGTATTCGGTTTGAAGGATTTTCAGCAGTTAGCCGTTATTCGCCGGATGGTGGCTGACCTTTGCATCCCGGTTACAATAGTGCCGGGTGACATTGTTCGTGAGTCAGATGGCTTGGCGATGAGTTCTCGCAATAGCTTTTTGAGCCAAAGCGAACGTGTTCGTGCGGTAGTATTGCAAGAAACTCTTGTTTGGCTAAAGGAGCAAGTATTGGCGGCGAAAGAGCCTTTTTTTGCTTTGGAGGAGCAGGGTAAGGCAAGGCTTATCGAGGCGGGCTTTCGGCCTGATTATCTCAATATTTGCGATGCCGATACCCTTGAACCGGCCGCCGCCGATAGCCCAGAGGTGGTGATCTTAGGGGCGATGTATGCCAAAAACACCCGCTTGATTGATAATATCCATTTTCCCAACCATTGATCTCGAGCACTGTGCCCTCATGTTTATCTATGATATTATGGCGCCGTTTTAAAGTATGAGGCAAACCCCGTCATGTTGACCACCCTATTAAAAGCCAAATTGCATATGGCAACTGTTACCCAAGCCGAGCTTTGGTACGATGGCTCTTGCGCTATCGACGAGAATTTGGTGAAACTAGCCGGGCTTAGAGAATTCGAGCAAATTGATATTCTCAATGTCAATAATGGTGAGCGTTTTACCACTTACGTGATTTTAGCGGAAGCGGGTTCAGGTACTATTTCTATGAATGGTGCGGCCGCGAGAAAGGTGCAAGTGTCTGACCGTGTTATTATTGCCGCTTATGGTCAGTTTGATGAAAAAGAAATGGCCAACTTCAAACCAAAGCTGGTTTATTTGGATGAGCGTAATCAAATTGAGCGCACGGCCAATACTATTCCTGTGCAAATTGCCTAATTTGTGTCTTTTTTCGCCCGGTCTTGTGCTGGGCGTAGTCAAAATTATAATTCCTTCGATTTAACTTTTCGTGATTGTTGTTTAATAGCTCATGAAATTGAATTGCCGAAAATTATCCATAGCACTGGTGAGTTTGCTATGGTCCTACTCGAGTTTTGCTGACACTAGAGTCCTAGGGCAGTGTGCCTATCAAGGGCGTCTAGAGCATGAGTTTATTTTGCCTGGAATTCCAGCCAAAATAGAAGCTGAACATTTTGAGCCTTGCATGAATTCCAAATTAGAACATTGGGATCAACTTTGCATTATTCTTCCAAATACAGCTAAAGAAAAAGTGGATGTTATCACGGGTGTCGATGTGAAATTACTGAAAGATAACGAGACTGTACTGCTGTTGTTGCACGAGGGTCAGGCTGTTTATCATTATTTTCATCGTTGGAATTTCTCTGACTTTTCCGCCGTGGGTCAACAATGTTATGCCCGTGAAGAGATAAAATTTAAAACAGTTATGGAAGGAAATTTTGTGAGGGTCAAGCCCGCTGATTAGTTTGTTTAAGAGGTGTTTAGGAGGCTCGAAGAGCCTCCTTCTGGTTGAAAATTTACTCAGTAATTGAAAAGTAATCCGCCGTGCCCACAAATGGCAATCCATTGGTTCCTTGGGCGTAGGTGATTAGCCCTACATAAACAGACTCGCCATAGTTTGGAGCTGTGCCAGGTAGCTGACCAGTGCCTCTGTAAAGCTGCCAATTATCGGGCTGGGTGTTCCAGTTTAAGTTAGGTGCTTGCCAATAGACAACCAAACGACGATCAGCCGTGCCTACAATCATAATATCCGCTCGACCGCTGCTGCTGGCGTTCGTGCCTTCATCATTGACCGAAGATGAACCATTGACGGTATTTTTACCTTCGATGGTTCGGTAAGTGCCCCCTCTATGTCCCACAACCACATGAGATGAATTACGTGAATCCAAATCGGTGACATGAACCTGCAAGCCTGCAAAAATATACGGTCTGTCTTGATGAGATGGTGGGGTTTGGGAGTTAGATACTTGCCCAATACCTATATTGCGAGCAATGGCGGTAAATGGAAAGTGAGCTAACCTGGCATCAAGTCGCCCCTGTTTGTTCCGAAAATGCAGGGTAATATCATTAGTGTTATCGGTTAAGACGGCTCGATAGCGGCCATTATAATAACTGACATCGGGTAAGGCGCTGGGATTGTTAGTCACATAGCCGACAAAGCTATCTAGGCTGGTGAAGTCATCGATAAATACATTTGAGTGTTTTGGCTCAGGTTCTTGTGGGGAGGTTGGATCTGAATTCGATACTAGGGCTTGCACTGCATCAGCACTCAATGTCCCAACTCCGCTGGGGTTGTTGACGGTGATTGAGGTCGTTCCAGCTGATAAAGAATAATGCCCAAGGCTGACCCACTGACCAGCCTGGCTTTCGTCTCTTTGATTAATAACAACGGTCTCGCTTCCATTGGCCGTATTAAATTGGTAGTGAGCGTCTGTGGTTCGATTCGACCAATAAGTCCACCAAACTCTAAGCTCGTATACTCCTGCACTTGCAATAGTGATATCCCATTGGTAAGAACTACCACTGCCCGAGCTGTAAATCGAGCTGCCGTTATAGGGGTTAGGGCCGCTGGAGGGGGCCCAGATCCCTATACCGTTGTTTGCATTGGCATCCACCGTGATAACTGATTCACTTGGGGGTTCACTGGGTGGTTCTGTGACCGGTGGTTGATTGGGGGTGCTATCTATAACTGGCTCAAGCTTCACCGCATCAGCACTTAACGTACCTTCACCACTTGGGTTGCTGACGGTAATCGTGGTTGAGTTTGACAACTGATGACGTCCAAGGCTAAGCCATCGTCCTGCTTGTTGCTCATCGCGTTGATTGATGAGGACGGTTTCAATTCCGTTGCTGGTATTAAATTGGTATTGAGCTTCTACTGTGCGATTGTTGTAGTAAGTCCACCAAACAAAGATTTCATACTCGGTTGACTGTGTTGATAAATTCCAGCTATAGGAGTTGCCGCTGCCAGAGCTGTACAGCGAGCTGCCATTATAGGGGTTGGGGCCGCTGGAAAGTGACCAGCTGCCCACGCCACCATATTGTTGGTCAGCATCGGCAATGATGGATTGCGAGGTTTGATTGGTTTCTATGAGTTGCGCTTTCACAGCATCGGCGCTGAGAGTGCCAACTCCACTTGGGTTGCTCACGGTAATGGTCGTGATGCTTGAAAGCGGGAAGCGCCCGAGGCTGACCCATTGACCCGCTTGGCTCTGTTGCCTTTGATCAATAATGATGGTTTCGAGTCGTGTGTCAGTATCGAACTGATAGTGAGCCTCAGTTGTTCGGTTATTATAGTAAGTCCACCAGACAAATAATTCATACTCTCCAGGAATTTCAATGTTGAGATCCCAACTATAGGAGCTATTGTTGCCGGTACTGTAAATAGAGCTACCGGCGTAAGGATCGGCCCCTCCAGAAGTTTGCCAAGCCCCAATACCACCGCTACCATCCGCATCGACAATAATGGGATTTAAAGCGTAGCTTGTTAAAGAAAAAATACTTAAGCAAAGCGCTACCAATAGCGTTTTAATACCCATGAAAAAACCTTAAATTAGTGAATATTTGATTATGCCAACAAGCTCCTGAAGCGGGAAAATATGATCGGAGTCATTGGTGTACTATGTATGAAAGCGTGATTGGGAACAAATATCAACATAATTGCTCCATTTAGGCGCCAATAGTACTAATTTGTGAAGTGGCTCGTCAAATTAAATGGTTATAACATCAAATACACAAAATTTTTAGCCGCGCTTGAGTTTACGTTGCAACATGGTACCCTAGCCAAAATAATAATCCCCTGGAGCCATCCTGCTATGTCTGATCGCTATCCTGTGCCGCCTGCGTTGGCAAAAGCCCATCTCGATAAAGCCGCTTATGAAACACTCTATGCACAATCTATAGAGCAACCGGATCAGTTTTGGTCAGAGCAGGCTAGTCGTTTTTTAAGCTGGAATAAACCGTTTGAGCAAGTGTTTGAGCAAGATTTACATCAAGGACAGGCTCGCTGGTTTGATGGTGGAGAGTTAAATGTCACAATAAATTGCATTGATCGACATCTTGCCAAGCACGCCAATAAAACAGCCATTATTTGGGAGGGAGATGATCCTTCGCAATCAAAAAATATTAGTTACTCAGAGTTGGCGGCGAGTGTAAATCGCTTAGCCAATGTTCTGCGCGATCGAGGCGTAAAAAAAGGCGATCGTGTGTGTATTTATATGCCGATGATTCCAGAAGCCGCTTATGCGATGCTAGCCTGTGCGCGAATTGGTGCGGTTCATTCGGTAGTGTTTGGTGGTTTTTCTCCGAATGCGTTGAGAGATCGCATTTTGGATTCTGATTGCCAGGTGCTCATCACCGCCGATGAGGGCGTGCGTGGCGGCAAAACCATTCCTCTAAAAGTGAATGCTGATGAGGCTATGGCGCAGTGTCCTAATGTTCACACTTGTTTGGTCGTGCAGAGAACGGGTGCCAATGTGAATTGGCAAGAGGGGCGAGATGTACATTATGGTGAGGCGGTAAAAGGCGTCAGTGATCAGTGTGAGCCAGAATCAATGGCATCGGAAGATCCCTTATTTATTCTCTATACCTCAGGCTCTACGGGTAAGCCAAAAGGTGTGCTTCATACCACGGCAGGTTATCTGCTTTATGCGGCAATGACGCACTACTATGTGTTTGATCTACGAGAAGACGATGTCTATTGGTGTACCGCCGATGTAGGCTGGGTCACGGGGCACTCCTATATTGTTTATGGTCCGTTAGCGAACGGTGCAACGACCTTAATGTTTGAAGGCGTGCCCACTTACCCAACCCCAGCGCGCTTTTGGGAGGTGGTCGATAAACATCAGGTTAACACGTTTTATACGGCGCCCACGGCGATTAGAGCCTTGATGGGGGCGGGCGATCAATGGCTTGAAAACTGTTCCTTGGAGAGCTTGCGTATATTAGGTACAGTCGGCGAGCCAATTAATCCAGAGGCTTGGGTCTGGTATCACCGTAAAATTGGCCGAGGGCAATGTGCGATTGTCGATACGTGGTGGCAAACGGAAACCGGTGGTCATATGTTGACGCCACTGCCCGGGGCAACGGAGACCAAGCCCGGTTCAGCTACCTTGCCATTTTTTGGGGTGCAACCCGTCTTGCTTGACACTAACGGCCAAGAAATTACTGGCCCTGGCGAGGGCAGTTTAGCCATTAAGCACAGTTGGCCTTCTCAAATCCGTACAGTTTATGGCGATCATCAACGTTTGGTAGATACCTATTTTTCAACCTATCCGGGTTATTACTTTACGGGCGATGGTGCGAGAAGAGACGAAGACGGTTACTACTGGATTACTGGGCGAGTGGATGATGTGCTTAATGTCAGTGGTCATCGCTTGGGAACGGCTGAAATTGAAAGCGCTCTGGTTTTGCATCCCGATGTGGCCGAGGCCGCTGTGGTCGGTTTTGCGCATGATATTAAGGGGCAAGGTATCTATGCCTATGTGACGCCTATGGCGGGAGTGGAGACTTCAGAGGCCTTAGAGCAAGCCTTAATTGATTTGTGCCGAAAAGAAATTGGCCCCATTGCTAAGCCCGATATTATTCAGTGGGCTCCTGGCTTACCTAAAACTCGTTCTGGTAAGATTATGCGTAGAATATTGCGCAAGATAGCCGCCAATGAGCTGGATAATTTGGGCGATACATCAACCTTATCGGATCCGAGTGTGGTTGATGAGCTGATTGCCAACCGCATGAGTGCGGAAGTATAGAGTTTAAGGGGCTAATTGCCCCTGGAGTGATCAGCAGGGTTGCTTTGCAAGCGTTGAGGAATTAGGATGAAATAGCACGGGTCAGTTGAGGTAGTTGGCATGTCAGATGACGATATTTTTCGAATCTCTCTAGGTGATGTAAAGCCTCTAAAAGTTAACCCAAAAGTCAACTTGCAAAGTGCTCATCAAAGTGCTCAGACTTTGGCCAATCGCCGTGCGGCGGCGGTTACTGAGGCTGAATGCGAAGATCCGCTGGCTGGGGATCATATCCCCCCGGTAGATCCACTTGATGAGCTCAACTATCAACGCCCGGGTGTTCAGCATGGAGTTCATAAAAAACTGCGCCTTGGAAAATACCCCATAGACGCGCGTTTAGACTTACACAACCAAACACTAGAGCAAGCTCGCCGGCAGGTATATCAATTTATACGTGATTGTATGATTCACGATATTCGTTGCGGCTTAATTACCCATGGTAAGGGAGAGGGACGCGAGCAGCCGGCGGTATTAAAAAGTGCGGTTGCTCATTGGTTGAAAGAAATGCCGGAGGTTCTTGCTTACCATTCTGCGTTAAAACGTCATGGAGGCTTGGGGTCGGTGTATGTGCTTCTCAAAAAAAGTGATCGTAAGCGTATGGAAAACAAAGAGCGTTTCTAAGCAGCGATTATGTTTTGTGTCATGCAGTCTGCTTCCTTAGTGCTCTGAATCTCTGGCCTTCGTTTTTTTAAAGTAGCCCAGTATGAGAGTTGTTATTAAAAGTCTTCTTCTTTTAGTTATTTTTGTAGCCGCGTGCTCTACGGAAAAAACACCCGATTCAATATTTGAGAATTATCAATATCGTTTATCGAATAGTTTGGATGTTGATCAAGGCACTGTTAGTGATCAAAAATTTACACGCTATTACCCTCACAAAAAGCAGTTGCTGTTAGAGATACCCTTACTGAATATGGATTTGCTGGATTTTTTAAAGCTATCTCAATGTAATTTGCAGCGATTGTTGGGGGAGCGCAATAGCAGTATGGGCCGAATGAGTGGTCATTCCCAGCGCTTGCTTTACGATGCCAGGTTTATTCCTCTTGCTAAGGAGTGCATTGAGCAACTGAAAGCGAATAATGGGAGCAGTGAGTTAATTTCTCAGTTACGCCTAGCGCTTGAGCATAAAGAAAAATACTGGCTAAACCAGTTCTTCAATGCGACCTTTGCTGGTCAAGAGTTCATCCATTTATTTTCGCTAAGTGCTGAGCCATTAACCATAGCCGAGTCACAATCGCCACCCAATCGTTTGTATGACGCACTAGAGTCGATTAATTTGGCCAAGGATAGAAAGCAATTAAATGCCGACACTTTTGAAAGCTTATTGGCTATAGTGGGTTCTCAGGAATATGTGGGGCAGTTACGCCAATCGATGGCCTTGGTGAACCAGCACATTGATGCAGCTAATCAACTACTGGATTATCGTTTAAACGAACAACCCCTTTGCCCCAATTTGCGCCCAAATGAGCAATCAAAAATTATGCATAAGGTCTTTCTTAAATTCTATATTGGTGAGATTCAGCCTTATATCGCGAAAGTCTATCAACAATCCAGTAAGGTCTTTGGCTTACTGGATCAATTGCAAGAAGGCTTACCAGTGCCTGACTCTTTTGCAAAATTTTGGCATACTTTGTACCAGTCTGATGAGAGTGAGTGGTATCAGTTTCAAATAAAAGTCGCCGACCACACTAAGCGCTGGCAAAAATTGCTTGCGCAGTGTGGTCTGCAACCCGGCCAGTAAGTGAGTTAATGATTTGAAAACCTTAATGAAATATTGTTGTGTGTTTATGTTGTGGCTGTCGGCTACGAGTGTTTATGGAAATTATTTAACACCTAAAATTGCAGTCAGTCATATTATGATCGCCTCGCTCAATTTGGAGGGGGTGACGGTGCATGTGAGTTTTATGGTGGCCAATATTAATGACAGTGACCTTAATGTTGAGGGTATTGAGTATTATGTGAGTATTGCAGGACAGGCGCCCTTAACGGGAAAAATCGTACAGTCTGAAGTTTTTCCGGCCAAAAAAGTTCGCTTAGTGACGGTTCCCGTGACATTATCGTACTCAGAGGATATTGCTCATCTCCTAAAAAGTCTCCAAAAGCCGGGTGTTAAAAGCTATGAGATCAAAGGTACGATCTTTATGAAAAATGAGCCCGTGATCCCTTATTACCACAGAGGTGAAATAAAACTCCCAGGTATCGCACCTTAGGGACTCGATTTAATAAACCCTTGAATATTGTTGACCACCTCACGCATCAATCGTGTTTGGGCTTTCATACTGGCCCAGGCGACATGAGGCGTGATAATGACGTTATTACGGTGCTTGAGTCTGGTTAATGGGCTGTTGCTTGTCAGGGGTTCTTGTTCGGCTACATCGGTGGCGCCACCAGCAATGGTGCCTTGTTCAATGGCATTGACAAAGTCTTGTTCATTCACGATGCCGCCGCGAGCCAGATTGATGATCACGGTATTGGCTTTCATTTGCTGAAACTCGTTTTCTCCAATCAAGTTTTTAGTGCTCTCCGTAAGCGGACAGCTTAACATGATGTGATCGGCTTCTTGGATGGCTTGCTCAAACGCGGTATAGCTGGGCCGAATCGAACTGGCTCCTTTGCGCTCGGCCCATAGGACATTCATCCCAAAAGCTTCGGCTCTTTTTGCTAAGGTTTGTCCTATATCGCCTTTGCCAACCAGCATTAAGGTCGTGCCATCAAGATCGTACAGAGGCTCAGGGTAGTGACAAAATTTATCGCTACTTTCCCATAGGCCGGCGTTCACATCCTTTACATAAGAAAGTAAGTTTCGTCTTAGAGCCAGTAGCATCATAAAGCCATGCTCGGCCACACTAATGGAACCGTAACCTTTGACATTGCTGACGCTGATCCCATGCTCTTGGCAGTAGTTTAGATCGACATTATTCATGCCCGTGGCAGTCAGTGCGATGTGTTTGAGTGAGGGCAGTTCTTTTAATACATCCGCCATCAGTTCGACTTTATTGGTCACCACAATATCACTATGTTTAAGGCGCTCAACGACGTCACTAGGATCGGTTTGATCATAGTTTTGCCACTCAACATTGGGGGGTATTTCAATCACTATGTTGGGGTCGATGGTGTCTCTGTCTAAAAAAGTTACGGTATGCATGAGTGCAGCCTTCTTATCGAGTGAGAGGAGTATGTATGATATTCCAAACGGTCAGCATATGACAGGCGATAACAATCCAGGTTAATTTATGCCGCAATTGTTGGTACCAATCGGGGTAGTCTTGGGCAAGCCAGAGTTTTTCACCAAACCACAGTAAGAAAAATCCAAAAGCCAGTAGGCCAATGCTGGCTAGAGTTGGAGTTAGGCTGGCGACCAACGCTACGCCTATGATGCTAAGACCGAGATTGATGGCGAACTGCGGATGACTGGCTCCAGCAAAAACGCCATAAGCCCAAGCGCAACCGGCCATAAAACTGAGAATAATAAAAGAATAGATCGTAAAAAATTCAACAAACTGAGATTCCTGCTCGATAAAAACCCAAGGCCCTAAGGCGCCTGCAAAAAAAGGAAGCAAGCCTAAATAGCCGGTATTAATGACTTTGTGTTTGATAATGTCGTTGACCATGAAAAACCTTTATTAATTAACAAGCTCTGGCGATAGCCCAAATGCTAACGGTTTTTGCGCCAGCTACTTTTAAATGCTGGGCCAGTGTATGAGCCGTTGTTCCCGTTGTTAATACATCATCGATGATTGCCACGTGTTTGTCGATGATCATCTCAGGATTTTTTACGACAAAGCTTGCCTTAAGGTTTTTTTGTCGTTGATGTTTGCTGAGCTGGTGTTGCATGGGTGTATGTTTGTGTTTTTTTACTGCAGGGTATTGCGTAATGCTTAGTGATTGGCCAATGACTTTGGCAAGCAGAGCGCTTTGATTGAAGCCGCGTGTCCATTGCCGGCGCCAATGCAGTGGTGTGGGGATGAGCAGATCTGCTTGGGCCTTATTTAAGGCTAGGTGCTCCGCCAGTTGCTGTGCCAGCCAGCGGCCTGTGATTAAGTCTCTTTGAAATTTAAATTGGTGAATCATTTTATCGATGGGTGCCTCATAAAAATAGGCACATAAGGCATGATCAAATGCTGGTTGTGTTTGTAAACACTGCCCACAGGTGCCCGGCTCGCCAATGGGTAGGGCGCATTGTTGGCACTGAATTAGAGGTTTGGAGATGAGATCTTGACAGTCTTGGCAGACGCGTTGAGACTGCTTGCGGTCGCACATTAAACACCAATGGGGCAGTTTGGGAAGGGATATCATGGCTAAATTCCTTTTTGTTTGTGAGTTGTCAACCAAAAACGCTTTTTCTAGTTGACAGCGGTTGGCAACCCGCTACCATAAGGCACCGAATTCTCTACAGTAGACCATAAAGGTGCCCTAATGCAATGGCAACGTTCCCAGGTTGAGGCCTTATTCGCCTTGCCGTTCAATGATTTACTTTTCAAGGCTCACAGCATTCACCGCGAGCACTTTGACCCTAATCGAGTGCAGGTGAGTACCCTATGCTCTATTAAAACTGGGGCCTGCCCCGAAGATTGCAAGTACTGCCCGCAGAGTGCTCGCTATGATACCGGGCTTGAAAAAGAAGCCCTAATGAAAATTGAACGTGTGCTGGAAGAGGCCAAAGCGGCCAAAGCCAAGGGCGCTACGCGCTTTTGTATGGGCGCTGCCTGGCGATCGCCCAAGGCGCGCGATATGCCTTATGTGACGCAAATGGTGCAGTCCGTGAAAGCGTTGGGCTTAGAAACCTGCATGACCTTGGGGATGCTCGACGATGATCAGGCCCAGCAGTTGGCCGATGCTGGTTTGGATTATTACAACCACAACCTTGATACCTCACCAGAGTTCTACGGCGACATTATTACCACTCGCACTTATCAAGATCGCCTAGATACACTAGGCAATGTTCGCCAAGCGGGTATGAAGGTGTGTTCGGGCGGTATTATTGGGATGGGGGAAGAGCAAAAGGATCGAGTCGGTTTATTATTATCGCTGGCCAATTTGCCTGAGCCTCCCGAATCCGTGCCGATTAATCAGTTAGTGAAAGTGGCGGGGACGCCTTTGGATTCGGTCGAGGATCTAGATCCATTAGAATTCATTCGCACCATCGCCGTTGCTCGTATTATGATGCCAAAGTCCCACGTGCGTTTATCGGCGGGCCGAGAAACCATGAGTGATGAGCAGCAGGCCATGGCCTTTTTCGCGGGTGCTAATTCTATTTTTTATGGCGAAAAACTGTTGACAACCGCCAACCCCGGAGCCGATAAAGACCAGCTGTTATTTCAGCGATTGGGTATACAACCTGAAGATTATCAGCCAGGTGAAGGCGTGGATCATTGGGTGCCTAAACAAGCAACCGAGTCAAATCTCTACTACAACGCGGCCGGCTAATCATGATTTTGGAGCAGCGCTTGCAACGTTTACTGAGCAAGCGCCAAGAGACGCATCACTATCGCACTCGCGTATCATTAAACTCTGGTCAAGGTGTTTCGCTCAATATAGAGGGGCGCGAGTACCATAACTTTTGCAGTAATGATTATTTGGGTTTGGCCAGTCATCCAGACATGATTTTGGCGAGCCGGGAGGCGCTTGAAAAATTTGGTTGTGGCAGTGGGGCATCGCATCTGGTGTCTGGCCATCAACAACTGCATCATCAACTAGAAGAGGCCTTGGCCAAGTTTTGTGGCCGTGAGCGCGCCTTATTATTTTCCACCGGTTTCATGGCCAATGTCGGCGTCTTAAGCGCTTTGGCCGAGCGCGGTGATCGCATTTATCAAGACCGTTTGAATCATGCTTCGCTGCTTGATGGTGGCTTATTATCGAGGGCTGAGTTGATTCGTTATCGACACAATGATCTAGACCAACTCGAAAGCTTATTAAAACGTGACCAGCAGCAATCGGGGCAAGCCTTTATCGTGACCGATGGTGTCTTTAGTATGGATGGTGACGTGGCGGCTATCTCGGCGTTAGTGAATTTGGCCAATCGTTACCAAGCGGTATTGATGGTGGATGATGCCCATGGCATTGGCGTATTGGGCGAGCGTGGAGCCGGTTGCGTAGAAGACTTTGATCAAAGCCAGGTGCCGATTTTGATGGGTACACTCGGTAAAGCCTTTGGCAGTTTGGGTGCGTTTGTCGCTGGTTCTAGTGTATTGATTGAAAGCTTAATTCAACTGGCCAGACCCTATATTTATACCACGGCATTACCCCCCGCAACCGCAGCAGCCAGCCTTAAGGCTTTAGACATTATTCAGCAAGAGCCGCAGCGGCGTGTCCGTCTTGCTAAGCGAATTCAGCAATTTCGTGAGCTAGCCCACGCGCACGCCATACCCATGATGGAATCTCATAGCGCAATTCAGCCGGTATTAACGGGCAGTGAGGCTCAAACCTTGGCCGTATCTGAGGCTTTAAAACAACGTGGTTTTTTGGTGGGTTGTATTCGCCCACCCACCGTACCAAAGGGCAGTGCCCGGCTTCGAATTACTTTATGTTCCGAGCATGAGCCTGACGTTGTGGAGCAATTGGTGTTGAACGTGGCTGAGGTGATGTGTGCTTAAGTTTGACACACTTGAAAATCCTCAAGCCTCTCGGCGTTGTACCTTGCTGCATGGTTGGGGCAGCAGCTCTTTGTCGTGGCAGCCGTTAATCCCCTTTCTTGAACAGCAATACTCATTGACGTTGGTCGATCTACCGGGTCACGGTAATAATGTAGATGGCGCGTATTTATGGAATGACCCCGAGCAATTGTTTACTCAATTGCAAAACATCATTGATCCCAACAGCATTTTAATCGGCTGGTCTTTGGGGGGTATGCTCGCTTGTCAGTTAATGGCTAAAGGTTGCGGGGCGGCTTTGATTACCTTAGCCAGTAATGCCTGTTTTGTGCAGCAGCCATACTGGCCTAGCGCTATGGCTCAAGATGTGTTCGATGATTTTTATACTCGTTTTAAAACGAATTCGATAAAAACACTCAATCGTTTTTTGCACTTGCAAACTCAAGGTGAAGCAGAGTCTCGAGCGTTAATGCAACAGTTAAAAGTGTCCATGAGTGAGGCCGATGAAATGCTGGGTGGTCTCACCATGCTATCTACGTTGGATAATAAAGAGGTTTTGTCAGCCATATCCGGTCTGCATCTGTTTGGGGAAAAGGATGCGCTAGTGCCTTCCTCGGCGGCGCAAGCGATTGCGGGCCTTGGAGCCAACCAAAGTCATGTGATTGAGTCGGCTGGGCACTATTTACATGGCAAGCCTGAACGGATTTGGCCGATCATTCAAGGCTATTTATCATGAGGTTTCTATGATAGATAAGCGCGCCATTGCTCACGCTTTTAGCCAAGCGGCGAGTACTTATGATCAAGTGTCCTATTTTCAGCGAGATGTTGGCGAGCGGTTATTGCATTCAATGCAGGATGGCAAGGTAGAGCATTTGTTGGATGTGGGTTCTGGTACCGGTTATTTTTCGGATGCTTTAGAGCAGTTCGCCAAGCAAATTATCAACCTAGATTTGGCTCAAGGCATGCTGAGTTTTGCTAAAAATAGGCGAGCCAAAGATCTCTATATCTGTGGTGATGCAGAGCTTCTGCCTTTAGCCCAGAACAGTGTGGATTGTATTTTTGCTAACTTGAGTTTGCAGTGGTGCTATCAACTAGATACATTGTGTCAAGAGTTTGCGCGTGTGCTAAAGCCAGGAGGACGTATTTACTTTTCGACCTTAAGTGACGGGACGTTGAAGGAGTTGGCTGCAGCTTGGGCAGAGGCTGCTCCTAACAGTACTCACGTTAATTCGTTTCTGCCAACTTCGGCTTGGCAGCGGCCCTTTGATAAGGCGGCTTTGACTATTGATCAACACTCTCATCGCCAATACGTATTAGAGTTTGATCGAGTGGAAACCATTATGCGAGAACTCAAGGCTCTGGGGGCACGCAATTTGAACTCAACAAGGCCCCAAGCGCTCACTGGGAAACAAACCTTTAAACGTTTGGCCGAGGGGTACGAGCGTTATCGAAATGAAGGAAAATTGCCGCTTACCTATGAAGTGGATTTTTGGGGGCTTAGATTGTAAGGATTTGTAATAGCTAATTAATTGAAGAATTGATAAAATAGCCTTTCAATGATTGATTAACAAGGAGAAAGTTATGTCTACTGCATTAAAAAAATACACTCAACAAGAGCTTCCCGCGCAACTCACACTTAATCTCGAGCCACTCAATGAAAGTAATCCTGGTATTACCTTACTAGGTGGAGTTATCACGGTTATTGGTTTTTTGATTCTAATTTTTGGGCCGAATAAAGTGTATTACAATCCTTATGAGGGCTTGAGCTTTTTGCAATATTTTCTGGTATATCCTGGAATAGTCATTGCCATTGGTGTTTTGATTATGAGAGGTGGTCGGTCGTCCAGCAATTTGACCGCTGAAGCTCTCAATCAAAGAGAAATTTCATTAAAAATGGAAGCATCCAAGCAACTTGATTTTGATCCACAAACTTTGCCAAAAGATGAGTCACTGTATGTGAATCATTTAGGTGGTCGCTTGTATGAAGTGGGCATTAATCGTCAAAGTTCTCTAAGCTAATGCTTGTAAAAGGGCCACAAAGCGTGGCCCTTTTTCCTTTAAAGATCCTCAATCTTATTTTTTTGCTCTTCCAATATTGCCAGAGACTCC
>CAXQRU010000025.1:0-37915 GCA_964226685.1 Polaribacter sp. | reverse complement strand
TCCGATCTGATTTTTGTAAATCAAAAAAGTGGCGTCAAATGCTAGCTGAAATGCTTCTTCATATAGTGGGTTGTTGGAATCTTGGGTTTTTATTTTTATTCCTATCTCTCTTAAATCTAAGTTTTTTGTTTGTATGATTGTGCTTTGTTTAAGAGGGGTCTCAAGAAGAAGGTAAATGGGTTTTTTCGATAAATCAATGTTTTTTGATAATGACAAAATAAGCCTATCTGCAGGGATGCTATAGTTGGTGATAAGAATGGCGTCTACAGGGTGCTTAGTTGCCTCTTCAAGACCAAATTCATTGGAACCTCTGTGTAGCCAGCTTTCAAATGATTTTTTAAGGTCATTTTCTTTTATGATTGTGGAAATCTCTGTATTTTGTTTAATCCCAAGTAGATTGTATTCGGTAAATAAGGCTATGTTGTTATAGCCTTGTGATTTTGCATTCGATAGTATTATTTTTGTGCGCTCACTTAAATTTATGGAAAAGTTGATAATCGAGTTGCCTTCGTCCTCTATATGAGCCCAAGGTGAAACGACAAGTGTGTTGATATCTTTAAGTGTTTTTAAATTATACTGAATTATTGGAGTGGAGTCCCCGCAAATAATAGCGACTAAGTTTTTTATGTTTTCGAATTCTTTAAAGTGATCACGAGCTCGGTCTGGGTTGTCTTTATGGTTCTTTAGGATGATCTGAATTTCTTTGCCGTTTTCATTGTTTTCGTTAATTTTATTAACGGCTGTTTGAATGCCTCTGTACATAGCATAACCTACACCTCTTTCATTGCTTGTGTTGACGCTGACGCCAATCACCAGTGTCTCCCGTTGATCTGCGTAAGCGAGAGAGCTAATGATTAATATGAGTGCGAATGCTCTATACATATTCTCTGTTTAGATTAGTTTATTAATTTTGGTGGCGGCTAACTCAATAATTTTTAAAGATTTTTTCAGTTGTTTGGCGCTGAGATTGCAGCCCTCCAGGGGCGCTTTCCACATGTTTAAGTGTAGCTGCAATTTTGTATATTGTACTTCTAAATCAATTGGCTTGGGGCTTCAAAGAGGGTATCTTATGGGGCAATAATAGGTTGATGGTGTTGATATGGCAATAATGGTGACTGGTGGGGCGGGGTACATAGGTTCTCACACCTGTGTGGAGCTTCTAAATGCTGGCTTTTCAGTTTTGGTTTACGACAGTTTAGTTAACAGTAAAAAGGAAGCGTTGCGCAGAGTTGAAAAAATTACTGGCAAGTCAATTACCTTTATTCAGGGGGATGTCCGTGATGCCAACGCGCTCGCATCGGTTTTTGAAAACCATAATATTAACGCGGTTGTGCATTTTGCTGGTTTAAAAGCGGTCGGAGAATCGTCACAAATTCCACTCCACTACTATGAAAATAACGTGTCGGGTAGCTTGGTGCTGTTTGATATGATGGAAAAATATGGCTGCTTTAATTTAGTGTTTAGTTCTTCGGCAACCGTATATGGCGATAAGGCGCCGGTTCCCTACGTGGAAACTTTGCCACTGGCTGCGAGTAATGTGTATGGGCGTACAAAATTAATGGTTGAAGATATCCTTAGAGATTGTTGTTCTAAGCCAGCTAGCCAATGGTCAGTTAGTTTGCTGAGGTATTTTAATCCCATAGGTGCTCATCCAAGTGGTTTGATTGGCGAAGATCCGCAGGGCATACCGAATAATTTGTTGCCTTATGTTGCTCAGGTGGCGGTCGGAAAGCTGCCGCATTTGAATGTTTATGGTGCTGATTATCCGACGAAAGACGGTACTGGGGTGCGAGATTATATCCATGTTGTGGACTTGGCCAGGGGGCATGTACAAGCTCTCCAAAAGATGCCGCAAAAGGGTTGCAGGGCCTACAATTTAGGGACTGGTTGTGGCTATAGTGTTTTTGAGGTGCTTGCGGCATTTGAGCGTGCCAGTGGTAAGAAGATCGATTATGTGGTTGCTCCCAGAAGAGAGGGTGATTTGCCCGAATATTATGCCAATGCAGATCTTGCATGGGATGAGCTTCAATGGAAGGCTGAGCTTGGCTTGGATGAAATGGTTAATGACACCTGGAGGTGGCAGTCTGCAAACCCGAATGGTTTTGAATGATTTGGTAGCAAGGGGGAGACTTGAACTCCCGACCCCAGCATTATGAATGCTGTGCTCTAACCAGCTGAGCTACCTTGCCAAGGGCGCGTATTATCGCGATAGTAAAAGATCCTGTCAAGATAGCTGGGCGCCATTTTTCATAAATTTTTATCGCTTAATGAGCTATTTTCTTTATGAAGCGATCCAGTTGCTCAACGAGCTGTGTGCTCGCTTTTTCCATTTCTTGTAAGTAACTTCGTGCTTGGGTATTGTTGCCTTTGCTTGCTAGCTCTAGGGCATATAGTCCTAGCTCATGGGTTTTTTGGTGGGGCTCTTCGAGATGCTTAAATTCTGAATGGTGACTATAGTGCTTCTTACCATTTCCCTCGTAGTACCAATGACCAAGGCGACAGTTTTGGTGAGATGCAAGGTTCTTATCTGAAAAATCTTGGCCAATATACGCTTGGTAGACCATGGCTTTCCAGTAAAGGTGGTCTATTTTGAAGGTATTTATAAGGCTGGCGTCGGCTTCCTCCAGTATGGTGTGATGCATCGTTTTAGAGGTGGTTATCACATGTTCAATAGTGGCAAGTACGTCTTCAGAGCTTTCTTGTAGGTGTTCGCAGCGGGCTAGGGTGGAGCGTATGCTGGAGTCTGTTGTTTGAGTGTCCTGTTCTATTTTATGCACCAGCTCTCCGATTTCTCCGCTAGCCTCTCTGGCTCTTTGTGCAAGGGATCGAACCTCATCAGCAACCACCGCAAAACCTCTTCCCGCTTCCCCAGCTCGGGCTGCTTCAATCGCTGCGTTAAGTGCGAGTAAGTTGGTTTGCTCGGAGATGGTGTTGATGATTTCAGCAAATTTCGTGATTTCCCCAGCCGCCCCCTTGAGCTTTATGACGCTTTCGTGGCTTTTTTTTGCGTCTTCGCTAATGAGTCCCAGGTTTAAGTGGGTTTGTCGTATTGCATTGCTGGCATTGTCGTAGCTTTCTAGTGAGTTCAGGTGATCCTTTTGGTTGAGCATATTGCTGCTGCTGGAGGCAATGCTGCCACGGATTCGCTCGATTCCTTGGTAGCTATCAAGAATCATCTGGACTTCATGTGCTTGGTTGCTTTTATTTGCTTCGATTACTTGAGTCTGCAAGAGGGCTAGCTCGTCCATTAGCCTCTGATTCTCTTTAAGTAATTCACGATTTTGGGTTTCTAATTGCGAGACTTCGCTGCGTAAAGATTGCTCCTTAGAGGAGTTTTTCCAGAACATAACCAAATAACCATAGAGGGACTGTTTAACGAAGTATAGACAATCTCTCTAAGCTGGCTATTAAGAATCCCTTCTTCATTTTAATGCTAAACGTTAAAGCGGAAGTGAATAATGTCGCCGTCTTTGACAATATATTCCTTGCCTTCTAATCGCCATTTGCCGGCTTCTTTGGCGCCTTGTTCCCCTTTGTATTGGATGAAGTCCTCAAAACCGGTTACCTCGGCTCTAATAAAGCCTTTTTCAAAGTCGGTATGGATCTTACCCGCGGCTTGTGGAGCGGTTGAGTTTTGCGCAATGGTCCACGCTCGGACTTCTTTGACGCCAGCGGTGAAGTAGGTGTGCAGGCGTAATAGCTCATAGCCAGCGCGAATTACACGGTTAAGGCCTGGTTCTTCCATGCCAAGCTCGTTCAAAAACTCGAGCTTTTCCTCGTCATCCAGTTCAGCAATTTCTGATTCTAATTTGTTGCAAATGGGCACGACTACGGCATTTTCGTTGCGTGCGATTTCTCTGACTTGATCAAGAAATGGATTATTTTCAAAGCCATTTTCATCGACGTTAGCGATATACATGACGGGTTTGAGCGTAAGCATATTGAGAGATTTCAATTGAGCGAGATCGTCTTCGGTAAGCTCTGCTGAGCGCAATGGTTTGGCTTCATTGAGGTGAGGGATAATCTTTTCCAGAGCTTGTTTGGTAGCGATGGCGGCTTTATCTTGTCCCTTGGCTGCTCGGGTGACTCGTGCGAGAGCTTTTTCAGCCGATTCAAGATCCGCTAGTGCGAGTTCGGTATTGATGACGTCTATATCGGCGGCGGGGTTGATGTTGCCTTCAACATGTATGACATTCTCATCTTCAAAGCATCTCACTACGTGGGCAATGGCTTGGGTTTCGCGGATGTTCGCTAAAAATTGGTTGCCCAGACCTTCGCCTTTGGAGGCGCCCGCAACCAACCCGGCAATATCAACAAATTCCATCGTGGTGGGGATGATTTTCTGTGGGTTTACAATCGCAGAGATTTGGTCCAATCGGGGGTCTGGAATTGAGACGATGCCGGCGTTGGGTTCAATGGTGCAGAAAGGGAAGTTTTCGGCATCGATTCCAGCCTGAGTCAGTGCGTTAAAGAGAGTTGATTTGCCGACATTGGGTAGGCCGACGA
This sequence comes from Polaribacter sp., assembly GCA_964226685.1. Classification (GTDB taxonomy): domain Bacteria; phylum Pseudomonadota; class Gammaproteobacteria; order Pseudomonadales; family Cellvibrionaceae; genus CAXQRU01. The sequence continues at coordinate 33,409 of CAXQRU010000025.1, read as the reverse complement.
TTCCACAGTTAAATCCCATTGCTATTGCCTTTCTTGGTTATGTTGATGGTTCAGGTTTGGCTATGAAGTTCTTGCATCGCTATCTCCCAGTTGCCCTTGCAGGCTGTTGGAAGACACTGAATTGATCGACTGATGGCATTGTCAATCATTGTTTGTTCATTGCTGGGTGCTTTGGACAGTACAAAATGGCTCACTAATTTGGCGTTGCCGGGGTGCCCGATGCCAATGCGTAATCTGGCAAAGTCATTGTTATTGCCAAAGGCCTTAATGATGTCTCTAAGGCCATTGTGTCCACCGTGTCCGCCTCCTTTTTTGAAGCGAGCGACTCCCGGTGATAAATCCAGTTCGTCATGTACGACCAATACCGCTTCGGGCGGTATTTTATAAAAATGTGCTATGGCGCCAACGGATTGTCCGCTGAGGTTCATGTAAGTGCTGGGTATGATCAGGCGCAGAGCCTGTCCATCTATCGTGATCGTTGCTGATTCCCCAAAAAACTTATTTGAGGCTTGCAGTGAGCCTTGATATTGATTGGCGAGAGTGCGAACTAGATCTGCACCGACATTGTGTCTGGTGTGCTCGTATTCTGCACCAGGGTTGCCTAAACCGGCTATTAATTGAATGCTCATAGTTGAAGGTTGCTCGGCCATAGGCCGAGCAAACAAGATTAGCTTTCGCCTTCTTGAGTTTCTTCTGAGCTATCGCTCATGCCGCGTGGCTTGATCACATTCGCTACGCTTAGATCGTGATCATGGCTAAGATCCACTGATTCAACGCCTTCTGGTAGAGTGATATCAGAAATGTGTAGAGTGCTGCCGACTTCTAGGTTGATAAGGTCGACCTCAATAAACTCAGGTAGATCTTTCGGCAAGCAGGTGATTTCAAGCTCATTAAGGTTGTGAGAAACGATACCACCTTGAGTTTTAACGCCTTTACACTTCTCTTCGTTGATAAAGTGAAGGGGTACTTTGGTGGTTAATTTCTTGCCTTTGGCAACGCGTAAAAAATCTGCATGTAAAACGGTATTACGAGCAGGGTGGCGTTGAAGGTCTTTTAAGATCACACTTTCGCTATCGCTGCCAACATTGATGGTGACGATGTGAGAGTAAAACGCTTCGTTCTCAAGTTGTTTAACGAGATCTTTCTGCGCTATGGTGATCATGGTTGGAGCTTTGTTAGCGCCATAAATGATTCCTGGTACTAAATCCTGTTCACGACGTAAGCGGCGGCTCGCACCTTTCCCCACGTTATCTCGCGCTTGGGCTTGTAGTACAAAGTCTTGATTTGACATTGTTATTTCCTCAGTAAATTGCAATTATTCGCGACCAAATAATTGCGGTTTAATTGGGCGCTAACGCGCCATTGACCTCAAGCCAGATTAGTGGAACATCTCGCTTAAAGATTCTTCATTGCTAACGCGTCTCATGGCTTCTGCTAGCATACTTGCCAAGCTGAGCTGTCTGATGCGAGAGCATTGTTTGGCTTCATCTCTCAAAGGAATGGAGTCTGTGACGACCAGCTCGTCCATTTGAGAGTTATTTAAATTTTCTATGGCTTTGCCTGACAACACGGGGTGTGTAGCATAGGCGACAACTTTAATCGCACCGCTTTCTTTTAGGGCCTTGGCCGCATTGCAAAGTGTGCCGGCAGTATCGACCATGTCGTCAATCAAAAGGCATGTTCTATTGTTTACATCGCCAATAATGTGCATAACTTCGGCAACATTGGCTTCAGGGCGACGTTTGTCAATAATAGCGAGATCAACATTGAGCAGTTTAGCTAGCGCTCTTGCTCTAACAACACCGCCGATATCAGGGGATACGACCAATAGGTTTTCATACTCTTGCTTGTTAATATCGGTGATCAGTTCTGGTGAGGCATAAACGTTGTCTACTGGGACGTCAAAAAAGCCTTGAATTTGCTCGGCGTGCAGGTCAACGGTTAATACTCGGTCAATGCCAACGCCAACCATCATGTCCGCAACCACTTTGGCGGTGATAGGTACCCTAGCAGACCGTACCCTGCGGTCTTGTCTTGCGTAGCCAAAGTAGGGCACAACGGCTGTAATTCGACCTGCGGAAGCTCGGCGAAGAGCGTCAACAATGATAATCAGTTCCATCAGGTTATTGTGGGTTGGTGCACAGGTAGATTGCACGACAAAGACATCGCTACCGCGGACGTTCTCATTAATTTCTACACAAATTTCACCATCTGAAAATTGGGTGACAGTGGCATTGCCAAGGGGAATGTTAAGGATATCCGTGATTTTTTTTGCAAGCTCTGGGTTGGCATTGCCTGTAAACACCATTAAATCTGTCACGTTGCTCTCCTATTGAGTGAGCGGGTTTGTCTTAGTGATTGCATAATGTAAATAGCAACAAAGCCAGTAAGTTACCCTACTGGCTTTGCACGTAACCGCTGTATGTACCTACCAGTGAGGAGGTCTTAACAATATGGCTGGGGTGGAAGGATTCGAACCTACGCATGGCGGGATCAAAACCCGCTGCCTTACCACTTGGCTACACCCCAAAATCTTCACAAATAGGCTATATCCGATTGATTAACACCTTTCGACATAAAGCATTCCCAATGTGGCTTTGCCTTATCTAGCATTATTTGTGCTTCTTCAGCTGAATTAAAACAAGCAAAAATACAAGATCCTGTTCCAGTAAGTTGAGCTTTGTTGCTTAAACTAAGCCAGTCAAATGCTCTTTTCACCTCAGGGTACTGCTCTAATACTACGGTTTGGCAATCATTTTTGCCGCCCTGCCCGAAGAAGGTGGCTACTTTAATGCGAGGCGTGTCTCTTGTCAATTGCGAAGATGAAAAAATATTGCGAGTTGATACATGACAGTTGGGTTTGATCACTAAATACCATTGCTCAGGTAATTCAAGAGGGGTGAGTTGCTCTCCTATGCCTTCGGCCCACGCTGTTTGCCCGGCAATGAACACCGGTACATCGGCCCCCAAAGATCGCCCTAACTCGATTAAATGATGAGTGCTTAGTTTGGTTTTCCATAGGGAATTAAGAGCCACCAAGGTGCTCGCTGCATTAGAGCTGCCGCCACCTAGGCCTGCCCCTGAAGGAATTTGCTTGTTAATTTTGATATTGGCTCCAAACGACGAGCCGGTCTTTTCTTTCAGTAGCATACCTGCTCGGTAGGCTAGGTTTTCTTCTGGGGCGAGCTCCATATTACAAAATAACTGAAGCTCGCCATCTGTTCGAAGTTCAAATTCGCATGGATCCCCATAGTCTAGCAGTTGGAACAGGGTTTGCAGTTCGTGGTACCCATCCGGTCTTTTTCCATTGATATGAAGGAAAAGATTGAGTTTTGCGGGAGATAGCAGTTTGATGCTTAGCATGTTAATCCTCAGATAACTGCCACTCATGAATGATCAGTTTGACGGTCACATCTGAGTGTGTGAGCGTCAGTTTGTGAGGTAGCCGCCAGCCAGAGACGCTTTTAATGCGATCATACTGAATTTGCCAGCCGTTTTGCTGAAGGCTTTCGGGGTCTTTGTCATTGTATTTGATAGATGTTGCCACTTGCTTGGGGTTTGCGAGCCCCCGAACCCAGTATCTCAGATTCTCTACTGGCACAAAAAAGCCAAAGCTATCCATCATGAGTTGGTCGGGCTCTTCAGAGTAGGTGGTGGGTTCGCCTTTTGGGGTGATCGCGAGCTGCGTGTCATTACCCTCAATGGTTCCCCCGCCTTGTCCGAGAGGGCCAAACAGCTTGAGGGTAAAATCCGCTTCTTTTTGTAGCCAATGAATGGATGCACTACCGTTGTCTTTGGGGTTTTGCCAGCCGATTTTTCCCTTGATGACCCAATTGGTGGGTGATGTGTCCAGGGGTTTGCTGGTGGTATCTTGAGGTTTGGACTGAAATAAGCTACATGAGCTGATCATTAGTGTTATCAAAACTAGGCTTAAGTATTTCATGAGCTCACCCCCAAAAGGGCCTTAACCTTCACCACTGCCGGGTGCTCTGAATATTTTTGCCACAGCGCCTTGGCTTTCTCTTGCTCACCGAGTGACCACCAAGCGGCTCCAAGATGAGCGGCTACCTCGCCATCATTAAACGCTTGATAGGCTTTTTGGAGCAGTTCTGCTGCTAGTTGATAATTGCCCAATTTGTACTGTATCCACCCTAGGCTATCGAGAATGGCGGGATCTTCTGGTCTGATTTGGTGTGCTTTTTCAATTAAGGCTAATGCTTCCTCAAAGCGTTCGGTTCTATCGGCTAGAAGATAACCGAGTGCGTTTAAGCTGGATGCGTTATTAGGGTCTATGGATAATATCAGCCTAAAATCTTGTTCCATTTTTACAAGTTGATCCAGTTTTTCATAAACCATTGCACGGCTATAAAGAAGATCGATGTCATTTGGATGGCGTTGAATGGCCTCGTTGAGGAGCTTTTCTGCATCTTGGTAACGAGTAAGTGTGAATAGGGCGTCACCTTCCGCTTTGTAGATGACATGACTATTGGATTGATTTTGTTCTCTAAGTTTGGCGAAGTAAGTCTTGGCTTTGTCTAGCTGGTCTATTTCGCCCATCAATATATAGGCTCTTTGTTGAGACTGGATAAAGTCTCGACCTGGCGCAATGCTCAGGTACGCGGCAATTGCTGAGTTTTTATCTCCGAGTTTCTCAAACACTACGCCTATGTAAAATGGCAGTATATCGGGGCGGTAATTGATTCTGTGCAATTGTTGAAGCAGCGTTTTTGCCTCGACAAGCTGGTTGAGTTCTAGGGCAATGACGGCCCTAGAGAAGGCAATTTCAGGTTGAGTCGGCGCCTGTTCAGATAACGTTGTAAATTGTTCGTAAGCGCTTTCCAAATCAGTTTGTGATAAGAGTTTCGCGTACATTAAGCGCAATTGTGTGCTCTCAGGCTTGCGTTTCACTACCTTTGCTAAATAGTTTGTCGCTGCATCGATATCCTGCTCGGCGATGATTTGAGCTTTTTGTATCACGGCAGGCGGGTATTCTGAATCCAAACGAAGCGCTTGGTTGATAGCATTTTCGGCCTCAGCCAACTGACCCTCTTGTTGATAGAGTTTGGCGAGAGCAGAAGGTATGGAGGGGTATTTAGGATATTGTGCTCGCAGTTTAATTAACTCATCAATCAATGTTTGTTTGGTTGTACTATCGAGTCCAGGCGTTTCGGCTAGATATTCAACGATTAGACTATCGCCAGTTGTTAATACTTTGTTGACGTGCGATAAAGCTTGCACGGGGCGTTTTTGGTAAAGCAATTCCTGGGCAACCAGGCTATTGGCTTCAGCGCTTTCTGGCTCTAGGCTTAACCATAATAAACCCATGTCGAACAAGGCTTGTCTGGCGTTAAGTAAGCGCGCGACTCTTATGGCACGCATGATGACGCCCATATCTTTGGTTTTGTGGGCCTGTTCTAAGTAGTTGCCAAGAGTGATATCGAACTGCTCTTGATTGGCGGCAAGCTCGGCCACCATCAAGGCATAAAGTGTTTCGGCTGGGAATGGTTTCTCAACCGTTTGAATACTTACTTCTGGTTTATTATCTAGCGTTTCTGTGTATTGTGTGCAGCCAACCAGTGTGATGAGAAGACCAATGCTTAATGCTCGAATTATCATAAGGTATCAGTGTTTTGACCAAATTATTGGTCAGTGTAAACGCCATTGCGATGCTATGCTAGTCCGAATTTTTTTAGCCAGTGTGGCTGATCTTTCTATAGTCACACTGACTTGATGAATTAGTGCCAACTCTGAGGCCTGTTGGGATTAGAAGATTGGGTGTCGCTAAGGATATTGACGCCTGATGCCGTTCTGATGGTTGTGTTTATCAGAGTGTTGTCAAACAGGTAAACAGGCAGACCAAGATCGCCGTAGCCGTTAACATAGATGCCATTGTCATCGGTTTGCTCTAAGCGATTGCGCGTCACATAAACGCCAGTGCCTCCAACCATAATGCCATAATTCCAGCGCCCACCTGAGACGTTGGTGATTATATTGTCTTCAACCCAAACGCCGCGTGCATCGTTGGGGCGGTGATTCGCATTGGGGTCGCTTCCTCGTCCTCCCTCAATGGTGATGGCCGATTGATTGTATTGATTGTATAGCGTCGAACCAGGTGAAATGTTGCTCACGGCATTGCCGCGCACTGTTGAGTTAAACACTTCCGGTTTGATATTGATCGCTTCGGCAAAGCCGCAGTTTTCAATCGTATTGTTCTCAATCCACACATGAGTAGTTTCATCTGGAAAGTTTTCTGATGAACCCGTGCCGACATAAATACATTCGCCCCATTGAGGGTTTGCCATGCCAGTATCGTGAATATAATTATTAATAACGTCTATGTAAGCCGAGTTTTTGCCAATATGTAGGCCGGCTTGTCGAGTTAACGACACATCAAGGCTGTCGACAATAATATGGTTGGACTCGTTGACTCGAACGCCATCAAGACCGCCAATGACTGAAACATTTTTCACTACAATGTAGCTGGAGTTAATGATGTTTATAGTATAAGAGCAAGAGGCGCCATCGAAAATGACATCGGCTTGGCCCTCAATAATCAGAGGGGAAGAAGCCTGAAAGTTAAGATTTTCCAGCCTGAGACAGCCATAGTTGCCTGCGTTAAGCGCTATCGTGCCGCCGTTAGAGGCTCGTATGGCCGCTGATAATTCACTGGCATTGTTTACTATGGTGAGTTCTGTATTTTCGTCAGCATTCGGCCATAGTCTTACACCGGCCTCGTTGTAAGCTTTTAGTCGTTGCCAAATATATTGATTGATCTCTGAAAATTCTCCAGAAATGTTGGAGTGCACCTCGTTTGGTGGTGTGTATTGTGCGACAGCAGGTTGCCCATACATCGCTTGATAGCTGATCAGTGCCGCTAGAAAATAAAGATTAGTGGTTCCGTGAGGGGCGCCATCTTCATATAGGTCGGTAAAGCTGAGGGTACTCGATTGGAGCGCTTCGTTTTGTAAAATTTCAGAGATAATTGGCCCGACAGGAATCATTCGGATATCGACATTGGGATACCGATTTTTGAGCTGAGTTTGATAATCTAAAAACCATTGGTGATAGTTTCCAGTTGTTTGGCTGTGATATTGATTCCATTCGCTTGGAGAGAACTCATCGCTAGAGGCTTCAGGCCAATGCTCGTAAATGTAAATAATTGGGCTTTGCTCTCGGTTAGCCAGAACCCAGTCAATCACCCGTTGAGCATCCGCAATGCTATTGTTGGACGCAGTGCTCGTGTCTTGAATAAAGTTTGGTGGCATGATTATGACATTATCCAGAGTAAGATCGCGAAATGCTGTGTTCTCAGTAGGATAAATATCTGGGCTGTTGCTCGAACCGAGTTGTGGGCTTGGTGGCAGGGCGTGATAATCCAACTGTCCAAACTGACCATTCCATGCATAAAGTGTATTGCCTGCACTGGCAAATTCGCCAATCCAATACCCGACATTCGTATTGGGTGTTCTCGAAGGCGAATGAACCCACAGAGAATGATTAAAGGTGAATTGGCGAATGCTGTTTTTTGCGTTAGGTGTTTCGATAGGCTCACTGGGCGTGGGGTCTGTTGGTTCTGTAGGCGTTGGTGGAACGGGTGTAACGGGCTCCAACGGCTCATTGGGTTCGACCGGTTCCGAAGGGCCAGTGGGTTCTGTCGGTTCAGTAGGGATAGTGGGTTCTGTCGGGATAGTGGGTTGTGCCGTTGGGCCTGGGTCAATCGACGAAGAAACTTGTCGGTCATCACCTCCGCAGGCGAAAAGTGAAGACACTACTATCAGCAATACAATTTTTTTGATCACGATTCCTGTCCATTCCTATTAATTTCAATTCATCATATTACACTGGAAATGAGTGAACAATGACGCCTTTGGCAAAAGTGCTCGTTTGACTTGGGTTTTCATCGGTAATGTGAGCTATATCACTGTCGTGATTGTGATATGGCGGTTCAAGCCTATATAATGGCGGGCTATTTATATGGGATTTGCAGTTGGCCTCATGAATTTTGTGGTTTTTGGTCTAAGTCATCAATCGGCTGATGTTGCCTTGAGGGAGCAGGTAGCATTGCGGCCAGAGGTGGTTGGTGATGCTTTGTCTTCCATACAAGAGGTCTTGTCACTGGAAGAGGCTGCCATTTTGTCAACGTGCAATCGCACTGAAATATACGCATCTGGAAATCAGGCCTCTTGCGCCGATTTAAAGCGTTGGCTTAGCCAATATTGTAAGTTGTCTGAAGCTCATTTGTCTGACGCTTATTTTTTGCAGGGCGCTGACGCCATCGCTCATATGATGAGGGTCGCTGCCGGTTTGGATTCTTTGGTGTTGGGTGAACCCCAAATCTTAGGTCAACTCAAGGATGCTTATCACTACGCTCAGCGTGAGGGTGCGCTTGGTAGAGAATTGCATCAGGTGTTTCAGCAGGTTTTTTCGACGGCCAAACGCATTAGAAGTGAGACCGCGATTGGTAAAAACCCAGTGTCTGTTGCCTATGCTGCAGTCAGTCTTGCTCAACAAATATTTGCTGATTTGTCTGAGTGTCATGTGCTGGTATTGGGCGCGGGAGATACGGCCAATCTCGTTGCCAAATATCTCAATGACAAGCGAGTTGCACGGATTTCTGTTGCCAATCGGACCCTCAGTCGCGCTCAAGAGTTAGCGGATGAGGTCGGTGGCAGGGCTATGCTGCTCGGTGAAATTAGCCAAATTATGCACGAGGTCGATATTGTGATTTCCTCCACAGCCAGTCAATTACCGATTGTGGGGAAGGGGACCATTGAGTCGGCTTTGAAAAAGCGTCGCCATAACCCCATGTTGCTGATCGATATCGCGGTGCCTAGAGATATTGAGCCAGAAGTGGCTGGTCTTGATGATGCCTATTTATACACGGTTGATGATCTTGCTCGTGTGGTTGAAAGCAATCAGCAATCTAGGGTGGAAGAAGTAGCTGAGGCTCAGGCTATTATTGAAAGCCAGGTCGATGAGTTTATGGCGCGGGCGCGGGCGCGGGAGTCTGTGTCGGGTATCAGTGCCTATCGTCAACAGGCGGAATTGTGGCGAGACGAATTACTAGAAAAAGCAAGAATACAACTGGCAAATGGGCGCCCACCGGAACAAGTGATGGAGCAAATGGCGCGAGGCCTGACAAACAAATTATTACACATACCGACTCGCAATCTACAACAAATGAAGGAGAGCGACTTGCTGCGCTTAACGGAAGAGTTGTTTCAATTGCCTGTCAATGACGAGAAAAGCAATGATTAAATCTTCGATAATCGATAAGTTAGAACAATTAAGTGAACGCTATGTTGAGGTGGGTGCATTACTCAGTGAGCCTGAAACCATTGCCAATCAGCCACGCTTTAGGAGCCTGTCTCAAGAATATGCTGAGATAGAACCTGTCATTAAAGCCTTTGAACGCTACCAAAAGCTCAAAAATGATGAGGACGAAGCTAAGCAGTGGTTGACTAGTGATGATACTGACATGAAAGCCATGGCTGAAGATGAGCTGGACGGGATTTCAGAGAAAATCGCAGAACTGGAAGTTGAGCTGCAAAAACTATTGCTGCCCAAAGACCCCAATGATCATAAAAACGTCTTTTTGGAAATTCGCGCCGGAACAGGTGGTGATGAGGCCGCTATTTTTTCTGGGGATCTCTTTAGGATGTACTCGCGTTATGCGGAGCAACAGGGGTGGCGAGTAGAAGTGATCAGCGAAAGTTTCGGTGAGCATGGTGGTTATAAAGAAATCATTACAAGGGTGATTGGCCAGGGGGTTTATGCTCGCTTGAAGTTTGAGTCGGGTGCTCATCGAGTGCAACGTGTCCCAGAAACTGAATCTCAAGGTCGTATTCATACCTCCGCTTGCACCGTGGCTGTGATGCCGGAGGCGGATGAGCAAGAGGCTATCAATATTAATAAGGCCGATTTGAGAATTGATACCTTTAGAGCCAGTGGTGCCGGTGGTCAGCACGTTAACAAAACCGATTCAGCCATTCGTTTAACACATTTGCCCACGGGCATTGTGGTTGAGTGTCAGGATGAACGTTCACAGCATAAGAACCGCGCACGCGCGATGTCTCTATTGGCCTCTAAGTTGGCCAGTGCTCAGCAAGAAGCGGCTGAAAAAGAGATAGCAGAAGAGCGTCGAAGCCTCGTCGGTACTGGTGATCGCTCTGAGCGAATTCGCACCTACAACTTTCCTCAGGGGCGTATGACGGATCATCGGATCAATCTTACCCTCTACAAGTTGGATGAAATTATGGCTGGAGAGTTAGATCAAGTGCTATCGCCTTTGATCACGGAGCATCAGGCCGATCAATTAACGGCACTTGCCCACTAATGACCCTTGCTGAGTGTTTGAAAAATGCCAGTTTGCAGATTGATAGTGACTCGCCGAGGCTAGATGCCGAGGTCTTGTTGGCACATGTACTGGGCAAGCCGCGAAGTCATCTTTATGCCTGGCCTGAAAAAGCCCTAACACTAGAGCAACAGGCCTTATGGAATAGCCTTCTTAAACGCAGGCTACTTGGTGAGCCTATCGCTCATTTAACCGGTGAGCGAGAGTTCTTTTCTCTTTCCTTTCGTGTCAATCAGCACACATTGATACCAAGACCTGCGACTGAAACTTTAGTCGAAGCGGCGCTTGAGTTAATGCCCGTTGAATCTGGCGAGCTGTTGGATTTGGGAGCAGGCTCCGGCGCGATTGCTATTGCTCTGTCGATTTCAAGACCCAATTGGGTAGTACTAGCCATTGATCAATCCGCTGAGGCCCTGGAAGTGGCTAGGGTTAATAATGAACAACTACAAGGAGCGGTGAGTTTTATTCAAAGCGACTGGTTTGATAAAGTTGATCAACAATTTGATGTGATTGTCAGCAACCCGCCATACATCGATAAAGATGATCCTCATTTACGAGAAGGGGATGTCAGATTTGAGCCTCTAAGTGCTTTGGTGGCTGGGCAGGAGGGGTTGGCTGATATCAAACAAATCATAGAGCAAGCGCCTCAATTCTTAAAACCAAAGGGCCATTTGTTGTTTGAGCATGGCTTCCAACAGGCTTGTGCTGTACGCTCTATGCTGGAGCAACGAGGGTTTGATTTTGTTAAGACAATCAATGATCTAGATGGACATCCTAGAGTGACTTTAGGTTGTTGGCAGTAGCTTATGGATGATCAGTATCTTTTACAATACTCAAGGCACATACTGTTACCTCAAATAGATGTTGATGGCCAGGCGGCATTGGCCGCTGCGCATGTTGTGATTATTGGGATGGGTGGTCTGGGGAGTCCAGCAGCCATGTATTTGGCAGCGGCGGGCCTAGGTCGTTTGACCTTGGTGGATGATGATGTCGTTGATTTGACCAACTTGCAGCGCCAAATTATTCATCAGTATGAATCTATCGGTCAGAAAAAGGTCTGTTCAGCTCGTGCTGCCTTATTGAACCAGTCTCCTAGAGTTGACATTAATATAATTGATAGACGCCTTGATTTAAATGAGCTTTCTGATTTGATTGCCAGCGCTCAAGTTGTCGTGGATTGCAGCGATAATTTTGACACCCGATTTATGGTCAATGAAGCCAGTGTGACCACTAAAACTCCTCTCGTTTCTGGTGCCGCTATTCGTTTTGAGGGGCAATTGGCAGTGTTTGATCCCTCTAAGCCCAACTCACCATGCTATCGTTGTCTCTATCAGTCGCCCTCTGGTGATGAATCCTGCGCACAATCGGGTGTTTTAAGCCCCGTTGTTGGCGTGATAGGCTCGCTACAGGCGCTTGAGACCATCCGCTTGATCACGCCCTTTGGTCAATCCATGGTGGGGAAGATTCAGCTTTATGATGGTCTTCAAGGTGGGTGGCGTGTGTTAAATCTTGAGCCTGATGCGACTTGCCCTATATGTAGGTGACAAAAGTCTCAAAATCATGACAAAAGTCGTTGTTTTCATTTAAAAAGTATCGTACTGTTAAAGTTGATTGTGTGATTATTGCTTGTGCAGTTGGTCAAATAATGATAAATCCATCCCAGCCAATCGCTTCTGCAGACCGTTTTGACATTGCCTTTTATGGCGACGTTCGAGAGGGTTTTGATGAACGTCATGCAAAACGCAGCCTAAAAGCCTTATTCAATTTGCCAGATTACACTATTGAAGCCATGTTTATGGCCTGTCGTACCGTCATTAAAAGTGATATCGATATTATTACGGCAAAAAAATACCGCAAAAAACTCTATACCTATGGTTTGGATGTCGCCATTGAGTTGACCATTCCCAGTCGATCCAATAAGGGGCTTGCCGCATTTGATGAAGACGATATAGCTGATGTTAATGATGCCCAGCAAAATGAAAACGTCATTTTGTTCGGCTCAGTTCAAAATGAACGCTCTGAACCTATGGAGCCTGAGGAGCACGAAGCTGTCGATGAAGACAGTTCAGATGATACGATCCATATTCCTCTGGAATACAGTTTTTCCAGCCCGTCAAAGGCCTCAGTTGTTGTCGATGAGCCTGTCGACAAAGGAGCAAAACCGGGATATGAACTGTTACGTCTGCGGGCCCGGCCGAAGGAGTATTGGTTGCGTTGGTGGGGCAATACCCTGATGACGATAATCTCCTGTGGTTTACATAGACCTCATGCGGATATGTTTAGAAAACAGTTTTTTTGTGAGCATTTAACAACAGAGAGTGGCAGCCGCTTTACCTACAGTGCAGACCCTCAGCCACTTCTGTATGCCTATTTACCTCTCACCTTGGGTGTTCTAGGATTTTTGTGCGTAGCGGTGGTGTTATCGCTTAAGTGGGCTCTTCTTGCGAGTGTTGTGGCATTTTCTATCGTTATCCCTTTTAGCCTGATTAAGGTACATAGTCACCACCTGCGTGCGACTGAGTTTCGTGGGGCTAGGTTTGATTTTAGGGTCAGCTACCTACAAGCCCTTTTACACTTTGTGGCTTGGCCCTTGGTGGCTATCCTATCTTGTGGAACGCTGTTGCCTTGGGCTTTATACCGTTGCCAACGATTTATCGTCGAAAACACCTTCTACAATAATCAGGCCTTTGAATTTAAGGCATCCGTGGAGGATTACTACACCACATCCATTGGCATGGTGGTGTTTGCTTTAGTTGCAATCATCGCTATCTGGATTCCATGGTTAGCTCTGGCTGTAGGATACGGCTTCTTTGTGAGTATGTTGTGGTTTGCTTGGTCTATGACCAGATTAATGAATCTACTTTATAACCATGCTAAATGGCGGGGTAATGGCTTTTATGCCAATTATCGCATGCGCTCTTATCTGGTGCTGATTCTAAGCAATGTTTTGATGGTTATCGGCTCTGCTGGTTTGTTGCTGCCCCATGCCTTTCTTCGATGTGCAAGCTACAAAGCTGAGCATATCAGCTTAAGAAACCAGACATAGGTGACAGTCGATTAGGGATGGTGCTGGCGCTGGTAAGCGCCGCGAACCCCTTAAAATAGAGGTTTTTCACATAATCGGTCAGGGATGATCGATTGGCTTACTAGGTAAAGAGCCGAATAAAAGCTTCCTCTTCTTTACAGCTATGATAGAGTACAAGGTCTGATGTAAAAATTTGGATAAATAGCATTGATAAAACGACTTTTTAAGAAGAACTCAAGCGCGAAAGTTGATACTTCTACCCCCAAAGCAATAGCTCACCCGCGAGATTCCCGCACTAAGCCTGCCAAAAAGCCTAAGCCCAAAGCTTGGTCTTTGAATGATTTTGTGGTGCCCCCTGAGCCAGGTAAGCTGCGCTTTCATGACTTATCCCTTGAGTTGTCTTTAATGCGTGGTATCGCTGAGACAGGTTATCAATATTGCTCTCCCATCCAGGCTCGTTCTCTACCCAATACCCTAAATGGTCATGATTTGTTAGGTAAGGCTCAAACTGGCACTGGAAAAACGGCTGCATTTTTGATCACGATTATCGATGATTTACTCAAAAATCCACTGGAAGAAAAGCGCTATGCTGGCGAGGCCAGGGCTCTTGTGATTGCTCCTACTCGTGAGCTTGTAATGCAAATTGCTGAGAATGCAGAGCAACTTGCCCGGTTCACGGATTTGCAAATTCACACCCTAGTGGGGGGGATGGACTACCAAAAGCAACGTCAAGCATTGCACTCGAAATTGGTTGATATTGTGATAGCCACACCAGGACGCTTATTGGATTTTGTCAGCAAGAGGGATATCTATCTCGATCAAATCGAGATTTTGGTTTTAGATGAGGCCGATCGGATGTTGGATATGGGATTTATCCCAGACGTTAGAAGAATTGTGCGTCACACCCCTAAAAAAGAGAGCCGACAAACGCTGTTCTTTTCAGCGACCTTCAGTGATGATGTGTTACGCCTTGCCGAGCAGTGGACCTGTGATCCCGTACATGTCGAAATCGAACCCAAAAATGTAGCCACCGAAACCGTTGATCAACGGGTGTATTTGTTGTCAGCCGATGAAAAAGAAATGGTTTTGCTGAATTTATTAAATGAGCCGGATGTTGAGTCGATGATTGTCTTTGCTAATCGTCGAGATCAGTGTCGTGATTTATATCATTTTTTAAAGAAAAAAGGCATCAAGGTTGGGCTTTTATCGGGTGAAGTTCAGCAACAGAAAAGGGTTAAAACCTTAGATGACTTTAAACAAGGGCGTATAAAAGTATTGGTGGCAACCGATGTAGCTGGTCGGGGGATTCATATCGATGATATTAGTCATGTGGTGAATTTTACCTTGCCTGAAGAGCCAGAGGATTATGTCCACCGAATTGGAAGAACAGGGCGAGCCGGTAAAAGTGGGGTTTCTATTAGCTTTGCCAGTGAAGACGACGCAATGTGTCTACCTGATATTGAAGCATTGCTCAAAAGCCCCCTCACGAAAACCTTGCCTCCTGATCATTTATTAAAGGCATAAAGGGCTTAATTGTTCAAAATTGTCTACACTTGAAGCGATAGCCGATATTAAAAGGTGCGCTATGGCAAAAGTGTTGATCGTTGAAGATAGCCCATTGGTCATGAAGATTGTTCGTCATGTTGCAAAACAGTCTTTGGATTTTGAGGCATTGTATGCCATTTCCTTTGAAGAAGCGAAAGTGCTTTATCAAGACAATGCTGAAGATATTTTTGCAGCCTTAGTCGACCTCAATCTCCCCGATGCTCCGAATGGAGAAATCATTGACTTTATGCTTTCTCATAAAGTACCAACGGTTGTTTTAACAGGCACTTTTGATGAGGAAAAGCGAGAGCAGTTGGTCAGTAAGGGGGTGGTGGATTATGTTACCAAAGAGGGTAAATATTCCTATTTGTACGCCATCAAGGCCATTAACTATCTCAAGCAAAATGAAAAAATTAAAGTATTGGTGGTGGAAGATTCCAAGCCAATGCGAAATTACATTTGTAAATTACTTAACCAGCTTCGCTTTCAAGTAATTTCTGCCAACGATGGCCAAGAAGCCTTAGAGCAGCTCAGCAATACTCCAGATGTGAGCTTGGTTATCACCGATTACAATATGCCTGTGATGGATGGCTTTGAGCTGGTCAAGCAGATTCGCACTCAATATGAAAAAACCGATTTTGCCATCATAGGGCTATCTGCTGAGGGGCAAGGTGCTCTGTCGGCAAAGTTCATTAAGGTTGGCGCGAATGATTTCCTCTACAAACCATTTAATCAAGAAGAGTTTTATTGTCGTGTTATGCACAATATCGAATCTTTACAAATGGTTAACAAGATTCGTGAGCTGGCTCATCAAGATTTTGTGACTGGTATTGGTAACCGGCGTTATTTCTTTGACCGCGGAGAAGGGATGTACCAAAAAGCGATTCAAAACAGAAAACCAGTCGCATTGGCCGTTTTGGATTTAGACCGATTTAGAGGAGTCAATGATCGTTATGGGCAAGGCTTTGGTGATCTTGTGCTTACCACCTTGGCTGAAAAATTAGATGAATTGTTGAGTCGGTTTTTGATCGCAAGATCCGGTGGTAATGAGTTTTATGTATTAATGGTAGGCCTTAGTCACGATAAAGCACATGCATTGATTGATAAAGTCAGGAAAATCATCAGTCAGGAACCCTTTGATGTTGGCGCTAGTGACGATTTATTTATTACCATGAGAGCGGGAATTACTAGCCAGCCAACACAGAATTTAACCCAGGCGCTCTCTATCGCAAGCGATTACCTCCAAAGAGCCAAGGAAGCGGGTGGCGATATGATTATTGGCGATTAAGTTGGGCTTCGATGGCGTCAATAACAACCTTGGATTGTGGAGATACTGATGAGTCAAAGCGTTGCACGACCTTTCCATTGACATCCACTAAGTACTTAGTAAAGTTCCATTGAGGCTCCATAGATTGCTTTTGTATTTCTTTAAACACTTCATTTGCTTCTGACCCAGTGACTTTGCTGGGTGCTAACATCGTAAAACTCACACCATAATTTTCATAGCAAACCCGTGCCGCTTGGGCTTCATCTCGTGCGGCTTGATTAAAGTCATTGGAAGGAAAGCCGATGACTTTTAAGCCTCTGGATTGATAGCTTTGGTGTAAAGCTTCAAGATCTTTGAACTGATGGGTGTAACCACAATGGCTAGCGGTATTGACAATCAACGTCGTGTGTCCTGCAAATTCTTGGCACAAATCGATTGTTTGTTCAGAGTGAAGTAACCGGACTTCACTTTTTAATATCGTTGGGCAACTACCGAAGGCAAAAAAAGGTAGAAGAAAAATTAATACTATCAGTAACTTCATGGTTTTGACCTGGTCATGTCTGAGTATATACGTTCTTGCCGTTATTGTGGATCAGTCAGATTAGTGGATGCGAATCACAACAATTCACGCTATAGTATGAGCCCCTATTGTACTCACAGATGGTGTCATGAAAAAAACCATTGCCTTGTTGATTTTGATTCTGTCAGCAGTGATTGGCTCGATTGTCGCGGTTAAAGCGGATCAATTTATCACTTTATCGAATCTCCCCAACGATGTGCCTTCGCAAACGATTTCGACTTTTGATGTGGCCCAAAAACCTTGGCAACAGAGCTTCTTAGCGATAGGAACCTTAGAGGCCTTTAAAGGTTTGGTGGTGACGGCTGATCTTTCCGGCCGAGTGACAGCCATACATTTTGAGGCGGGGAGTGAGGTAAAAACCGGAGATCTTCTGGTGGAGCAAGATACTTCGGCTGAGCGAGCACAACTTCGATCAGCTGAAGCTGAGGCTGCATTGACAGGGAGTAATTTGAATCGTATCCGTGCCCTCTATCGTCAAAAAGTGGCTTCTAAAGCCGAGTTAGATAATGCTCAAAGTGCTTACAGTGCAGCTCGAGCTTCAGTGGATAATATTTTAGCGGCAATTGAGAAAAAATCGATTCGGGCACCCTTTGACGGTCGCTTAGGTATCCGGCAAATAAATTTGGGGCAGACCATTGATGCGGGGCAGGCGGTGGTTTCATTGCAAGCGACCAACCAAATGTTTGTAAACTTTTCTTTACCCCAAAAATCCTTGTCACAACTAAAGGTCGGTTTGGTGGTGCGTTTGAGTATCGATGTAGAGCCTGATAAAGTTTTTGAAGGCCAAATCAGCACCATTGCTCCAGAGGTTGATCCCGATACGCGCAGTGTGAGAGTTCAAGCGATTTTGGATAATACCGATAATCTATTAGTGCCCGGTATGTTTGCGAGTATTCAAGTGATCTTGCCCGATGTTGAGCCATTTTTAACAATCCCTATTGTGGCTGTTCAATATGCCACTTTTGGTGATTCTGTTTTTGTTATCGAAAAGTCAGAAAATAATGACAGTTTGATTGCTCGTCAACAATTTGTAAAACTGGGCGAAAAGCGGGGTGATTTTGTCCAGGTGCTTAAAGGGCTGAGCGAGGGACAAACGATTGCCTCAGCGGGAGTTTTTAAGCTTCGCAATAAAATACCGGTGTCGATTAATAATGAAGTGTTACCCGATTTCCAATTTCAACCCATTATCAAAGACCAATAGGGCGGTGGCTTGAAAAACTTTACGGATATTTTTGTTCATCGTCCAGTCCTAGCCATTATCATCAGTACGCTGATTCTCATTGCCGGCTTGCAAGCCGTGTCGTCTTTAAGTATTCGCCAGTACCCACGTAGCGATAATGCCTCAGTAAATATTACTACGATTTACACCGGTGCGAGTGCCGAACTGGTTAGAGGCTTTATTACGACACCCATTGAGCAGGCGATTGCCAGTACAGAAGGTATTGATTACATCGAATCGTCAAGTCAATTGGGGGTGTCGATCATTAATGTTCGTCTCAAGCTCAATTATGATCCGATCCGAGCATTGTCTGAAATCAGTTCAAAAGTCTCTAAGGTTCGTGGTGACTTGCCGCCAGAGTCTGAAGCTCCAACCATAGAGGCGCAATCAGCCGATAGCCAATTTGCCTCAGCTTATTTAAGTTTTACTTCGGATATTCTCGATAATAATCAAATTACTGATTTTCTCGTGCGCGTGGTACAGCCAAAACTTTCAGCGCTTGAGGGGGTCCAACGAGCCGATGTTTTAGGGGCTAGAAAGTTTGCGATGCGAATTTGGTTGAAACCCGATCAAATGGCTGCCCGCAATGTATCGCCATCTGATGTTCAACAAGCCTTAGCGGCTAATAATTATTTATCGGCTCTAGGTTCTACAAAGGGTAATTTGGTCAAAGTCAATTTAACGGCCGATACCAATTTATCCTCTCCAAAAGAATTTGAGGAGTTGGTGGTTCGCGAGCAACAAGGTGCTGTGATTCGGCTTAAAGATATTGCCGATGTGGAGCTTGGTTCTGAGTCTTATGATGAGCAGGTGCGATTTTCGGGTAGAACATCAACCTTTATGGGGATTTGGCCATTGGCCAATGCAAATGCCTTGGAAGTGATTGCCAGGGTAAGGTCGGAAATGCAAGCGATTCAATCCAGTTTGCCCTCCGGATTAGAGGCTCGTATCGCCTACGATGCCACGCAATACATTGAGAATGCAATTGATGAGGTGGTTATCACCCTCGTTGAAACCTTATTGATCGTGATCTTTGTGATTTTTTTATTTTTAGGCTCGTTAAGAAGTGTCCTGGTTCCTGTTATTGCGATACCCATTTCGTTAATTGGAGCATTATTTTTAATTCAATTATTTGGCTTTAGTTTAAATTTACTGACACTGTTAGCCATTGTTTTATCCGTTGGTATTGTTGTAGATGATGCGATTGTTATTGTTGAAAATGTACAGCGGCATATCTCTGAAGGTATGTCAAAAAAGGAAGCTGCCATCAAAGGTGCACGCGAGCTGATTGGACCTGTGATTTCAACGACAGCCGTATTAGTCGCGGTGTATCTTCCCATTGGTTTACAAGGCGGTTTGACGGGCAGTTTATTTAAAGAGTTTGCATTTACATTGGCAGGTGCTGTGATTGTGTCCAGCATTGTTGCGTTAACCTTGTCACCAGTGATGTCTGGCAATATTCTAAAATCAACGAATGATTCCAAAAATAGAAGCGTTATTTTATTTGATAAATTTAAATCGGCATATGATAAAAGCTTAGCGAGCATGTTGGCTCGAAGGCCTGCTGCCTACATGGTTTGGGTAATCGTGAGTCTTTTGTGTGTGCCTATGTTTATGTTTAGCGCTTCTGAGCTTGCTCCAGACGAAGATCAAGGAGTGATCTTTGGCATAGTAGAAGCGCCAGCCAATGCGACTTTAAATCAAACCAGTTTATATGCTGAGAAGGCCGAAAACATTTTCTCGAGTTATCCTGAAACGGATTTTACCTTTCAATTAACCAATCCAAATGGTGGTTTTAGTGGAATGGTTCTCAAACCATGGGATGAACGAGAGCGCTCTGTTTTCGACATCCTGCCTGATGTAACTCAGAAGACATTATCGATTTCTGGTATTAATCTCATTCCCATCACACCAAGACCACTGCCAAGTGGGAGCGATTTTTCAGTTGAATTCATTATCACCTCCAGTGATGAGCCTGAGAGAATTTTAGAAATTGCTAGAGAGCTGCAAATTGCTGCCGAGCAATCGGGAATGTTTGCTTTCCCTCCTATTATCGATACTAAAATTGACAAGCCTCAAGTTGAAATCGTGATTGATAAAAATAAAGTGGCGGATATGGGCCTAAGTTTGCAACAAGTTGGCCGAGATATTGGGATAATGTTAAGTGATGGTCTTGTTAATCGATTCAGCATAGATGGTCGTAGCTACAAAGTCATTGCTCAAGTCAAGCGTCAAGCTCGGTTAAACCCAGAGCAGCTCGCTGATATTTATATTTCCGGCCCCCAAGGCAAGTTGATGCCTTTATCGTCCGTTGCCACTATCAGAGAGTTAACGGTTCCAAGATCCCTTAATCGATTTCAACAGCAAAATTCGGTAAAGTTAAGTGGGGTTGCCATTCGTCCCTTGGGTGATGTCTTAGAATTTATGGAGGCTAAAGCTCGAGAAATGATGCCAGAAAGCTATGGCATAGATTACACTGGGGAGTCTCGACAGTTTGTGCGTGAGGGCAGCAAATTTTTACCGGCTTTCTCGCTGGCTATGCTGTTGATTTTTTTGGTTCTGGCGGCTCAGTTCAATAGTTTTAGAGACCCTCTGGTTATTATTTTAGGGTCAGTGCCTCTGGCGATGTTTGGAGCTTTGATTTTCATTTTTTTAGATATGCCAGCCCCTGTTCCATTCTGGACAGATGGCTGGACGACCACGCTCAATATTTATTCTCAAGTGGGGTTGGTGACGCTGATTGGTTTAATTGCCAAAAATGGCATATTGGTTGTCGAATTTGCTAACAAATTGCAAATGCAAGGAAAGGCTAAATTGGATGCGATTCAAGAGGCTGCAAGCACGCGTTTAAGGCCGATTCTAATGACCAGCGTAGCGACGGTTGCCGGCCATTTTCCACTGGTATTGGTAACGGGTGCGGGGGCCGAGGCACGCAACTCTATCGGCTTGGTTTTGGTGGGGGGCATGGCGATAGGTACCCTGATGACTCTTTATATCATCCCATCGGTATACATGTTAATGGCTAAGGATCATGAGCAAAAACAGTAGTTCTTGACGCAAGGCGATTTCTTGAGTAAATTTCAGGCTTTTAATATTAGGGAGTTTTTTATCTATGAGGATGTTTTCACTTCTTCTTCTCTTGATCTCAGTCACTGTTAATGCTGACACGTCTAATTGTTTGGATTTATATGTTGGGGCTATTACCGCTCGAAGTGATAGAACTTACGTGGTTTTTAAAAATGCCAAAGATAGTACGTCAGGATCCTATGATCAAAATTTTGACGGATGGCCTGCTGATGAGAAGCGCTTGGCGGTGTCGCTACTACTTTCAGCCAAGATGAGCGGCCACCGGGTCAATGTGACTACACAAAATGCCAATGGTTGTGGTATTCAAGATGGTGGCGGTACCTTGAGGTATGTGCAACTGTCTAATCTACCTTAACCACCTCTCAACTTCGCATGAAATAACTTACTCTTAAAGCCTAATGTGCTAAAGTTGGTGATGTTTGAGTGAATTGAGAGTATTGTTATGCGCCTGCTAGTGATTTTTTTTACTGCTGTTTTTCTGGTATCAGGTTGTAAGTTCATACAAGCCAAAGGCGAGGTCGGTGGTGTAGAGGTTGAAGCTAAAACCACTGATGGTCATCATCATGGTGATGGTGACCATCATCATAATGGCCATTTTTGCCCGCCTGGGCAGGCTAAGAAAAATAACTGCTGAGTATAGCCATGAGTCATCATGAGATTCATCGCTTGCATCGCAGCAACTGGCTTCGGGCCAGTGTGTTGGGCGCGAATGATGGCATTATTTCCACCGCTAGTTTGATTTTAGGTATGTTGGCTGGCGGCGCTTCCCCTCAATGGGTGCTCCTGGCGGGTGGTGCAGGCTTGGTCGCCGGAGCAATCAGTATGGGGGCGGGCGAATATGTTTCTGTCTGTACCCAATCTGATATTGAAGGCGCTGATCTGGCGAAGGAACAGGAAGAGCTGATCAGAAACCCTGAGGGCGAGTTGCTTGAATTAAAGGCTATTTATATTGCCCGTGGTTTAGAACCAGAGTTGGCTTTGGAGGTTGCAAAGCAACTTACTGAGCATGATGCCTTAGGCGCTCACGCTCGTGATGAGCTAGGTATACATGAGCATACTAAGGCAAATCCAATTCAAGCAGCCTTGTCTTCTATGGCAAGTTTCTCTTTAGGGGCTCTGATCCCACTCATCGTTGCATTCATTTTACCCATATTTAACTTTTCAAATCAGATCCAGCTCATTTGTATTGCGCTGCTGTCATTATTGACCTTGGTTGCTCTCGGAGCCCTGGCCGCTTTTTTGGGAGGAGCCAATCATTGGAAGGGGGCTATGCGTGTTGGTGTGGGTGGCTTGTTAGCGATGTTACTCAGTGGCATAGTTGGCTTTGGTTTAGGTGTTTCTTAACAAAAAATCACACTTTCTGAATTTAAGTGCCATTTAAATTCGCTCCCTTGCCTCATTATTGCGGATTAGCTGATAACTGCTATAACTTATAGTAATAAATCTTTACTGTGGTTGAGAGTAATGTTGTTAAATACAACAAGTCGTTTAATCTGTTTACTTAGCTTATTGGCCCTATGCTATGTTTCCGGGGCGATGGCGGTCGTGCACGATGTTCGTTTGGTCATCGATGTGTCAGGTAGCATGAAAAAAAATGACCCCTCCTACTTAAGGCGTCCAGCATTAGAGTTGCTTGTCAAACTGTTACCAGAAAATAGCGTGGCAGGTATCTGGACATTTGGCGAGGGAGTAAACACCTTAGTAGAGCATCGAAAAGTCAATGACGATTGGCGCAAAAAAGCGTTATCCAAAGCGTCTCAAATCAACTCTGTTGCCTTATTTACCAACATCGGTGGTGCGCTTGAAAAGGCAGCGTACGATCAGCGCTCGCCGGACTCCGAAAAAAGCACCCACATTATCTTGCTAACTGATGGCATGGTCGATATTGATAAAGATCCTGAAATTAATCAACAAGAGTGGCGTCGTATTGTTGATGAAGTCCTCCCTGGTTATCAAAAAGCCGATTATAAAGTTCACACCATCGCACTATCTCCCAATGCGGATAAAGATTTGATGAAGAAGCTCTCATTGGAAACGGGCGGAAGCACTGCAGTGGCGGAAACCTCCCAAGAGCTGATGACGGTTTTTTTGGGGATTTTTGATCAGGCGGTGCCTGTAGAGCAATTGCCTCTTACTGAAAATCAATTTTTAACGGATTCCAGCATCGAAGAATTCACCGCATTAATTTTTAAAGATGTTGATGCGCCATCGGCTACTTTGATTGGCCCTGATAACAAAACCTACAGCCAATCTATGAATGATGAAAGCGTCAATTGGTTTAGTACTGAGCAATATGATTTGATCACGGTGACAAGACCCGTCGAAGGAGAATGGCAAGTTCGAGCAAAGTTGAAACCTCAAAGTCGAATTACAGTCGTCAGTGATTTGAACCTTGTGGTTGAACGCATGCCAAGTATTTTAACCTTAAATGATGACCTATCTTTAACATTTCATCTAGAGGAAGATGGCAAGGTTATTGATCGAGCT
The DNA here is from genome assembly GCA_964226685.1 of Polaribacter sp. Classification (GTDB taxonomy): domain Bacteria; phylum Pseudomonadota; class Gammaproteobacteria; order Pseudomonadales; family Cellvibrionaceae; genus CAXQRU01. The sequence goes on along the minus strand of CAXQRU010000025.1, from coordinate 9,845 downwards.
GAGTTTTTAGCGTTATTGGATATTGTGTATGAATTAAAAAACACGAGTACGGATGACGAGCCATGGCAAGGCAGTTTGTCAGATGGCCCAGTTCCAGGTAATGGTATTTACACCAATCGCTTTGGAAGAATTAAGCAGCCAGGTGAATATACCCTAACGATTAAAGTGGACGGAAAAACCTTTAAGCGTCAATTTATACATCGTTTTTCAATCAGAAATCCTTTTGATGTCGAAGTCACGCCGTTGTCAGATGAAAAAGGTATTTTTTATCAAGTAATGGTTTCCAGTAATACCGCGGGTTTGGATTTATCTCAAACCGAAGTGGTTGGAAAGTTGAAAAAGCCATCTGGTAGTAGCCAAATTATGTCCTTTTCTTTAACACCTAAAGATCAGTGGGCCTTGAGAGTGAAACCAGAAGAGGACGGTCGCTATGAAATGTCTATTCGCTTTACGACCATCAAGAAATCGGGTGAGCGAGAGGACAATGTGCTCGATACAGTAGCTTTTAACTATCCTCCTGGGGTCGATGTTCCTGTTCAGCCGAAGGATGAATTGGAAGTCGATAGCAGCGCTCAGGTAGACAGTGACTTTTTAACCAGTGGTTCAGAAGCGGAAGAAACGGAAGCTGAGAAAGAGCCGAAAGAAGAATCTAGTAATGTGCTTTTATATAGTATTTTAGGGGTTGCCAATCTCTTGATTGTGGTTGTGGCATTCGTACTATACAAACTCTTTAGCAAGGGCAATCAGGATGACCCTACTGATGCTAGTCCAGAGGATGAAACAGAGCCGAAAATGGATTCATTGGGCGAGGAGCTGCCTCAAATGGACAGTTTGGATGAGGAACCCTCATTTGATGAGCCACCCTTGGCATCGGTAGAACTTGACGAAGATGGTGAGAGCATTGATTTGGCGGTAGATGAGCCAATTCCAGATCTCATGGATGATGACGATGAAGAGCCCGAGTTTTCTTTAGATGATTTTGCGCCAGATACGCTGGATGATGATGAATTTGATTTAGATGACGACAAAAAAGACTAAAAAAATGTTAAAGAGTTCTAATTGTCGTCAAATATATGATCCATCTGCAAACTATTGGCTACACTGTTTATTGAGTGATCGATTATTGATTGATTGACTCAACCTAATTTCATATAAAAAAGGCAGGGCTTTATGTCAGAGTTATTGATCGGTCTTATAAACCCAATGAACTATGGGCAGGTGAATCAATTTTTCAAACGTTGTCGTTATCCTGCTAAAGCGACAGCGGGAGAGAAGGTGTTTGTTGTGAAGTCCTCAGGTAAGATCATTGGTGCGGCAAAACTCAAGCATCGACCCGATGATACCTGGTTGCTGCGAGCAATTTGCGTACACCCTGATTGGCGTAAGAAGGGCATTGGTTCGCAGTTGCTGGACAGTATCCAGTCTGTGATCAATCAAGATTACTGTTACTGCTTTGTATACAACCACCTTATCGAGTTTTATGAAGCATCGGGCTTTGTCTATGCCGATGATACCGCTCCTATCGACCTAAGCCAGGCATTTGAGCATTACTGTGGAGAAGGTCGCAAAATCGTGCTTATGGTGCGCTATCCTGAAAGAAAGCGAGTCAGCGGCTGATTGTATAAAAAAACTCCTGTATTTAGGGTTCGCTAATCTATAGATAGCGAAACATGGCTCTTTTCTGCTATGGTAGCGCCTCGTTAGTTTTTACCTTTCAAATAGCAGCGATTTCTTATGTTTTCTTTCTTTGAACGTTTAGTGAAAGCGTTCCCCGAGGAGCAACCGGAGCAGCCTCCACAGGGTTTGTGGCGTTTTTGTCGATATTACACCCGTGGCGTGGAGCCATATCTCTTCCTGATGGCCCTTTTCACCGGCTTATTAGGGCTGATTGAGGTCTTTTTATTTGGTTTTCTTGGGCAGTTAGTGGATTGGCTTTCGACCAAAAACCCAGATACATTTTTGCATGAAAATTCAGGAACCTTGATCTGGATATCGATCGTGATTTTGGTTGCGCTACCATTGGTCGTTTTTATCCATTCGACGTTAGTTCATCAAACGCTCTTGCCTAATTACCCGATGCGAATACGTTGGCAAGCTCATCGATATTTGTTGGGGCAGAGTTTGTCATTCTATCAAGATGAATTCGCAGGGAGAATTTCTACCAAGGTTTTTCAAACGGCGTTAGCTGTTAGAGAGTCAGTATTAAAAGTTTTGGATGTACTCTTGTTTGTGGCGGTCTATTTTACTGGGATGCTGGTTCTGGTCGCCAGTTCAGACATTCGTTTGACTTGGCCATTGCTGCTTTGGTTGTTTTTCTACCTGTGTATTTTAAAGTTTTTTATCCCACGATTGAGAGCGGTTTCCACCCGACAGGCGGATGCACGATCGTTGATGACTGGGCGCATTGTCGATAGCTATACCAATGCTCCCACGGTCAAACTGTTCTCGCATACTGAGCGGGAGTCTGACTACGCAAAAGAGAGTATGTCGATCTTTTTAAACACTGTCTATCCGCAAATGCGCTTAGCGACATTATTGCAATTATCGGTTTGGAGCATCAATGCACTTTTGATTTTTTCTATCAGTGCTTTGTCCATTTATTTATGGCTAGATTCGGCCGTGAGTGTAGGGTCTATTGCTATCGCTGTGGGCTTAACGCTGCGACTAAACGGCATGTCACAATGGATTATGTGGGAGGTATCGGCGTTATTTGAAAATATTGGTACCGCTCAAGATGGTATGAAAATGCTGTCTAAACCGAGGGAAATTGTCGATGCAGAGCAGGCCCAAACATTACAGGTGAGCGAAGGCAAAATTGAATTTCAAAATCTTAGTTTTCAATATCGGGCAGGGCGAAAAGTCATTGATCAACTCTCCCTATCAGTAGCACCTGGTGAGAAAGTCGGTCTCGTGGGTCGCTCAGGAGCAGGGAAGTCTACTTTGGTAAATTTGTTACTTCGATTTTATGAAGTGAATGAGGGCCAGATTCTCATTGATGGTCAGCCAATTCATCAGGTGACCCAAGATAGCTTGCGAGCCCATATTGGCATGGTGACTCAAGATACCTCTTTGCTGCATCGCTCCGTAAGGGAAAATATTCTCTATGGTAAACCCGATGCAACTGAAGCTGAGATGCTTCAAGCCATCAAGCTCGCTCATGCGGATAGTTTTATCGATGATTTAGTTGATCCAGAGGGCCGCCAAGGATTGGATGCGCATGTGGGCGAGCGTGGGGTGAAGCTTTCTGGAGGTCAGCGTCAAAGAGTCGCGATTGCTCGCGTATTGTTAAAAAATGCGCCAATTTTAATTTTGGATGAAGCGACTTCAGCATTGGATTCTCAAGTGGAAGCGGCGATACAAGAAAGCCTTTACCAGCTCATGCAGGGCAAAACGGTGATCGCCATTGCCCATCGCTTATCGACAATTGCCGCGATGGATCGGCTGATTGTTATGGATCAAGGCAAAGTGGTGGAGTCTGGGACCCATCAACAATTATTGGCCCTTAATGGAATATACGCACAACTTTGGTCTCATCAATCTGGCGGCTTTATTGGTTGTGATTGAAGGCTAAAAATTGCACAAATTGACGGCTCTGCTACCCTTTAAGTAGGCAATCACTGCGAGAAAGCAATGCGCACTTACATCTGTTGTTGGCTAATGTTGTCGTCACTGACGGCATTTAGCCAGGATACCCCCACCCTTATTTCTGAAGAGACTATGGCCGAACCCGAATTGTTGGTGGCGGAACCTGAGAGTGAGCCGACTGAAGCTGAGAGTTCTACAGAATCGCTAGAGACTGTCGTTGAAACCGAAGAAAATGAGCCTGTGTTATTGCCAGAGAGTGCCAGTGAAACAGCAGAAGAATTGGCGCCGGTGGTTGAGAGTGAGCCGACTGAACCTGAGAGCGCTACAGAATCGGTAGAGGTTGTGGTTGAAACCGAAGAAAATGAGCCTGCGGTATCGTCAGAAAGCGCCAGTGAAACAACTGAAGAATTGGCACCGGTAGACGCGGTGGTTGAGTTGACTGAACCTGAGAGTGCTACAGAATCGGTAGAGACTGTCGTTGAAACCGAAGAAAATGAGCCTGCGGTATCGCCAGAAAGCGCCAGTGAAACAACTGAAGAATCGGCACCGGTAGAAGCGGTGGTTGAGAGTGAGGCGACTGAACCTGAGAATGCTACAGAATCGGTAGAGACTGTGGTTGAAACCGAAGAAAATGAGCCTGCGGTATCGCCAGAGAGTGCCAGTGAAACAGCAGAAGAATCGGCACCCATAGAGCCTGTGGTTGAAGCTACACCCGTTGTAGTAGAGCCAATCAGTGTCACCGAATCGGTGGAGTCGACAGTAGAGGCTGAGGTGCAACCTCTACCAGAGCCGGTTCCCGTAGCAAGCTCTGAGAGTGAACCAGTTAAGCCAGCAGAGGTGAGCAAGCCTGTTGTTGCTGAGAGCGTCAGTGGGCCTGTTGCAGAGGTATCTCAAGCTACAGAACCATTGTCCTTTTTGACAACACCGTGGCAACTCAAGACGGACTTGAAACAATGCAAGGCAATCATGAAAAACCTGCAGTCTGAGGCACTGATTGTTCAAAGTGCACCGTCCAACGAAAGCATCACTATTTCGTCGTCCCTTTTTCAATCGAGTCAGTTGCTGGGTATATTTGAAGAAGGTGACCGTCGCTGGGCAAGGATTCTACTGGAAACTAATGCAGAAAAAATGCCTTTGGTTCCTGGTTTTGATGAAACCCAGAAACAGCTTGATGCATTGGTAGATCTCAACACACAAGAAATTGTTTACGGTCAAATGGGCTCTAAAAACCAAAACAATTACTCATTCTATTTAGCTCAATGGAAAAACAATTGGTATACCGTAGTCGTTGACGATTATGAGTTATTGATAACGCCAGTATCTAAAACTGAACAATGTCGTTGGCAAGTTTAATCTAAAACAGATCGACTTTCGTAAAGCAATACATAGGTATTTACAGCGAGAGTCGATATGAACCTAGAACAAATAAAAGCGGATAATACAGCGCTCAATCAGTTAAACATCTACTCGCATGAAGGCGGCATCTACACGCTAGAGGCGATTGTTGACGGTCAGGCCTACCCACTTGAGTTAACCCCCAAATCTTCGGTGACCTTTAATTGCATTGATGCCATTCGAGATCGACTCCAAGGCGTGTCAATTGACCAGGTTTTTTTGGTTCAGAAAACCCCTTACGATGAGATGATTGGTATGCCGACCACGACGGAGCCAGAGTCTTTGAGGATTCACTGGTGAAGCGGTTTCTGATCGTTTTTATGATCGGTGCGCTGATTCTTGTCAATAGCTGCTCAACCCATTCAATAGATGATTATGCTGGTTCAAGCCCAGAGTTGAATCTTAGGGAGTTCTTTGATGGTCAACTGGTCGCTTATGGCATGGTGCGCGAACGATCCGGCAAAATGATTCGTTATTTTCAGGCAACGATAGAGGCAAGCTGGGACAATGGTGTCGGCACTTTGGATGAAACCTTCTGGTTTAATGATGGAGAAGTGCAGAAAAGAGTCTGGACTCTGACGCCTAAAGCCAATGGTGAGTATATCGGTGTTGCTGGGGATGTCATCGGGGAGGCTAGAATAGCTCTCAGTGGCAATGCAATGAACATTCGCTACCAACTCGACGTTCCTTGGAAAGATTCAAGTATTGCCATCTCTATGGATGATTGGCTTTATCAAGTCTCACCCAATGTGATCATGAATGAAACGGCAATGAGCAAATGGGGCTTTTCTGTAGGTAAGGTCACCCTCGTGATTATGAAAGCCGGGGTGGCAACAGAAGTTCCGGGCTTGCTGGGGCGTCAATGACGTTTGAGGTGACAGTTTTTTGGTAATCGTCAATTAAAGTGCCTTATGGGATTACATACTTAGCTTAATGCATTATCATTGAGAACTCTTTCACAAGCTTGGAGTTATCATGTCTAAAGTTGCATTGGTTACTGGTGCTGCCAGCGGTATTGGTCGAGCAATTGCTGAACATTTATCTACAAACGGCTACCGGGTGCTCGTGAGTGATGTCTCTTTGGAAAATGCTCAAGCGGCAGCCAATGAGATAAAAGAGGCGGGCGGTCAAGCTGAAGCTTGCCAACTGAATGTCACATCACAAGAAGATATTGATAAGGCCATGGTACAGGCTGGTCGTCTGGATGTGTTAGTCAACAACGCCGGTATTCAACATGTCAGCCGTCTAGAGAGCTTCCCTGTTGATCGCTGGAAATTGATTACCGATATTCTCCTAGTCGGGCCTGCAATGGTTACACGCGCTGCTTTGCCATTGATGAGAGAAAATGACTTTGGGCGAATCATTAATATTGGGTCTATTCACTCCTTAGTTGCCTCGCCCTACAAAAGTGCCTATGTGGCGGCAAAACATGGGTTGCTGGGTTTCTCAAAGGTCGTTGCTCTTGAAACGGCGGATGATGATATAACAATAAACACCATTTGCCCCGCCTATGTTAAAACGCCACTAGTAGAAAAACAAATTGCCGACCAAGCCAAAGAAAATAATATCAGTGAAGAAGACGTCATTAACGATATCATGCTGGCACCTATGCCCAAAAAGTCCTTCATCAAACTAGAAGAAATTGCTGAGACAGTGAGCTATTTAATCTCGCCGGCGGCGCGCTTGATGACGGGGCAAACCTTGGTTTTAGACGGGGGTTGGACGATTAAATAATGAAGGTACATATCGAATTAGAATTGACACCACAAGAAGCCAAAGAGCTTTTTACAACACCAGCGTTTAACCCTTTACAAATGATGATGCTTGACCAATTAAAGCAGCAGTGGGTCGATGACGGTAAACCATTACCAGAGTTCTGGCAAGAAATGGCCGAAAAAGGTGGCCAATCTATGGTAGAGTACTGGCGCCAATTCGGGCAAAATTTCTTTGGTTCTACGACCAAAAAAGAGCAGTAGGGGGAAAAATGCTCGCAGAAGATCAAGCAAAGGTAATGGAGTATCTTCAAAAATACAATGGCTTATTCAATGAAATGGCCAAGGAATCTATCTATAAATTGGTATCTGGCTCAAAAACTCAACTGAACCCCCTGATCAATGCTGATAAAATTATGTCTGTTGTTTCAAAGAGTGTGACGCTAGATCCTAGTGTGTACATGCAAGAGCACATGAAATATTTGGAAAAGCACTCAGAGCTAATTCAGGCTGCCGCTAGAGCGATGGCCGAGTCTGATACTGAATTTGAGGAAGTGGCTGGCCATGAGAAAGATCGGCGCTTTCAAGACCCAGAGTGGTATGAGAATCCATTTTTTAACTATATTCGCCAATCTTATTTGATCAATGCTGATTTTTTCAAAAATGTAGTCGATAGTATTGAGTTTGAAGACCACAAGACGGCTGAACAAGCTAAGTTTCTAACTCGCCAATACATCAACTCCTTGTCTCCAGCAAACTATGTGTTGACCAATCCAGAAGTGTGCCGAGAGATTATCGAAACAGAAGGCCGCAGTATTGTAAAGGGCATGGATAAGTTCTTTAAAGATTTGGAAGCAAGCCCATTAGAGGCATTTAAACTCAATCAGGTCGATAAAAATGCATTTGTGATCGGTAAGGATTTAGCCACAACCCCCGGAAGTGTTATTTTTCAAAATGATTTAATCGAGTTAATACAATACGAACCGTTGACCAAAAAGGTCTATGAAACGCCCTTATTGATCATTCCTCCTTTCATCAATAAATACTATATTCTGGACATGGACAAGAAAAAGTCCTTGGTCCGTTGGTTGAACAGCCAGAGCTTTACTGTATTTATCATTTCTTGGATTAACCCAGATAGCAGCCTATCGGAAAAGGGGCTTGACGAATACATCAGTGAAGGGGTCATTGCTGCAATCGATACGGTTCTCGATAAAACCGAAGCCTCAAAAGTCCATGCGGTGGGCTACTGCATTGGTGGTACCATGTTGGCCTTGGCTCAATCGTATTTGACGAAAATCAAACAAGATAAAATTGCCAGCTTGAGCTTCTTGACCGTGTTATTGGATTTTACCGAGCCTGGAGAGGTCGGTAACTACCTATCGGAGCAAACTTTTCCTTATATTGAGCAAAATGCCATGCAAAAGGGCTATTTTGACGGGCGCATCATGGCCATGAGTTTCAGCTTGCTGCGGGAAAATAACTTATTCTGGTCGTTCTTTGTCGACAATTATTTGAAGGGTAAGGATCAAATCCCTTTTGATATTCTTTACTGGAATGGTGACTCTACGAATATTCCAGCGCAATGTTTTATCGATTTTTTAAAGCATGGTTATGTTGGCAATGATTTTAGGAATCCAAATACAGTCACTATTAATGGTCAGGGAATCGATTTTGCCGATATTACCATTCCAAGTTATTGTCTTGCTACAAGGTCTGACCATATTGTCTTATGGCCCTCTGCGTTTCAAAGCGCTAAGTTGCTAAAGGGTGATACGCGTTTTGTATTGGCAGGCTCTGGGCATGTTGCCGGTGTGATTAACCCAGCCGATGATGGCAAATATCCTCATTGGGTGGGAGAAGCTCCCAGTGAGAAAGCAAATGCTCAAGAGTGGTTTGAGGGTGCTGAGGAGAAATCCGGCTCCTGGTGGACTGATTGGTTGGCTTGGTTGGTGCCAAAATCGGGAGAACAATGTGCTGCTAGAAAAGTAGTTACGAAAAAGTACCCCGAAATTAGTCCAGCACCGGGTAATTATGTTAAACGCCGCCTTGATTAGCGGCCAATTGGAGAGGGTACTTTGATTACGATAAAGAAATATCCCAATCGCAGGCTCTATGATACCTCACAGAGCCAATACATTAATCTCGAGGATATCAAGCACCTAGTATTAGAGCATAAGGACTTTAAAGTTATTGACTCTAAATCCGAGGAGGATTTGACCAAACATATTTTATTGCAGATTATTAATGAACAAGAAAATAATGATCAGGAGTCATTGTTAACCAATTCAGTTCTTAAGCAATTGATCCGCTTTTATGGCAATGAGATGCAGGTGTTGTTGAGACCTTATTTGGAGCAGAGTATTGCTACCTTCTTAGAGAGACAAGATAGTTTACAAGGGATGATGGAGAAGTTTGTAGGAGCAAGTCCCGTTGGGTTGTTCAGTCAAATGATGGAGCAGAATATGGAGATGTGGCTTCAGTTTGCTAATCCATCAGATAGACCGAGCAAAAAGGAATAAAAATAAAAGTTTTTATGACAAACTATTATCTTTATTGTTGCATTGCAACAATAAAGTTCTTGACTCCATTGTTGAGAGTCTCTATTATAAAACTATTGCTGCGGCGCACAAATTATCATTTTGCCGTAGACCATTAACCTACTAGGAGATGAACAGTATGTACGACAAAATTATTGAGCAAGCTCAAGCTGCTGCTAAGCCGATGACTGATTTGTTTGCTCTGAACACCAAAACTTTAGAGAGCCTAACTGAGAAGCAAACTGGTTTGGTGTCAGATATCCTTAACCACAATATGTCTTATGCCAAGAGCCTAAGTTCTCAAAAAGACTTTGCAAGCATTTATGAGACTCAAAAAACTTACGTAGAAGGTTTGCAAGAAAAAGTAGTTTCTGCCACTAAAGACGCATACTCAATTATATCTTCTGCTCAAGAAGAAGCTGCTTCTTTGGTTCAGGGTGTTGTTAAAGAATCTCAGCAAACAGCTGCTAAGGCTGCAAAAGCTGCAAAAGCGAGTTAATTAAGTTTTATTAGTCGTTCTTCTTTAAGCCCAGCTATGCTGGGCTTTTAGATCGGAAGAGCGTCGTGTAGGGAAAGAGTGTATAAGCTGGTGTAGATCTCGGTGGTCGCCGTA
>CAXQRU010000024.1:0-8596 GCA_964226685.1 Polaribacter sp. | reverse complement strand
AAGACGGCATACGAGATTAACGATCGTGACTGGAGTTCAGACGTGTGCTCTTCCGATCTCAAAAGCCACAAATATTGAAGGAGTGGAAGCCTTATTGCCGTGGAATATTAAATTGAAACATGGGCTTTGCTGAGCGCTTACACAAGAACTATTGGGTAGAGTCGTCAATCTAGGCTCCGCCTCGTTAGAAGTAACTCATAAAACTGAGCGTTGCCGCATGGTCACCATCGAACAGCCCGAGCTTGAAAATAGACCTGATATTCTTAAAACCATCTCTCAAGATTTTGGATTACAGTTTGGTGTCTATGCAAAAGTGATATCACCTGGCACAACCTCAGTTGGAGATTGCGTTACATTTTCCTGAAAAACTGGGCTTTTCCATGCAAGCCACCAACAAAAATTACAAATAAACCAACCACCATCAAACTCTGGCTTATTAGTAACGCTCAGGATGAGCAATATGATCATATTTAGACTTAAGCTTTTCAACCTCCCAATCTTGAACACCCAGCATTTCTAAACGCTCTAGATCCAACAATCCATATTCAAAAAATATTTTTTCATCGTCACCATATAATTCTACAAGACTGTTCCCTGTTTCTAAATATATTAACCGGGCTTTTTCTGGATTAATGTTAATACTAACTCCATCAAATAACACATGCCCTGCTCCATCCTTCAAATAATTTTTTTCTTTGCCAAAGAACGTAATATTTTCATTTTTTATGGTATAAAATGACCACCAGTTTTTAATATAAATTCTATTTTTATCTTTGTAATAGACATAACGACCTAGACTAACTACCTCATAGGTATCGACATCCAAGATTTCAGACAGTGGACAGTGACGCCCTCTCAACCTCATCCACATCAAGGTTGTCCACTACTTCCACTTCACGAGTGAAATAGTAATCAGAACGCTCGAGATTTGGGTGTTGAAGCAAGTTAGGGTGCCGCACAAATAATTGCTCACCCTGCTTATAAAGATTCAGCTTAATGTGATGATAATTCTCTTCAGCATAACCAACAATCGGCAACACCAAGAAAATAAATTGTAAAAACCAAGCAATACGAATACTCATCCATTCCTCCTAGTGAGTGACCTACAGCTCATCCGTCCTAAATTCGCTATAACCCTCGTAAAAATAACTCACATCAACACCTTTCATGAATAAAGCTCGATCATTGATTTGACCTGTCAAGGCTTGCTTGAGCAATACTTTTATTTCAACATCCTTAACCACACTACGCTCCATAGCAGAAAGGAATTCATCTTTATCAACACGATTCCAATCCACCACTTGTTTAATTTCTTTTTTTAATATGAGGTCTAGCCAAATGCGGGTCGCTCGACCATTCCCCTCTCGAAAAGGGTGAGCGATATTCATCTCAACGTATTTTTCAATAATTTGATCATAATTATTTTGCACCATGGCATCGATATGATTAAGGGATTGCTGCAAATACATCAAAGGTGCAAAACGAAAATTGCCTTTAGCAATATTCACCTCGCGTATTTTTCCTGCAAAGTGACATATATCACCAAATAAATACTGGTGAATATAGGCTAAGCCTGCAAAGGTACCGACTTCCGCTTTATGAATATCACCTGAATCAAAAAGCTCCCTGGCTTTTCGTTTACTGAGCTTTTCTTCTTGCTTAGCCAATTCAACTTGATCAGAAATATTTAATTTATTGTCTAAAGTCATGGGGCAATCCTTCAGTCATCAGCCACTTACTCATTGTACTACAAAACCCTAAAACCCGTCGCTAAGCAGCCTCAACAATATGGCGAACAATTAACTGAGCCGATTCATCACCCTGATACACGTTAACATCAAGCTGGTACACAAGCGTAATCTCACTCAATTCTCGCTCTAACCACTCGGAATCAACATTAAAAGCGATAGCATCGATAATGCCACGACTAGGATGCGACAAGGCAAGCTTTAAATGCTTTTCACCAACGATTCGGTGATTGATCACGTTAAAGGTGCCCACAAAACTGGGTTCTGGAAAATGCTGCCCCCAGGGGCCGCTGTCTTTGATTTGATGAGCAAACTCTAGGGTCAGTTCATCTGAGCTTAACTCGCCATCGGTTAGCCAACGCTGAGTCAGGGCATCCTCGTTGAGCATTTCTCTCACTGTTTCATCAAAGGCTTTTGAAAATTCTGCAAAATCTTGCTTTTTCAAACTCAGGCCAGCGGCCATGGCATGGCCACCAAATTTTTGCAATAAATGAGGATAATGCTTTGCCAATCGATCCAGTGCATCTCGAATATGCAGTCCTTCTATGGAGCGCGCTGAGCCTTTGATTTCGGTATCACTGGCCTCTGCAAAGGCAATTACGGGGCGGTGATAGCGCTCTTTTAAGCGGCCGGCCAAAATACCTATCACTCCCTGGTGCCAGTCCGGCTCGTATAAGCTCAAGCCCCAAGGTAAGTGATCACCACAATCAATCTCACCGAGTAGCTCCAAGGCTTGTGCCTGCATAGAACGCTCAATAGCTCGGCGTTCGTGATTTAATTCATCGAGTTCTGAGGCAATAGGCAAGGCCTCTGGCAAGCTTTGGGCTAACAGACAAGCGATGCCTCGGCTAATATCATCCAAGCGCCCTGCCGCATTGAGCCTTGGGCCTACAATAAAACCCAAGTCAATACTGGCGATACGATCGTAAGCTTTGCGAGCCACTTGCAGCAAAGCATAAATACCAGGGCGAGCTACACCGGCACGAATACGCTGCAAACCCTGGTGCACCAAAATTCTATTGTTGTAATCGAGCGGTACCACATCGGCCACCGTTCCTAGCGCCACCAAATCAAGATACTGGGCCATATTTGGCTCTGCGATACCACGGCTTTTAAACCACCCCTGCTCTCTCAGAGCCTTGCGAAGCGCACTCATTACATAGAAAATCACCCCCACACCGGCGAGCTGTTTACTCTCGAACTCACAGCCTCGCTGATTGGGATTAACGATCGCACAGGCTTCAGGGGTTTGATCACCAGGTAAATGATGGTCTGTGACAATCACATCGATATCAAGCGTCATCGCAGTAGCCACACCATCACAACTGGAAATACCATTATCCACGGTAATAATCAGTTGCGGCTGGAAACGCTCGGCGGCCACCTCAACAATTTCAGGCGTTAAACCGTAGCCGTAATCAAAACGGTTGGGCACTAGGTAGTCGACTTTTTGAAACCCCATTGCCTTGAGCGACTGGTAGGCCAAAGTCGTACTCGTGGCACCGTCGGCATCGAAGTCACCCACAATAACAATGTGTTCATTATTTTGAAGCGCTTGCTGCAAACGTGCAATCGCTTGAGGCAGCCCCTTTAAACCATCGGGTGGTAATAATTTTTGGGCACTGTAATTGAGCTGTTCGCTACCAGTGACCCCCCTGGCCGCAAAAATGCGACGCAAGGCGGGCGACCAGTGGCTTGGGAAGTCACAAGCGCTTGTATCAGCCGAGCGCTCTAGAACGGTCATAGGTGACGCGTAATGTAGTCCTGTACTTTTGCCTTATCGTTTTCGAGCACATCAAATTGCTCCTCACGCTCGAATAAATCCGCCATATGGGGTGGCAGCGCTGGATCATTCGGGTAACCCGCCATACGCACCGCTTCCGGGAATTTCGCTGGGTGCGCTGTCGCTAAACAGACCACAGGGCTATGACCTTTGTGGGTTTGACGCGCCGCTTCTAGGCCAATTGCCGTATGAGGATCTAACAAATAACCCGTATCGTTCCAGGTATTTCTAATCACTTCAATCATGGGCTTATCGTCTAGCCGATAGCTGCTAAATAGCTGGCGAACCTCAGCCAACGCTGAATCACTTAGGGTCATACAACCTTGATCAAATGAGGACATTAAATCGGCAATGGCTTGACCATCTCGACCATAGGCATCAAACAATAAACGCTCAAAATTACTGGATACCATAATATCCATACTGGGTGATAACGAGTGCACCAATGGCTGGCGACTGTGATCATTCGCACTGATGCAGCGATGCAAAATATCGTTAGAATTGGTCGCAATGATGAGCTGATCAATCGGCAAGCCCATTTTTTTGGCTAGATAACCCGCAAAAATATCGCCGAAATTACCCGTAGGCACCGAGAAAGACACCGCTCTAGCAGGGCCACCCAGGGCCAAGGCCGCATAGAAGTAATAAACGATTTGGGCCATGATACGCGCCCAGTTAATAGAGTTGACCGCAGCAAGCTGGCGACCCTCTGGCAAAAAGGATTGGTCGCGAAAGCTGGCTTTAACCATGCTCTGGCAATCATCAAAGTTACCTTGCAAAGCAATATTGTGAACATTGGGCGCAATGACCGTTGTCATTTGTTTGCGCTGAACATCCGATACACGTTGATGGGGATGCAAAATGAAAATATCGATATTTTCGCAGCGCCTGCAGCCCTCAATCGCCGCCGAACCGGTATCGCCAGAAGTGGCTCCCATCACTACGACTTTTTGGCCGCGCTTGGCCAGAATATGATCCAAGATATGGCCCAACAACTGTAGCGCAAAATCTTTAAAGGCTAAGGTAGGGCCTTGAAATAATTCAAGAATCCACTCGTTATGAGCTGTTTGCACCAGCGGCGCAATCGCAGGATGGCGAAAGCTGGCATAAGCCTTATCGATGATGGCTTTGAAGTCGTCATCACTGATTTCGCCGGCCACAAATGGCGACATTACTTTAAAGGCTAATTCCTGATAAGAAAGCCCCGCCCATGAGGCGATCTCTTCTTTCGAAAATTCGGGCAATGTTTCGGGTACATAGAGGCCACCATCAGCCGCTAGACCAGTTAATACGACATCTTCAAAATTGAGTGCAGGCGCCTGCCCACGGGTACTAATGTATTTCACGGTGTATCCTAATTATTTCATGGTCTCTACGCGAATTCGAGCGATAGCCCCTCGAACCGCTGGCAATTGTTCCAAAGCTTCTACTGCTCTGGTAAAGATATCTTCACGAGTAACATCGGTCAACACGGCAATGGTCGCAAAGGTTTGATCATCTTGAGGCTCTTCTTGGTTAACCGCCTCAATGCTGATACCCAACTCACTAAAAACATGAGTGATGCTCGATAATACACCAGGCTTATCTTCGACCTCTAAACGCAAGTAGTAAGCGGTAGATATTTTTTCAATAGGTAAGATCACCTCAGGCGTTAGCTCAGCGCAACCATAACCAGAATAAACCGCATTAGTCTTAGCCAAATCGATGATATCGGCCACCACCGCTGAGGCCGTTGGCTCAGAGCCAGCACCAGCGCCGTAGTACAAGGTAGGCCCAACCGCATCACCCTTGACCACCACCGCGTTCATGACACCATCAACATTGGCAATTAAACGCTTTTTGGGAATCAAGGTTGGGTGAACTCTAAGCTCAATGCCCTCTGGTGTGCGTTTAGCGATCCCAAGGTGCTTGATACGATAGCCTAGCGAGGCGGCCGATTCCAAATCAACCGGAGAGATCTCTGTAATACCTTCGATATAGACTTTGGAGAAATCCAAACGAATGCCAAAGGCTAATGAGGCCAAAATCACTAGCTTATGTGCCGCGTCGATACCACCAATATCAAAGCTTGGGTCAGCTTCGGCATAGCCTAATTTTTGAGCTTTTTGCAATACATCGGCAAAGTCACTGCCCTTTTCGGCCATTTCAGTAAGCAAGAAGTTACTGGTTCCGTTAATGATGCCAGCCAACCACTGGATACGGTTCGCGGCTAAACCTTCACGGATGGCTTTTACAATAGGAATGCCGCCGGCGATAGCACCTTCAAAATGCACGTTGACACCAGCACTGGCGGCCTTGGAGAAGATTTCATGACCATGCTCAGCGATAAGCGCTTTATTGGCCGTCACGATATGTTTGCCGTTTTCAATAGCCGTCAACACCAATTCCTTGGCTGTAGTTGTGCCGCCAATCAGCTCAACCAATACATCGACATTAGGGTTGCGGGCCACCTCAAAAATATCTCTGGTGACATTGAACGAGCTAGTATCGCAGTTTGGGTTATCACGACGAGCACCAATTTGGGCAATGGTAATTTCAGACCCTGCTCGATTACATATTTCGACATGGTTGCGGCGCAGCACATTGATTGTGCCAGCCGCAACCGTTCCCAAACCACAAATCCCTACCGACAATGTGTTAGATGACATGACTCGCCTTACTTCACTATAAAAAACAAAGCCGCAACATTACTCGCATGGGCGATTGCTGTCAATTTAAACTCTACACTATCTGGCTAATTGGCTTAGATTTTTAGCATGCTGGCCAACTGCTCTGGGCTCACAGCTCCTGGAACCAAGGTACCATCCTCAAACACGATGGCAGGGGTACCACTCACTCCAACCTGCATACCCAGCTCATATTGCGCAGCCACAGGATTCTCGCAAGAAATCAAAGATACATTCTCGCCTTTTTTGAAGCGAGTCATGGCTTCTTGGCGGTTGGCGGAACACCAGGTCGTCTCCAATTTTTTTGCACTCATAGATTGGGCACCCGCACGCGGAAACGCCAAATAACGCACCTCTATCCCCTTTGATTGAAATTGCTCAATTTGGCCATGTAGGCGACGACAATAGCCACAATCGATATCCGTGAACACAAAGACATGAGCCTTCTTCTCACCTATAGCCGGGAAAATCACCATATCCTTTTCATTAACGGCCGCTAACAACTCTGCTCGCTTTGGCGCAAAACGGGCCTCAGCTTCTCTTCTTGCTTGTTCCTGCAGATTGACCAGCTGATTATTCTCTATTTGATAGAGATCACCCACCAACAAAAAACCCCCGTCAGGCGTAACATAGATCACCTCTCGACCCAATGTGACCTCATACAAGCCTGCAATTTTGGAGGGCTGAACCACCGCCTGCTCAACGGGGATTTCCGGCCTAACCGCTTTTAACTTAGACAATAACTCTGCAGGACTGACCGGCTTAAGGGACTCTGACTCTGGCTCAGGCGATGCAACAACTTCTTCAACTTTTGATTCAGAAGCAACAGCTGGCTTGACAGCAGGCTCTGGAGTAGATACTTGCGACGACTCAACCGCTTTTGCATCTTGTTTTTGATCAGGCTTGTCTGCATCAGCACAACTGACTAAAGCACTTACTGACAACACAGCAATACCGAACGAAGCAAACGCTTTAGAAAAAAACACTTTCATAATTTCATCTCAATTCTAGTAATTTACCCCTAATATAGGGCCCAAATAGCAACAGTCTACCAAACCTAGCTCTATTATCGTATGGTAGATTCTAATGTAACTTTGAAAGCACTAATGGCAATTAGTTCACAATGACGACAATCGACAAATATATCAATAGCTTGTGGCTTGAACGAGGCCTTAGCAAACACTCTCAACTCTCCTACCGAAGAGATTTAAGGCAGTTTTCCGATACTATCGATACCGATATTAGCCTAGCCAGCGAAATCGACATTCGCTCTTACTTTGCTAAAAGGCTATCTCAAGGTTTATCCGCTCGCTCAGCCGCTAGAGCACTATCTAGCCTAAGAGGCTTCTTCGACTATTGCATTCGTGAAGGCCTGAGAAAAGATAATCCTGCCAGCAACGTAGAACACCCCAAATTAGGCAGAAATCTGCCTCATAGCCTCAGTGAGGCCGATGTCGAGGCGCTACTTAATGTAGCTGACACCACGAATGCGCTAGGTCTAAGGGATAAGGCCATGCTGGAATTACTCTACGCTACAGGGCTGCGCGTTAGTGAACTGGTGGAATTAACAATTGGAGACATCAATCTTAACCAAGGCGTTATACGAGTGTTAGGAAAAGGTAACAAAGAGCGCTTAGTCCCCATGGGCGAGACCGCCATCAAATGGCTGGAAAAATACCATCGTGAGGCTAGATCTGAGCTTTTGAAAAATAATAATCACACCATATTATTCCCGAGTTCTCGAGCTCAAGCCATGACACGACAAACCTTTTGGCATCGAATCAAGCAACTGGCCAAGCTCGCCAACATCCAAAAAAAAATCTCCCCACATACACTCAGGCATGCCTTTGCTACACATTTAATCAACCATGGGGCAGACCTTCGGGTAGTGCAATTGCTTCTTGGACATAGTGATCTATCGACCACTCAGATTTACACACATGTCGCGACCGAACGTTTGCAACAACTTCACCAACAACATCATCCAAGAGGTTGAGTTTAGTCAGTTATGAAAGTAGAACTTTTAGATATTGAGGATGCACTACCCGTTCGACACTTAGTCTTATGGCCCAATGAACCGATCGAATTCTGTCGCATAGACGATGATGCTAACGGACTACATTTTGGAGTCAAGAATGACCAGCAAGTCATTTGCGTAGCTTCAGTCTATCTATCAAATGGCGTTGCTCGCCTTCGAAAATTTGCAACATTGAGAGAATACAGAGGCAAGGGCTTTGGCTCCATGGTACTGGAACATATTATAGAACATCTTACGCACCATGAAGCATCGCTATTATGGCTTGATGCCAGAGCCACGGCTGTTGCATTTTACGAAAAATTTGGCTTTATTATAGAGGGCGAAGCATTTTATAAAACAGAGATCGGAAGAGCGTCGTGTA
>CAXQRU010000023.1:0-3376 GCA_964226685.1 Polaribacter sp. | reverse complement strand
TGGAGTTCAGACGTGTGCTCTTCCGATCTCCATGAAAAACAAAAAAACACTATCAGATCTAGACTATTTGCCAAAATTATCGTCTGAAGACCAGGCGGTGGTTAAAAAAAGTTGGAGGCGAGCGTATTCATTGTCGATGACGGGCGTTGCTATTGTTATGGGTACTATGTTTGCGGGCGCCAATGCGGATTATAGCTCCATCGTTGGCAGAGAGGCCTTGTTAATGAGTATGTTGCCGGAGTTCGCTTTGATATTACTGGGTTTGTTCGTGAGTTATTTTGGCTTGTTTAGCCTGCGTAAAAAACTCCGTGTCATTGCCGAAACAAATAATTTACCTTTCAAGTCTTTGTTTAAAGAGAGCAAAA
Source organism: Polaribacter sp. (assembly GCA_964226685.1). Classification (GTDB taxonomy): domain Bacteria; phylum Pseudomonadota; class Gammaproteobacteria; order Pseudomonadales; family Cellvibrionaceae; genus CAXQRU01. Next base: position 3,011 of record CAXQRU010000023.1, on the reverse strand, counting down.
CCTATCATTATTTATTATGATTTTTTTGATGTCGATTAGGTGATATGGCCCATCCTTGGGCTATATTGCTCTACTAGTCCTTGCGCTTATAGGCATCACGCATAAATTCAAAATAAATAAATCCAAAACGGTCATACCAATCCGGTGTGCCATATTGTGCTTCGCAGATGGCCATATCGACCATGGCATTTTGAAGATTTTTCATGAGTTCAGGGTATTTTTGATCGTAGGCTTTTTCCATTTTTTCTACGGATCGAGAGATTTCATGGCGCTGACCTTGCCATATTACGCCAGAGTAGCCATGGATGCCTGACATACTGTCGCCAGCTGCGATAGCGGCATTGGACATTTTTTTGGTGCAGCTATAAATCACGCGTAGTTTTTCTAAATCTAAGCGCGCTTTGTTAAAAGCCATGCGAGAATCGGTGAAGCATTGCGAGCAGTCTTGCCCTGAATTCATGATGTAAGAGCCTCCGTCTGAATCTTCCAGGCCATTCGCGACTGGGCAGAACGAGGGGACTAGTGGCATATTGGGGGGTGATTCAATACTCATGCAGCTGTCGAGTGCTTGATAGGCATCCCAGCCTTCTTTGAACTTGGTGAGGTATTCAATGGTTTTGACTCCGCCATTCCAGACCTTGTCCGCTTGATCGGTAGTCATTCCCTCCCAACTTGACTCGTTGAGTGGATCTTCAAAACCACCCGGTTGTATGCGTAGGGTATCGTCGGTACTTTCATTGGCCTCAGCCGGAGGGGCGGATATCCAGGTGATACTGCAAAAGCCGATCACGACCACAGCGGCTCCGCGTTTTTTTAGTAGAAGAGCCACTAAGATAATAATGATGAGCAATAGTCCAATCACAATATACATAAGCGATCCGCTGGTTTCGCTCGGCGTGCTGCTTTCAGGTTGGGCGACGCTGTCTGCTGTTTGTTGCTGCTGGGCTGTAAATGGATTGCCCAATGTGGGCGCAATATCGGGATGGGCGACTACGCTCAGTAAGTAGGGAGTGCCTGTGTTCGGGCCGGTAACACGTATACCAAATTCGCCATAGGCTGTGAGTTGATGAGTGGTTAGGCCGGTATTTTCGGTGCTGCTGCTCAGCACCGGGTTTGACCAAGTACTTAGGAAAATATCGAGAGATACATTTCGATCATCCGGTGCTTCTAAAATCACATCGACAGGTTGCGTCATGCCATGACCTTTGACATAAAAATAATGGCCGTTGTCAATCGTCACACCTTGCACGCCAACAGCCTTGCTGTTGGGGCGATTTTTCATGGGAGTTAAATCCAGCCGTTGTGGCTGAATATCTTGATCTAAAGTGAAAGGTTTGCTGTGCGCTGATGCGCTTAGCACAAGACAGCAAAGAAAAAGAAGGCGCGAAATAGTCATAAAAAAATCCTAAAATTGATATTTTTCAAGAAAAAATTGAGCAATCGTATTGATGCGTTCTTTGCGAAGTTTTTTTAACTCAGGCTTCTCGTTCAGCGTGCGATGACCATTAATAGTGATGAAGGCCGTCTCTTTATCATTGGCTTCATGGTTTGGCTCCTTTGGGGAGAATCAGTAAATCCACTCGTCGATTTTGCGCGCGTCCATCGTCCGTATCATTGGTGGCAATTGGGCGTGCTTCGCCATAGCCTTTAATTTCGACTTGAGTTGGTGAGTGAGGAAGCTGTTTCGCCAAGTAATCCCACACCGCTTTTGCCCGCGCTTCGGAGAGGCGCAGATTATCGGCATCGCTACCCGTGCTATCGGTATGTCCTTCAACCGTGATGCGAGCGTTCTGGCCGAAGTTGGCGACTTGCGTGGCGAGTTGATCAATGGCACTCAGTGCTTCGGGTTTTAGTGTGGATTGGCCGACATCGAACAGTAGGGCGCTATCTAAAGACAGCCTAACTTCCGCACCTACCGCAGCGACGGCATCAATGTCGGCGCCGCTATGGCGTCCACCACAGCTAGCACCAGCATTGGTAAGTTTCACAAAAGAAAAGCGCTCGCCAGCAGGCACTAGCCCATGAATATCAACATCCGAGCGGGCGCCTTCAATGGCTCCGATATCAATCCAAGTTTGGCCATCAGTCGATATGGCCAGCTCAGTTTTTTCAACAAAGGGGCCAACCTCAAAAATATATAGATCAACACCCTCCACATCGATCAAAACATTATCAACAAATTTCAGCACTAGCTCACCTTGGCAGCCAATCGAAATAAAATCGGCCAATTCAGTGTTGCGGTAGTTCGGCTCGCCCAACGCCCGGCTGGGTTTATTGAAAGGTTTGAGAGAGGGTTTTGCGCCAGGCGTGAAAGACACGGCTTCATCAGCAAAGGAAAGGGCGCCCATAGGCAAGCAGATTTCACGCTTGCCGATACCATACACTAGGCCTGGGCAATCAGGGCTTTCGCGGCCGCGAGTGGTTTCGCTAATATTATCGCCAGCAATTTGTTGGTCTTGCCAGCTGCGTAAAAGTTCATCGGTTACTCGTTTGTCGCTGCTTGATCGCAGTAGCCGGCGAACATCCGATAGTTTTAACTCGATACCTTCTTCTGCAAAAGCAGATAACACCTGCTTGAGCACCTCGGGGTTGGCGTCTAGTGTGCCACCAGAGCGTTCGACCCATTGTCCCATTTGCTCGGCAGTCAATTCAGCAACCCCTTCCTCTTGTGCTAGCTCTAGCGCACGTTTTGCGCCGGGGGTTACCTCCACTAAGTGCTGCGCGGCATTTTTGACCGAGTCAGTCTTAGATTCGGAGGCATTGCTATTAGATTGTTCTTGTGCGATTGTCCATGGGCTAATGAGGGCAAGGCTCAACATAAGTATTTTCATATAAAAACTCTAAATGGTTAGTCAAGATCCGCCAGTTAGAGCCTGGCTAGGATGAAGAGTAATGTATTTTTAGTGAGCAGGGAATAGTGCTAAGGCACTATTTCTTTTAGAGTGATTGGTCGATTTTTGTAAGTCATTCGGTTAATATTTCATGGGTGAGATCGGAAGAGCGTCGTGTAG
>CAXQRU010000022.1:0-5328 GCA_964226685.1 Polaribacter sp. | reverse complement strand
ATAATCATGAATCTCTTCATGTTCTTGAGCATGAGTGCGAGTCAACCAAAACATGGCAGCGGCTCTTTTTTCTTCTTTTTCTTTTTCATCGCCTTCAAAACGATGGTCACAGTAAGTTTTGCCGACGGCTAAATAATCCAGTGTCTCCCCAAGTTTAGAAAACATGGCCTGCACTTGTAAAAATCTTTCTTCAGATAAACGAATTGATAAGATTTCATCAACCAAAATTTCACTGGCACCCGTTAACGGAGTATTCCAGTCTAACTGATTCCATGGGCTATACTCATGAACCATCAGGCGCTTAAAGCGAGGATACTCATTGGTCACATTATTTTTTTCAATACTAGCCAGCCAAAACTGGCGCCCAGCAACATGAGCAATCGCAAACTGATTCCAATCGGCATACAGAGACTGCACTTTTTTGGCTAAGGCAAAGCCTCTTACAAAGAACTCTTTTTGAGTTAAAAACCCTACTTGCAAAGCCCAACGACACAAAAATATATGCCTTGATACATCCCATGAAAAAATACCGCACCGGCCCAATAAATCTCGATAATTATTGACAATGACCACTCGATTTTTCATTTTTTCATTTTGCAAACAATCAATGTATGGGCCAACTTGTGACTCGGCAATAGAATCTAAGTGTTTTAACGTATCTAAAAATTCTTGGTCATGTCCGGTATTTTCAAGCCAGTCCAAATTTTTTAGTAACTCTTCTCGACAAGTGACACCCCAGTCCCTTTTCATCAGCTTCAAGATAGCGTCCTTATCCATGTTCGGCTTATTATCGTAGCATTTAAAAAAGTCATGGCGGCAATCATTTTTTTCAGTAATCAAGGCAGATAGAGCGAGTATCCATAATGTCGTCTTGCTTAAATTTAATGGATTATAATTATTTGCATTCACTGCCCTATTCATTGTTAGACTCCCCAACATTTAGGGCCTTATGAGCCACCTCAATTTGACCTTGCCAGGCACTAATAAGGCTTGCATCAGCCTCTGCTAGCTGACGGTATTTTTCCAAAGTTTGTATTGCCAAAGGAATCAAACCACAATGAAGGGCTAATTCAATCAACGACTGGTAGGGGTACATCAATCGGCTATCGTAATTAATGGCATCAGTAAAATAGCTAATTGCTTGCTGATAATTTCCTATTTTTTCGTAACAAATGCCCAGTCGATATTGACACCAAACATCATCATACTGACTTAAATAGGTTTCAAAATCAGCAATTGCCTCTTGAAATCGCTCAAACTGAAATAGAATATAAGATCTTTCCCAATACGCTAAAATCAAACCCGGCTCTAATTCGATAGCCCGATTCACCGCAAGCAATGCCTGCGCACTATTTCCACAAAATCGTAATGACTGGCTATAGGCGAGGTAAATATTCGCATTGCTTTGAGTGATCTCTAAGGATTTTTGTAAATATTGCAAAGACTCCTCATAGCGTGTTAGCTCATATAAAAAATTTCCTAAATCATAAAGCGTCTGCAGAGGATTTTCACCCTGATCTGTCGCGCATTCGAGAGCTTTTTGATAATAGTGCATAGCACGATCGGTATGATTTAATCGCTTCAATACTCGCGCAAAATAAACGTTAAATTCTTGAAAGCTAGGATTAAATCGGCTGTTAGTTTGATGCTCAAAGTTTTTATCGGATAAAAAACTCTCTGCTTCGGTCAAAACAAAGTGACAACGATCAACATCTTCAAAGGTTAAATAGCCTTCAACGACTTGCCGCAAATAACGCTCATAATCCTCTTGTTGTATTGAATCGTAAACACCCTTACTTTGAATATTTTCTAAAGCCATAACACCAGATTTTATTTTGGCTTGATGAATGTCAACAATACGCGCAGCCGCCTCCATATCATAATCATACATCGCTTGTATTTTTTGATACATCTCCAGTGCTTCGTCATAGTATTTCATCGAAAACAAACTTGCCGCCACACCTTTTATCGCTCTTACGTGATAACGATCAATCGCTAATGCTTGTTTATAAGAATTCAACGCATCTAAATAATTACCTTGATCAAAATGGTCTTTGGCTAACATTAAGTGGCCATCAATAATAGTGGGAAAGGCTTCAATAATCTGCTTAACGAGATAGCGATAAGGTTCCATTTGGTTGGCCTGCAAGCAAAATTGGGCAATCAAATGCATCAACTCGAAGTCTTGCACGCGATCTTGAGGAAGGCTTGATAAAATTTCTTGGGCTTTTTCTATTTCATCATACTGCATTAAATAGTAAGCGGCCAATCGTTGGTCTAAATACCATTCAATCTCATCCAATGTCATAGCCTGATCAAATACGATATTTTGCAAGGCGAGCGAAGCAGGGCTTTTTATACGGCTGCACACCGCATCAATTTGCTCTAAGGGAAATTTTCTGGATAATTGATCGTAGCTTTCTAACCAGTTGAACTCACTCTCTAAGTACTGGTAAACATCAAAGGGTACATGCTTGTGTTCGTAAATAAAGCCAAACAACCAAGTCGTGAGAGTACGTTTAACTTCGAGATTCCAACAAGCGTCATCAGCCAATATGGCCTGCCAGGATTCAAGCTTGATACGCTCAGGAAAATCAGAATAATTTAAGCGCAGTCGCTCTTGAATTCTCTGAAGCGCTTCATCCGCATTAAAAGACGGCTCTTGCTCATGTTTGCTCGGCTCTACGTCATGCGCTGGCCTTTCACCAAAAACATCGGCAAACGCATTGCCAATGACTACATTCAACTCGTCGTCATCATCTGAGGCACCAACATATTTCGAGGCCAATAATGCCTGTTCATAGGCCTGGCGCAGAGCGATAAAGCCTTCCTGGTCATCCTCAGGGTTACAACTTCTAAGCTTGTTAGCGTACGCTCGCTTGATAAGACGCTTATCCGCGGTTGGCTCAATGCCAAGAAAATCCCAACAATTCATACCTTCTCCTATTCCTTCCAGGAGCTTAGCACGATCCTGCATTTTTTTGAATATCGTGCCAAGGCGATGCTTGAATTCTTACCAGCAAGGCTCTAGACTGGCTTGATTTGGAAGGTAATAAGAGTCAAGACGATGTCTATAATAGGGATAGATTTAGGAACCACACACAGCTTGGTGTCTGTTTGGGAAGACAATAAGGCGAAAATTATACCCAATGCCTTGGGAAGTAACCTCACCCCCTCGGTCGTCGGTTTAGATATCGATGGCAATGTACTTGTAGGGCAAGTGGCCAAAGAGCGGCTCATCACTCACCCTGAGCTGACAACCGCATTGTTCAAGCGGCATATGGGCACCAACCACACCACCCACCTGCTGAATAAGAGCTTTACCCCAGCAGATCTATCCTCATTATTATTGCGTTCATTAAAAGCTGATGCCGAAGCTTACCTGGGTCACCCAGTGACTGAGGCGGTCATCAGTGTGCCCGCTTACTTCAATGATCAACAACGCAAAATGACCAAAACAGCGGGTGAATTGGCAGGCCTGAAAGTCGAGCGGTTGATCAATGAGCCAACTGCTGCAGCTATTGCCTATGGCATTCATGAACTCGGCCAAGAGTCCACCTTCTTAGTATTTGACCTTGGCGGAGGCACCTTTGATGTTTCTGTACTCAATGTTTTTGATGGCGTAATGGAAGTTACCGCCACCGCTGGCCACAACTCTCTTGGTGGCGAAGACTTTGTCGATTTGATGATAACGGACTTTTTAGCTAAGCGCGAGTTGATGGCCGAGCAACTCAGCGCCACCCAACTCAGCCTACTTCGAGCAAGAGCGGAGTACTTAAAACGCCAATTAACCAAGGGAGATCATGCTCGTTCGATGATTCATATCGACGGTGTCGAGCATTTATGGCAAATCAGTCGCGAAGAATTTGAAACACTTTCCCAACCTCTTATCCAAAAGATGCGACAACCGATTGAGCGGGTACTCAGTGATAGCGGGCTTTTGCCACGAGATCTTCAAGCCGTGGTCTTGGTTGGCGGCGCGACGCGAATGCCCCTGGTCTCATCACTGGTTGAGCGGCTCCTTGGTTTTAAAGCCACAGGGCATTTAAACCCTGATGAAATCGTCGCAATGGGAGCAGCGATTCAGGCCGGACTCAAAGCCCGCGACCAATCGCTTAAAGACGTTATCCTAACCGATGTATGCCCCTATACACTAGGAATAGAAACCTCGAAAAGGGATCGTCAAAAGCAGCTTATCTCCGGTTTTTATGCGCCCATCATTGAGCGCAATACGGTGATCCCGGCTAGCATAGAAGATACTTTTTACACCTGTCACGACGGCCAAAGAGCAATCCAGGTGGATGTGTATCAAGGAGAGAGCCGACATGTGGCCAATAACCTCAAGCTGGGCGAACTCACCATACCCGTGCCGGCAAAACCGGCTGGCGAGCAAAGTATTACCGTGCGATTTACCTACGATATTAACGGCATTCTGGAAGTCGATGTCAAAACCGATGGCACTCAAGATCAACAAACTCTCATTATCAAGCAAGCCGATTGTCATCTGAGCGAAGAGGAAATCCAAGCAAAGCTTGAAGAACTAGCCGAACTCAAGGTTCACCCCAGAGAGCGCCAAGAAAATCGGTATCTCATCGCGCGGGGCGAGCGCTTGTATGAACAGAATTTGGGGGCAATCCGCGATTCTATAAGTCACTGGCTGCTGCAATTTGAGCAAGTACTGGAAGCACAAAATCCAAGGGAGATCGAAAGAGCGCGCAAACAAATTAGTCAGCAGTTTGATCAAATTGATTTTGAGCGGATTTAGGGTCTTGTGGCAAGGGATAAAGACTTCATCTTGTGATTTTAAAATTAAAGCTAACTGGCTATATTTGGATACCAGAAATGACTCTTGTTAGTTGTTTCCCAAATATGGCCAAAATATAAAAACCCCAATGACCAGAGCACCAATAGAAGCAACTAACACTGCACTGGCTGCAACATCTTTTGCTTTTCCAATTAAAGGATGGTGATCCTTGGTAATAGTATCAGCTAGAAACTCTATTGCTGTATTTAAGGCTTCAGTGAGCCACACTAAGACTATGGCAATGACTAATAATGACCACTCAGTGATTGATACACCAAAATAAAATCCCAACGCTATCGCAATAATAGTAGCCAACAGATGAATCCTGGCATTATGCTGGGTTTGTAATAGAGTCACGATTCCTTTCGAGGCATAGGAGAAACTTTTTAGTCTTGCTTTGATATTAAAGCTCATCGTTTTCCTTAAAGCACCTGAAGCATTGGCGATTAAAAACGGGGGAATCACCTTTGATTTTTTCATGACGAGAACAAAAAATCTGCCCTCTCATATAGATCGTACTTTTA
>CAXQRU010000021.1:0-8846 GCA_964226685.1 Polaribacter sp. | reverse complement strand
AATACTTGGCCGCTCACAACGTGGTTTCTAGGCTTATCTAAACGGCGGGCCTCCACTTCTCTCCAGCTGCAAAGGCTCTTTAATAAAGCTAATTGTTTCGGCGATAATTTCCAGGCACCATTGATTTTTTGATAGTAATTGTCAGCATCGTCTTGAGGTTTTATCAGAAAAGCACACTCCTGCACAAACCACTCCCATTTACCCTGCTCTTGCAGTTGGTTGCTCAACGTTTGCTGTATCGATAATAAGTACACCACATCCAATGCGGCATAATTCAATTGCGCTTCGCTCAGGGGACGCTTTAACCAATTAGAGCGAGTGTGTTCTTTAGGCAAGGAAATCGTTTCAAGGGCTTCAACTAAATTTGCATAGCCCATCGAGTGCCCCAAACCCACAAAATCTGCTGCTAATTGGCTATCAAAGACTCTTTTGGGCCGCACTCCATAGAAGTGCTCTAAGGCTTCTAAGTCTTCTGTGCAAGAGTGAATAACCCAAATAACGCTCGATTGTAGCAGCTCAACTATGGGGCTTGGGTCTTTAATAGCTAATGGGTCGATTACATAGGTTTGATCTTCATCAGCAATTTGCAACAAGGCCAAATGGGGGAAAAAACTGGAGGCACGCATAAACTCAGTATCTAAAGCTAAGTACTGGCACTCTCGCCAAACTTTATACACTTGTAGCAACTTCTCGTCTGTATCAATGTATTTAAAGGAAGCGTTCACAGCGATTCAATCATCTTGCGACTCGCAAAGGCATGAGCCAAAGTGCCACCATCGATGTATTCAAGCTCACCCCCTAGCGGCACACCATGGGCAATACGTGAAACAGATATATTTAAGGGCATGACTTTTTGAGCAATATAATGAGCGGTCGCTTCACCTTCTACGGTAGGGTTGGTTGCTAATATAATTTCACCAATCGATTGTTTTTGGAGCTGTTCAAGCAATTGAGAAATACCGATATCATCCGGACCAATGCCATCAATGGGTGAGAGATGGCCCATCAACACGAAATATACCCCTTGGTACATACCCGATTGCTCGATTGCCATCACATCGGCTGGCGTTTCTACGATACACATTAACGATTGATTGCGGTGAGGGCTGCTACAAATTTCGCAAATTTCAAGCTCGGTGAGGGTGCGACACTGCTTGCAATGCCCTACTTGCTCTATTGCAGTTAACAAACTCTGCTGCAATCGCAAAGCGCCCTCGCGATCCCTCTCTAGTAAATGCATCGCCATCCGCTGAGCCGACTTTCTACCAACACCGGGTAGGCAACAAAACGCTTGGATGAGTTCGTGAATTAATGGGCTAAACATAATGAGGCCTTAAAATGGCATTTTAAATCCGGGCGGCATATTAAAACCAGACGCAAAGCTACCCATTTTTTCTTTATTGGCTGCCTCAATTTTTTTAACAGCATCATTCACAGCCGCCGCAAGTAAGTCTTCAAGCAAGGTCTTTTCTTCCGTCAGCACATCTGGGTCGATTTCCACTGAAGTCACATCATGACGCCCAGTCATAGTCACTTTAACCAAGCCTGCACCAGACTCACCAACCACTTGGTTATTTGCAAGCTCTTCCTGCATTTTTTGCATATTTTCTTGCATTTCCTTAGCTTGCTTCATGATATCTTCCATATTTTCAAACATCATTTCACCTTTTTATTGGGTTAAGGGTTCTACTGAATCTGTCACCACTTTGGCATCAAAGAGGCTTTGAAGCTCTCGAATGACAGGGCTATTTTCAATGCTTATACGCGCTTGCTCCAGCCTTTCGGCTTGCTGCTGAATAATAATTTTTGCCGGCGTAAGACCCGCATCACCGATCTCAATAATTGCACTCACCGGTTCTTTAAAATAATCACTCAATAATTGAGAAATTTTTTGTAATTGGTTGTCATCATACAAAGCACTGCATTTTTCATCCAAAATAAAGTGCATTTTATTACCTTGTACACTCACGCACTCGCTATTACTAAGTGTACTCTGCAGAAGACCACCTGGCGCCAACTGCAAATACAGGGCATGCCAATCTTGAGGCCTCATACTAGACAGCGTTATAGGAGCCTCGCTTATCTTAGGTGTGACTTTAGCCTCTCGTACCTCTGGCTCTATTTTCGGCTCAGCTTTAGTGCTTGGCGCTATAGATTTTTGAGATTCACCAAGCTCTTGAGTCTCCCAAGGTGGGACATCATCCTCATCCACCGGCTCAATATTTTGTTTGCTTTCGATAGGTCTCACCACGAATGCAGGTGAATCAGTCTTCACCTCCAGGTGATGAGTATCAGGCTTTTTTGTTGAGGGGGCCTCCTCAATGGGAGTATCAGGCGCATCAAAAGGCCTGAAGGCCAACATACGCAATAGCACCATTTCGCAGCCACTGCGCATATCGGGGTTGATGGGCAAATCTTTGCGACCCATAAGAGCAATTTGATAATACAGTTGTACTTGTTCACAGGTCATGGCGCTCGCCAAGGCCATAATTTGGTCTCTATCGCCATATTGATTGCCAACCGCCTCAGGTAGCGCTTGTGCAACCGCAATGCGATGCAGGGTATTTAGCAGTTCGGCCAACACAGCCTGGTAATCCACCATTTGCTCTGAGGCTTTGGCAATCAGGTTCATGAGGCGCTCGCCATCATCCTCTTTTAAAGCATCAATCAATGACAGAGTCAGTGATTGGTCAATCGTGCCCAACATATCGCCCACATCCTTGGTGTTTAACTGACCGTTACCATAGGCGATGGCTTGATCGGTCAAACTTAGCGCATCTCTCATGCTGCCATGAGCGGCCCGTGCAATCTGCCAAATAGCACCTTCTTCAGCTGCAATTGACTCTTGAGCCAAAATATTCTTGAGATGATCCACAATATGCTCAGCAGGCATATTTTTTAGATTAAATTGCAAACACCTCGATAGTACGGTAACGGGCAATTTTTGTGGGTCTGTTGTGGCCAATAGGAATTTAACGTGTTCAGGCGGCTCTTCCAGGGTTTTTAACAAGGCGTTGAAACTGCTGGTAGAAAGCATATGGACTTCATCGATCAAGTAGACCTTGTAGCGACCGCGCGTGGGCGCATATTGCACATTGTCCAGAAGCTCTCGGGTGTCCTCAACCTTGGTGCGAGAGGCGGCGTCCACTTCAATAAGATCAACAAAGCAACCCTGGCTAATCTCTTCGCAAGCACTGCACTTCTCACAGGGCACCGAAGTGACACCTTGCTCACAGTTGAGGCATTTAGCAAGGATGCGGGCAATAGTGGTTTTACCGACACCTCGTGTACCTGAAAACAAATAAGCATGGTGCAGACGGTTATTGTCCAAGGCATTGATCAAGGCTCTCAGTACATGCTCTTGACCAACCATCTCACTAAATATTCGTGGGCGCCATTTACGCGCCAGTGCCTGATGGCTCATAAGACTCATTCACAAGGAAAAACAGAGATTATAACGAGCTGGGGGGGATTTACCACCATTGCGTGAAACGAATAGTGGAGGAGACCTCAACCAGCCACACCCCGGCACATAAAAGTACTGCTACCGTTGCTCCCTTCCGGGCCTGGCGGGGTTCACAGCGTTTTATTGCGGGGGGACCGGATGAGGCCGCCATAACAAGGGCGACATTATGCTTACTGGCGCATAGCAAGTCAAGGTCGCAATTTCATTGATCGCGTAATATCATAGCTGCCAACAAAGGAGACCAAGCATGTGGCTGCAAAAAACGATTCAAATACCTGCTAAACACCGGGGCTTTCACCTAATAAGTAATGATATCACTCAAGCCTTACCTGAGTTAAAAACGATCAAAACTGGCTTGCTGCATCTACTACTTCAACACACGTCGGCGTCGTTAACCATCAATGAAAACGCTGACCCCAGCGTGAGAATGGATCTTGAAAATTACTTTAGCCGACTAGCACCAGAAAACGAGCCCTACTATACGCACACTTTTGAAGGCCCAGACGATTTACCAGCACATATCAAAAGTAGTCTTTTGGGCTGCCAACTGACATTACCCATCACCGAAGGAAAACTCGCCTTAGGGACTTGGCAAGGGATTTATCTTTGTGAGCACAGAAACTTAGGGGGCAATCGTTCTATTCTGGCAACGATAAATGGAGAGCCTTTTACAGCTTGATATTGTATTTACGGCAGTACCAAAAAAATAAGGGTAACTCGACCACGCTATAACAGATGAGGGAGAACCAAAACCAATTAGCCTTGAATAAAACCAAATCAAACGCTTGATCGGTCTCCCAAAACATATTGCCAACAATGAACAAGGCCACACAAGAGGCAATGAGGTCATTGAGCATAACCTTTTGTAAACTAGCACCACTAAAAATGGGACACACTACAAAATACGCAATCGCTGCGGCTAGAGCATTAACCAGCAAAACCAATAATTCGGGGGACATCACCACCTCAAACCCAAAAGGCGACACTATACCAAGTATTTACAATCACTCAAGCTAGTCACACTTTTTAGCCACATTTTGTTAGAATACTGATTTTTTGTATCGAGATCATCATGCGCCTGTTTGTAGATAACCTAACCAACGTAGACTTTAGCTACCTACACCCTACACGAGGCTTAGTAGGAGAAACCTGGTTAGCCAGCATAGAACTCGAAGGCGAGCTGGATGATCAAGGCATGATTTGCGACTTTGGCATCGTAAAAAAGCGGGTTAGGCAATGGCTGGATGAAGAAATTGACCACCGTTTGGTGATACCCGAGCAAAACCCCAACCTAAACTATGAAAAAACACCTGATAGCTATCATTTAAGCTGGTCTTTTGGCGAGCAGCGCCTAAACTCCCAAGCCCCACACCAAGCCATCACACTAATCCCAGTGGATAGCATCTGTGCCGAAGCCGTGGCAAATTGGTGTACGGAACAGCTCATGCAGCTATTACCCAACACCGTGGCAGCGATTCACCTGCGTCTTGAGCCAGAGTCATTAACACATTTTTATCATTACAGCCACGGGCTTAAGAAACACAATGGCAACTGCCAACGTATTGCTCATGGGCATCGCTCCACAATTGCTATTTATCAAAACGGCCAACGAAGCACAGAACTTGAGCAGAAATGGTGTGCCGACTGGCAAGATATTTATATCGGAACCATCGAGGATTTAATCAAAACCGAACATGGACAGCATTACTTTGCATACCATTCTCAGCAAGGCCAATTCACACTGGATATCCCAGAGCAGTGCTGCCATTTAATGCCAACAGATTCAACGGTCGAAAATATAGCAAAACATATTGTAGAGCAGCTTCAACTTCAATACCCGAAGACCCACTTTAAGGTTCGAGCCTTTGAAGGCGCTGGCAAAGGCGCGGTAGCGGAGAGCCTCTAAAACGCTTATTTACAAGACTCTATAATGGCCGACAAGTCTTCATATAGAGCATTATTAATGTCTCGATACGCAACACTTGGCTGTGTTGGAGTACCATTGACCATCACTGTGAATGCCCCCCAGTCTCCATTAGGACAACGAAAGTAACCGGCTAAGGTCGACACCGTCACTGGATAGCTGAGAGTACCGGTTTTAACCATCAAATTTTCACGCCAGTTATCAGGGGCTGAGCGCAACCTTGAGGAATAAGAGAAGGCTGGCATCGTCATTCCACCAACAAACGCCGGAAACAAATCGTGACGACGATACATATAGTGAAGTAAGCCAATCATATCCCCTGCACTAAATCGGTTTTCAGGGTTTAAACCACTTCCATTTAACAAGCTAGGTGTACCTGTCAATGACTTTAAATGCTTGGGAAGCTGGCTATTCACCTCTTTGGCAAAACTAGACAAATCTTCACTAGCGGTTTCCAGAGTAGGCCTGGTTTTCAAACGCCTGGAAGAAGCGCTCAGCATCAGCAAATCTGCCATGTAGTTACTACTCCACAACAACATACTATTTAACTGATGGTTGAGCTGTTGGCTATCATTTTGAGCCAAAACAATAGTCTCAGTTGGCAAAGGCAGGTTTGACACTTTTATACGACCTTTTACGCGAATTCCCAACTCTTGTAGGCTACGCTGTAAAACCCGTGCTGTCTGCAAGGGTGCATTGGCCGTAGAACGATATACTTTGTAGGGCGAGTGCCCTAAGGGGATTTGCCCTTTCAAGCGAATGGTTTCATTACCACCTTCGGTTTTACGAATCACATTAACTTGTCTTGGCCGTCCACTCGCCACAGTTTTCACAGCATTGTCCAGCGTAACCCCATTAATTTGTAGCTGGCAATCAGCTACCACAGCAGGATCACCCACTTTTTCACCAGGCTCAATGGTAATACACCAGGAAGCATAGTTTACTCCGGCCGATGATAAAGGCGCATCGTAAGCATTTCGACTGATTTTACGAGCAGCACAGCGGTCAACACCGTCACAATCAATTTGCCCAAAGCGAGATTGGTTAATGACAATGTCGCCCTTGATTTGTTTAACACCCGCTTTGGACTTTAAATCGACCACCATTTGCCAGATGCCAGATGTATCTAAGGTTGGGTCACCAACACCGTAGAAAATTAAATCGCCTCCCAAAACACCCTTATCATCCACCTCCTCTTCAGAAACCAAACGCGTGCTAAAACGAAAGTAAGGGCTAAAAGTATCTAGCACATAGGCGGCAACATACAATTTGGATATAGAAGCAGGTGCCAATGGCTCACCGGCATCTAATTGAGCAAGGATGGGCTGTTTATCACTTAACAAAATGGCCATCGCGGAGACTTGTGCCCCCCGATCTTTAAGCGCCTGAAGCGCTTTGAAATCAGACGCAAATGCCGCCAGAGGCAGGCAAACTAAAAACACTAAGAATCGAGACAACATAAACATTCAATCAAATACGTGATACGAGATTGCGATGAGCAAATGATTGGCGGTGAGAGAGGGATTCGAACCCTCGAAGCCTTGCGACTTACATACTTTCCAGGCATGCTCCTTCGACCACTCGGACACCTCACCCAAGGAGGTGCACTCTACACAAGGGTTCATTTAAACGCAAGCCTCATCGCAGCATTCAATACAAAGAAACATCTAGGGCCAAACCTCATAAGGAGGTTGTGCATTCCCTACTCTCAAACTACGCTGTTCTCCATCTGGAGTGCCGAGGTAAACAAAGCCCACTATGTGTTCGTTATCCTCCAAAGCCAAGCCCAACTTAGTGGCTTTATTGTAGGCCAACGCGCCAGTTCGCCAAAAAGCACCGATACCCGTTGCGTAAGCAGCACTAATCATTTGTTGCACAGCCGCTCCAGTTGCAATAATTTGCTCAACATTGGGTACTTTGGGGTGTGATTGACAATGGGCAACAGCAATCACAACCATGGGCGCCCTCAACGGTAAGTTAAGAATACGATCTCGTTGAGGCTCACTTAAATTAGGATCTTCCAGCAGCGCCGCTTCCAGAAAAAGCTCTCCAAGCTTAACCAGACCATCCCCTTGCACCACTTTGAAGCGCCAAGGCTTTAAATTTCCATGATCAGCCGCACGATTCGCTGCAGAAAATAGCACATTTAACTGCTCAGTAGTTGGCGCAGGTTCACACAACCTTGGCATTGATACACGTTCAGTTAAGGCTTCAATCGCATCCATCAAGTTCATCCTCTCATTATTCGCAATTCGCCGAACTGTGTACCATACTTATAACTAATTGGCCAGAATAGATTACGCATGCAACTATCTTTCATGAGCTTAATCATCGTGCTCGAAGTCATTTTCGTGCTCTTATTGAGCACGGGCTTTTTGCTATTGCGTAACCGACAACTCAAGCAAATGCTGGCCAAACTTAAGGAAAAGCTAGCCAGCCTCCTGGCTAATGCACCACAAGCTTCAGAAAAGGCAGCGCCTGATCAGCCAGTAGCGGCTCAACCTCAAGAAATCACGGCCACTCGCGAAAAGCACTACGTACATCATATTAGCGACCAAATAGAAATCACTAAAAAATATCATGAGAGCCTATCTCCCGATCAAGACATCGCCCTTGACCTTGGACTAGACAACCCAATACCGAGACAAGTGGTCGCTCTTCGCTATGCTTTATTGAACTGTGAAAAAGAGGCTGTCATTAGTAGCAGCAGTAAAAAGCCTAACTGGATCATTTTACAAGAAAAGCTCAGCAGACTGATTGATTTTTATACAAAAAGCAAACCTAAGGCTGAAACAACAGAAGAAGATGACGAACACTCAGAACAGCTAAAGAAAAGAATAGCTAATCTTGAAAAATTCAAAAAGCTCTACTTTGACTTGGAGAAAAAGTGGGAAGAGGCTCAAAAACAAGCTGATCGATGCTACGACAATTTGAATGCTTATGCTAACGAGAAAAAAGACCAAGATTTAACCAGCCTGGTTGATCGATACCAAAACTCCTACCGTAATTTTGGCAATTATTTAGACGACCAGAGAGAAAAAGCAAGCTCTAAACCTAAAACGGCTGTGGTTGAAATAATCCGAACAGATCCGAAAAAAGCTGCGGAAATCAAACAACTTCGCAGTATCGCCATCGATCAACAACGCGTCATTAACGAATTACAAAAGAAAATCAAAGACAGCAATACCGATAAAACATTAGCGGGGGAGCTCAACCGACAATTAGAGCAACAAAATCGCTTTATCCACGACGCGGAAACGTGCATAGGTCTTCTTGAAAGCGAATTGACAACAGCCATGGAAAAACTGGCTGAACTTGAAAGCACCATACAAGAGCAACAAAATAAACTTGATCAAGGTGCCAATCAAGAAGCAGCTGTGGCACAATATGCAAAAGATAATAAGCGCTTACAAGAGTTAGTTGAGAGCCTACACAAAGAAAACACGCAACACTTGA
>CAXQRU010000020.1:0-5428 GCA_964226685.1 Polaribacter sp. | reverse complement strand
CCATTGATCATCGCTACGTTTTTTCATGGGTTAACCTCTTTTGAATAGTCAAAACAGTAATGTAGGGCGATTAAATCATCGTGGGTAGTGTGTGATTGCTTTGGCGCTTACGTTTGGGAAGTGTTCTCTGGAGAATATAGGGTTTTTAGAGAGCGAACATGCAAAAAATGCTGTTTGTTAGCAAGATATGAAGTCCGCAGGTGTTATAAATAAACCCCAATCATTAGCAATAACACGCAATAAAAAAGGCCAACAGAGAACTGTTGGCCTTGTTAACTTGGTGGAGTCGGGGGGAGTTGAACCCCCGTCCGCAAGTGCTCTCTCCTCGGCTCTACATGCTTAGATCCGCTTATTGATTTAGTCGTTTACAGCCCAACGGGCAGGACGTAAATAACGAGTTCAGTTAAAATTTAGCAGCGCCGTCCTGAACATACTTTGCTGCGATCCTGTTCTATATGACAGTCAATAACGCGATACAGGCACCTTGTTACCGACCGCTAGCAGCTTAAGCTGCTAGAGCGTAAGAATCGTCGTTTGCGACTATTCAATTACAGCTTTGGATTAACGTGATTGGCTGTCATCACGGCATGCACCTTGGGCTTCACTCCCTGCGTCGAATCCAAAAACGACCCCAGGTCTTACATAGATGGTGGCTATCATACGCCAATTCAAGCGTTTTGCAATCAATCCTATGCTTTTTGCTAGCGCAGAGTCATTGAGCAATACTAAGTTGGCGTTAAAAGCATTGTTTAAGAAAAATTTAACAAATTAGTAACAATAGTTACATGTAAAATGGGTAATTTTCCACCCTTATTGAGTAAGAGGCGAGCTATGAGCAACATCGATATTCGGCATCTAACGCTACCGGATCTAGGCCGATTAATGATTTTAGAGAAAAAGCAGTGGGATCAGGATCAATTGCCTACAGAGAAACAGCTTGCTCAAAGAATCATCTGTCACCCAGAGTTATGTTTTGGGGCGTTTTGTATAAAATCGGACGATGCTTTGGCTTCTCTGTTTCTAAAGCCCGTCAATAGCCAAAAGTTTGCAGGCCCCATTACCTGGCAAGATTGTGCTAGGGTTGAGTCGGTTGCTTCAAAAAAGCCGTCGTTTAAAACGTTATTTGGTATTAGCTTCACGAGCATTGATCCTTTGGCCGCCGATTTAATCTTTGCGCATGGCTATGGATATCTTCTAAAGCGAGGTTGCCATTCTATTGTGCTAGGCTCCCCAATTCCTGGTTATAAAAAAGCTTATGAAAAAGATGGGATTGGAGTTGAGGAATACGTCAATCGGAAACACCCCTTTAGGTCGACACTTCCTTATGATCCACAGTTAAGGTATTACCACAGTCGTGGGTTTAGGCACATTATTTCCATTCAAAAAGACTACTTTCCGCATGAACCTTCCTGTAACTATGGTGTGATTATCGAGGGGCGTGTACCTTTGAGAAAATTGTCATTTCTTTGGCGTCTATTACCAGAATCTTGGATTGGTTATTGTTGCCGGCAAGCCGTGATAGGGTTGCATCGATTTAGCCGAAAGCCTAAACGCTATATCACTTTAACCGAAACTTAGGTTGTATTATTGATGAGCGCTATAGTCATTCCAAAAATTAAAGGTTTGCCTTTTTTGGGTTCCTTATTTGATTTAAAAAATCGTCCCCTTGAGTTTTTTAGTCAAATTGCGAATACTCATCAAGGTATTGTCAGGATAAAAGCCCTTGATCTTGATCTTTACTTTATTGTTGACCCTCGGTTATCCCAAATGATTCTTGCCAATAAAAATAACCAATTTAGGTATTGGGATAATGATGTTAAGGTGCTGAGTCAATTTTTAGGTAAGGGGTTGATTGCCAATAATGACTACCATCACCATAAGCTGCAACGAAAGCTCATTCAGCCTGCTTTCCATTTCAGGTCATTGGAGCATTATACCAAAACCATGATCGATTATAGTGCTGACTATATCAGTAGTTGGTTAGATAATGAAAAGCTTGATGTGAGTGATGAAATGGTGATTCTCACCGTGAATATTGTGGCTAAGACGATGTTGGGTATCGATAAAAATGAGTCAATGAAAGACATTTTTATTATCCGAGATTCTATTCATGCAATTCAGGCTATTGCAAGCCGACTACAGAGTGAGGTTGATGGCGCCCGTGATACGCTCAACTCACACAGCGCAGACCAGCAACGAATTACACAAGAAATAGAAAACCAACAATCACGCCTCGATGAGCAAAGGCGCCAAGTCGAACAATTAGAACAACAACGTGAGCAATTAAGCCAAGAACAAAAAGCACAACTCGCCGAAAAGCAACAACAGCTACAGCAAGCTCAACAAGAACTGGAACAATTAAAGGCACAACAAGACCAGCTCAATGCCAGCCAACAAGCGCAACAGGCGGCCCAACAACAAAGTGCCGAGCAAGCTCGCCGGCAGGCCGAACAGCAACAACAGCTCGACCAAGAAGAACTAGAGCTCCGACAAAAAGCCCTAGACGATGCAAGAGCCAGGGTGACTGATCTGGAAACGCAGCAAAAGCAAAACGCTTTACAAGATTCCCGTGTCAGAAATAATGCCAACCTCACCAATATGAGCTACCACAAGGAGCGCACCTTCCTTAGAATGGTGGTTCAGCTCAGCAGCCTATCCAATATTGGCAATGCCAATCAATTACATATTGTCACCAATGGGGAAATACCCAAGGGTTTCCTGCCCATGGACGGTTCACTGACCACCTTTTTTGTCCAAGAGTTAGAGGCCAGGCAACTCCAAAATGAGCTGGAATTCAATAGCAATCATAATACGGGAAGCGCTCAATTAGTTGATGAGCATGGTCGAGTTCAAGCCAGCACACAAGCCAGTGATATCACCCAAAAGCGTCCCCCTGAGCCAGGGCATACCTTCAATGCACAAGAGGCGTACCGCTACAGCCATAATGACTCTCTTAATGGACGCTTAACACGTAATATCAATCAAACCTTTGCTGAAATCATGATCCCAGTGGTGCGGACAGACAGCGGCTATGTGATTGCAATGACCAAAGTATTCCAAGACCAACTTCGCCAACTGGCAAAACTGGAAGAAGAGCGGGTACGCATAAGGAATCACCTAAAAAGTGCAAGACGCTCTGAAACCATCGCCCAGCAAAAGCTGGATAGACTCATCGATCAACAGCAACAAATCAGCCAGAGAGCGCAGCGTTCGCTGCACGGATTACAAGGCTTGCAGGCGGGTGCCGAGCAAGAGTTGCGTAATTTATACATAGGCAAGGTGAGCAAAGCCAAGCCATTCAAAGGCTCATTAATCAAAGCCGAGATACGGTGTCTCTGCAACAAGCACAATTAAACGAACAGCTAGCTGAGCAGGCAAGGCTCTCACAACAATTAGAGCAAGCACTCAATAATGCCAACGTCAACCAGAATTTAACCCAGGCACAAGTCGACCACCTCAGAAAGCAACAGCAAGAAGTACAAAATGCCATTAATGAGGCCAAGCAGCATTATCAAGAAGCTCAAAATACCTTTAACCAAGTACAAGAACAGCATAATAGAATCAACACCCAGACTGATCAGGATCTCAGTGATGCCAGACGTGCCCAGCAACATGCCCTCGATGAACTAGAGCGGCTGGAACGAGAACAAGCGCCGTTGAGGGCCGAAATTGAGCGCAACCTTGAAAACGAAAGGCGACTACTCGATGCCAATGCCTCTTTCTCTCACCATGCTCACGCCAGTTTTGGTATGCTCGCCAAAGGCATAGCGCTCACCGGCATTTCTTATTGGTTTTTAACTCTCGAGGTGCAAACATTTTCAGACATTATGGCAGGACAGTTCAGCCACAGGCATTGGATCTATGAATTCGCGCTTGGAACCCTCTCATTATTTGGCATGTTACACGCCGCATTGAGCACAGCCTATTACGCGGGGATGACACTGCAAATGATCTCGGTCAATCTCAGTCCGCACACCAATAACCTGCGCTGGGGCGGTAAACTAAAAACGCTGAACCCAGATACCGGTTGGATGAAAAGCGTCGGCCGAGGCCTAGCATGGCTAGGGTCATTATTGGCCATATATGATGCCTGCGTCAACTTTATGCAAGGAGAGCTCCTCATCGGCAGCCTATACGTAGGTGCCGCCGTAACGGCACTGGCGTCTGTGTATATGACCGGTGTTGGCGCTGTGGTCATGCTGATCATCGGTATTGTTTGTTTAATTTTCGCAAGCCATTTACAAAAAACACCCACGCAAAAATGGTTATCGGCCATGTTTGGTGACGGAGTAGGCAAAGTGGACCCGGACTCAGACTACGGCTGGATGGCCGACCAGCCCAACGAAGCCTATGAGAGCCTGCTGAGCTTGATCATGCCGAGCACACTCAGTATTGATCAACACCCGAGCAGTAACTCAGACGATCACCACTTTGTGGTCACTGTCGAAAACCCATTAATGGGCAGTGGCGCAGAAGCGGGCTTAATTGTCATGGGGCTGCCCTTCACGCCAGAAGACGATGATCTAGACGATCAAAAAGAGCAAGTCTCTGAGATCATTGAAGGCCAACTCAAAGCCCCGCTGGAGGAAGTGCAAGCCATGAGCAACTTGGGCAAACGCTACCAGTTACGCCCCGAATCGGCCCCACTGCGAACCCAGCGCGGCTACCAATATTACTTTCGAGCGCCAACGAAAGGCTTGGCACTGGGAGTCTATGCCTTTTGCCAAATTCACTACCAACAGCAACAATTTCCGGCACCCACCAGGCGACCAGGCGGCCAGATTGAGGCCGTCTCAAGGGGCTTCTGGGGCAGCGATTTTTGGTTCTGGAATGACTACCAACCCTTGCACCCATTTTGGCAAACGCACGGACCTGGTATTATTGGGGCCACAAGCTAATTGTTAACATGTAACCATTGACCTTGGAGTAACTGTGAAAAAAACCATCTACCTACGGCTACTAACTCTCGTCCCACTGCTATTATGGAGCGCACTGTGCTTGAGCCTGACACAAGAGCAGTGGCAACAGCAACACAACCATTTGTTTAAGCTCTATGAGCAGGGTAAATATTCCAGCGCCGTTCGATATGGCTTGGAACTTGTTAAAGAAACCGAAAGATCATTACCACAAACATTGTACTTAGCAAAAACCCTCAACACTTTAGGGCTAAGTTATAACGGTTTCGGGAAACCGGACATAGCTCTAGACTATTACAAGAAATCAGAAATACTACTCCGTGATATAAATCAAGTAAATACAGACCCATACATCGCAGCACTTAACAATATTGCCAGTATTAAATCGAACCAAGCTGAATACTCTTCAGCAGCTAATTATTTTATCAAAGCTATTGACTTAGAACTCAGATTAAATGGCAATGAGAAGCCAAATTATGCAAAAATGTTAAGATCGGAAGAGCGTCGTGTAG
>CAXQRU010000019.1:0-12024 GCA_964226685.1 Polaribacter sp. | reverse complement strand
CAAGCGTTTAAGAACGGTGAGTTTATTGAAGTGACGGATAAGGATATTGAAGGTAAGTGGGCGATTTTCTTCTTTTACCCAGCAGACTTTACCTTTGTTTGCCCAACAGAGCTTGGGGATCTGGCGGATCATTATGATGAGTTAAAGAGCCGTGGTGTTGAAGTGTACTCAGTATCGACCGACACACATTTTACCCATAAAGCCTGGCATGACGCTTCTGAAACCATTGGCAAAATTCAATACACCATGATTGGTGACCCAACGGGCACGATTACTCGAAACTTTGATGTCATGCGCGAGGATATGGGTTTAGCAGATCGTGGAACCTTTGTGGTTGACCCTAACGGCATCATCCAAGCCATGGAAATTACCGCCGAAGGTGTGGGCCGCGATGCGCAGGACTTAGTTCGCAAAGTGAAAGCGGCTCAATACGTGGCGGCGCATCCTGGTGAAGTGTGTCCAGCGAAGTGGAAAGAAGGTGAGCAAACCTTGGCACCATCGTTAGATTTGGTTGGAAAAATATAATGTATAGCCCGTCAAGGATGACGATTTATTGAATTGATAAACCGGAGATACCTATGATCACTGATAATATACTTGACGCATTGAAAGGTCATTTTACTGCGCTAAAGCACCCGCTGACTCTGGTTTTGCAAACGGGTGATCATCCAAAGCGTGCTGAGCTGGTAGAGTTTTTAACACAAGTTGTGAGCACCTCTGAGCGCTTATCTCTTAACGAGCAAGATTTGTCTGAGCCATTGCGCAGTCCTATTAGTTTTACTATTTTGGCAGATGGCGAGCCTACTGGTATTTTATTTTCTGGTATTCCCAGTGGTCATGAATTTAATTCTTTGATATTAGCCTTGTTGCGTGCTGGCGGTAGCGAGGTGAAATTGGATCAAAGCATTCGTGACATGATCGCTAATGTCAGTGAGCCTTTACAATTTGAAGTCTTTGTGAGTTTGAGTTGTCATAACTGCCCAGACGTTGTGCAAACGCTCAATGACTTTGCTGTGCTCAACCCCAATATCCAAACCGAAATGATCGATGGTGGCTTGTACCAAGAGCTGGTTGAGGCACGAGAAATACAGGGAGTTCCCTGTGTCTATCTGAATGGAGAATTGTTTGCTAATGGCAAAGTCGATGCAGCTCTACTCATCGAAAATTTAACAAAGCGTTACCCCAATATCCTTCAATCTGCATCACAGAGTGAATTACCGGTTCAAGATGTGGCAATCATTGGTGGTGGGCCGGCGGGCGTATCGGCGGCCATCTACTCGGCTCGAAAAGGCTTGGCGGTGACTGTAATTGCAGACCGTTTGGGCGGGCAGGTGAAAGATACCATGGGTATTGAAAATCTCATTTCAGTTCCCGAAACCACCGGGCCTAAATTGGTCGGTGCTATGCAGTCCCATTTGGATGAATATCAAATCACTCGCAAAGAGCATGTGAAAGTCGAGCGAGTGGAGCTGGAGGGTTCCTTGAAATTATTGCACTTAAATACCGGCGAAGTGATTCGGGCTAAATCGATCATTGTGGCGACTGGTGCTCGTTGGCGCGAGTTAGGGGTGCCTGGCGAGAAAGAAAATATTGGCAATGGTGTGGCCTACTGCCCACACTGCGATGGCCCATTTTTCAAGGGCAAAGATGTGGCGGTTATTGGTGGTGGTAACTCCGGTATTGAAGCCGCCTTGGATTTGGCCATGATAGTGAAGTCGGTAAAAGTCTTTGAGTTTATGCCAGATCTGAAAGCCGATAAGGTCTTGGTCGATAAAGCCATGGCTGCCAGCAATATTGACATCATCACCAATGCAGCCACCAAATCGATTGTAGCTCGCGATGGCAAAGTCAATGCACTGGAATATATTGACAGGGCCACTAATGAAACGCATACGGCTGAGTTATCCGGTGTGTTTGTACAAATTGGTTTGGTGCCTAACAGTCAGTTTATAAAAGACTTGGTGGATACCAGTGCTCATGGCGAAATCATTATCGATGAAAAAGGCCGAACCTCAGTGCCAGGTATCTTTGCCGCAGGGGATGTGACCACCGTACCCTTTAAACAGATTATTATTTCGATGGGAGAGGGTGCTAAGGCTTCATTGTCGGCTTTTGAATATTTGCTGACGGTTTATAAAGAAGAGGCAGGCTCTGAGGCCACCAGCCAGGTGGCCTAATGTTGTTAGACAAGGAAGTCTGTTAAACTACAGCCATGATTTCAATCAAACAAATTCGACATGCCCTGGCTATTGAAGAGCACTTGCATTTTAACAAGGCGGCCGAGGCCTGTTCGATTTCTCAATCGGCCCTCAGCAACTCCTTAAATGAAATGGAGCGCCAGCTCGGTTTTCAAATTTTTGAGCGCAATAATAAGCAAGTGTTGGTGACGCCTTTAGGGGCACAAGTGCTTAAAAAAGCCAGAGAGATTTATTTGAGTGTGCTCGATTTGCAAAAAATGGCACAAGCTAAACAATCGGCGCTGGATACTCAATTATCGATTGGCATTATTCCTACCATCGCCCCTTATTTGCTGCCAAAAGTATTGCCAGCGCTCAAAAGTGATTATCCTGAACTTGAGTTGACCATTGTTGAAGATCAGTCGCACATTTTGGTCGATAGCGTATTAAAGGGGCACTTAGATACCGCGATTTTAGCGCTACCCTATGATTGCCAAGGCCTGCTCACGTTTACCTTTTGGCAAGAAGATCTCTACTGGGTCACCCACAGGGATGATGAGCTAGCCTCTCATAAAGTGATTCACTCTGAGGATATTAAGCAATCCAATTTAATGTTATTAAAAGATGGCCATTGTTTAAAAGACCATGCGCTGGCGGCTTGTCAGTTTTCTGAAAATGACTCGATTCAATTAGGCGGCACTAGCCTTACGACCTTGGTTGAGTTAGTGGTGGGTAAAATGGGGACGACCCTGGTGCCCGAAATTGCCTTAGAGTCTCTTGTGGTGAACCATCCACAGCTCTCTTTTGTGCGCCTTGATGAACCGGGGCCTCATCGGGAATTTGCGTTTTTGGTTAGGCCGCAGTATCCGTCTCTTGATGCCATTGAGTGTCTTTCTGATTATATGAAGGCTAGGCTTGAGTCTTAGGTGGTCTTTTTATAGCCAGATTGCGTTCAAATAAGGATAGCTAAAGCCAGTTTAAGGCAAGAAAAGACAGGTTTTCATTAAGAACAACTATTATAATGCAGCCTTGGATTTGTTGGTTAGAGGAAATTTTGTACAAGTTTTCTTGTGCAAGCCTCCTTCCGCCGTGCAAACAGCAAATGATTTAAGTAGCCGAATTGTCTTAATAGATGGCAGGGAGTTAGGCAAGTTAATGCTCTGGTATAATACTGGTTGCCGCATTGAAGATGTATTGTACCTAAAGAAAATAGACGAAGATTTTTTTGAGTGTTAATGCACATAAGCAACATAATCAAGTCTTCAAGACTATACTGAATTTGAGAGATAAAGAAATTGAATAAGCAACAACTCGCCGCAAAAATCTGGGAATCCGCAAACCAGATGCGCTCTAAAATTGAAGCGAATGAATACAAAGATTACATACTTGGCTTTATCTTTTACAAATACCTCAGTGACCAACTCGTACAATTTGTCATTTCGCAAGGCATGACAAGCGAAGACATCAAATCATTAAATGAAGATGATGCCGAGACCGTCGAGTTTATCCAAAGCACACTTGGGTATTTTATTCGCTATAACAACCTCTTTTCCACTTGGATTGATCCTACCTCTGACTTTGATGAATCCAATGTGCGCGATGCCTTATCCGCGTTTAGCCGCTTGATTCACCCCAATCACAAAAAATTATTTGAAGGGATTTTTACCACCTTAGAAACCGGCCTGAGTAAACTCGGAGAAAGCGCGGGCAAGCGCACCAAAGCCATCAGCGACTTACTGCACCTTATTAAAAGCATCCCCATGAATGGTAAGCAAGGCTATGATGTGCTGGGTTACATCTATGAGTACTTGATTGAAAAATTTGCGGCCAACGCCGGTAAAAAAGCGGGAGAGTTCTACACTCCTCACGAAGTGTCCGTGCTGATGTCCTACATCATCGCGCATGAGCTAAAGCACAAAGACACGATTGAAATTTACGACCCCACATCCGGCTCTGGTTCTTTGTTGATTAACATCGGTGAAGCCGTCGAAAAACATGCAAAAAATAAAGACAGCATTACCTATTACGCTCAAGAGCTAAAAGCCAACACCTACAATCTGACCCGTATGAACCTCATCATGCGTGGCATAAAGGCCAGCAACATTAAAACCCGCAATGGCGATACCTTGGAAGACGATTGGCCGTACTTTGACGAAAGTGACCCACACGGTTCCTACCAAGCCTTGTATGTGGATGCGGTGGTTTCTAATCCACCCTATTCACAAAAATGGGACCCCGAGCATAAAGAGAACGATCCACGTTATTCTCGCTTTGGCTTAGCGCCCAAAACCAAAGCCGATTTTGCGTTTCTGCTGCATGACCTTTACCACCTAAAACCCGATGGCATCATGACCATTGTATTGCCCCACGGTGTCTTGTTCCGTGGTGGTGAGGAAGGAGAAATTCGTAAACAACTGATCGAAAATAACCATATTGATGCCATTATCGGTTTGCCCAGCAATATCTTTTTTGGCACGGGCATTCCCACTGTCATTTTAGTGCTCAAACAAAAGCGGCAGAATAATGACGTATTAATTGTGGATGCCTCCAAGCACTTTATAAAAGAAGGGAAAAACAATAAGCTGCAAGCCAGCGATATCAAACGCATCGTCGATGCTGTCATCAATCGAGAAGATCACCCCAAGTTCTCCAAGGTCGTCTCAAAACAAACTCTACGCGATAACGGCTATAACCTGAATATTCCACGCTATGTGGACTCTTCGCCCGCGCCTGAAAGTTGGGACTTACACGCCACCATGTTAGGCGGCATACCCAACAGCGAAATATCAAACCTTGACGCCTATTGGCAAGCGTTACCCAAATGTCGCACTGCCTTGTTTGCGCCCAAGTCAGCGGCTTATAGCGAATTGGCTATCGCCAAAGATGCAGTTAATGCCACCATCAGCCAACATCCACAAATTAAAGCGTTTATTGCTACCTATCATCAAGCATTAAAAGGCTATGACGAACGCTTAAACACAAGCCTGATACAACATTGGCAAGCGGTTAACCGAAATCAACAAGAGAGCGAGTTAAGTGCCGAGCTATTTAAGCGCCTTGCTCCCATTGCACTGATTGATCAATACCAAGCCTACCAATATCTCAATGACCAGTGGCAAATCATTAGCGCCGACTTGGAAATGATGCAAACCGAAGGCTTTGCCGCCACTAAACAAGTTGATCCCGTTATCGTTATTAAGAAAAAAGACGGCAAAGAGGCTGAAGTACAAGACGGCTGGAAAGGCCATATATTGCCTTTTGAACTCGTGCAGCAAACGTACCTAAATGAGGAGTTACAAGCTCTAGCTGACCAAGAAACAACATTAGCAGACGTCACCGCTCAAATTGAAGAAATCATCGAGTCCTTTACCGAAGAAGAAAAAGACTCGCCCATTCTGAATGAAAAAAACGACGCCTTCGTAAAAGCTGAATTAAGCAAAGCGCTGAAAGAATGTTATGCAGATGTAGATTCAGAAGAGATTCATGCACTCAATGACTACATGACCTTGTTGGATAATAAAGCCAAAAACCCAGAAAAGTTGGCCTTTATTAAAGCTCATACGGAAGTGGACTGGCAAAAAATCGAAGCCAGCAAAAATGGCACTTACAGCAAAGCCAAAATTAACGCTTACCTACAAACATTAAGAGCGGGCTTTGAGTTTGATCCTGAAACCTATGAAGGCAAAGTGATAAAGGCCGATAGGTTGTTAGCCGAACAAGCTGAGCTTAAGGCCGATATTAAAGCGAAAGCCGGTGCCTTACACCTAAAAACTAAATCCACTATAGAAGGCTTAACGGATGAGCAGGTAAAGGAGGTACTGCACTTAAAATGGATAACGCCATTAAGTCGCGAGCTTTCCGCCATGCCAAATGCTGTGATTTCCCGACTCACCAGCAGAGTGCAAGCCCTTGCTGATAAATACGCTGTTACCTATTCACAAGTGGCCAATGAGATTAAAACGATCGAGCAAGAGCTGGCTGAGATGACGGGTGAATTGACGGGTAATGAATTTGATATGCAGGGCTTGGCTGAGCTGACTAGCTTATTGAAGGGTGAATAAAATGAGTGTGGGTCACAAAGTTCCTAAAATTCGTTTTAAAGGGTTCAACGCGGAGTGGAAAGATGTAAATTTCGCGAGTTTTTATCGAGTGAGCTCTGGTTATGCATTTAAAGCGATCGACTACGTAAAAGACGGTGTGGCCATTATTAATGGTGAGGCCATACAAAATGGTGAGATACTATCGAAGAACTTGAAATTCCTACCAACATCTTTCAGAGAGTCACACTCTAATTTTTTGCTTGCTAGTGGAGATATAGTTTTAGGGCTAAATAGGCCTGTGACAAATGGACTGTTAAAGATTGCCAGAATACCAGGCCATCTTGATGGTTCCTTGCTTTACCAAAGAGCTGGAAAAATTACATTTAAAAGTAAAATCAATCTGAACTTTACATTTGTAGTGTTAGAGAAAGAAATTCTATTACACACGCAAAGTGAATCGGTTGGCTCCGATCAACCATTTATCAGTACATCCAAACTCAATGAGTGGGAAATGCTATTCCCTGGATGTAGTGAAGAAAAAAAGGCAATCGGCAACTTCTTCCAAAAGCTCGACAACTTAATCAGCCAACACCAACAAAAGCACAATAAGCTCAGCAACATTAAAAAAGCCATGCTGGAGAAGATGTTCCCCAAACAAGGCGAAACGGTTCCAGAAATTCGCTTTAAAGGGTTTAGTGGGGAGTGGGAAGAGAAAGGGTTGGGCACAGATGTCGCTGATATTATTGGAGGCGGTACTCCGAGCACAGCAATATCTGAATTTTGGGACGGTGATATCGATTGGTATTCGCCCACTGAAATTGGTAAATGTGTATATGCGAACGGTAGTCAGAAAAAAATTACAGCTCTGGGGCTTGAAAATTCATCTGCAAAAATACTTCCTGCTGGGAATACTGTCCTTTTTACGAGTAGAGCTGGCATAGGTGATATGGCTATTCTTACTAAATCAGGTGCTACGAATCAGGGTTTCCAGTCCTTTGTTATCAAAGAAGGATTTTCACCTTATTTCCTTTATTCCGCTGGCAGGCAGATTAAAGAATTTGCGCTTAAGCATGCTTCAGGCTCAACCTTTTTGGAGATTTCAGGCAAGCAACTTGGGCGTATGAAAATCGTTATGCCTTCCGAAGAAGAACAAACTGCTATCGGCAACTACTTCCAAAAACTCGACACCCTTATCAACCAACACCAACAACAAATCACCAAACTCAATAACATCAAGCAAGCCTGCTTGAGCAAAATGTTTGTTTAGCAGGGAGCGGACTATGACCACGACACCCCCCTTTACGATTACCGCCGACATTCTCAATGCGGTTGCGGATATTAGCGAGCAGGTCGGCCAGTTACAGGCCAGCGGTCAGAATGCCTCGCCCCAATTGCGCAAGCAAAATCGTATCAAAACCATTACCGGCACCTTGGCCATAGAGGGCAATACACTCAGCGAGGAGCAAATCACGGCCCTGATTGAAGGCAAGCCCGTATTGGGCAGTGCGCGTGAATTGGCGGAGGTCAAAGGCGCTATCGCCGCTTACGAGTCCTTGACGGATTTTAAAGCCCATCGCATCAGCGATTTACTCGCCGCCCACGGCTTAATGATGGCCGATGTATTAACCAAGGCAGGGCAATTTCGGCAAGGCGCTGTGGGCATTCACAAGGGCGGCCAAGTCCATCATGTGGCGCCGCCTGCGCATCAAGTATCGGGTTTAATGGCTGAATTGATGCAATGGTTACAACATGCCAAAGACCACCCCTTAATCACCAGTTGCGTCTTTCACTACGAATTAGAGTTTATTCACCCCTTTGCCGACGGTAATGGGCGTATGGGGCGTTTGTGGCAAACCTTAATCTTGTCGCAATGGAATCCACTGTTTCTATCCTTACCGCTAGAAAGCATGATTAAAGACCATCAAACGCAGTATTACCAAGCCCTTGAGCAGGCGGACGAGCAAGCCGATAGCACGGTGTTTATTCAGTTTATGCTGAATACGATCGCAAAAACCTTGGCACAAAACGCCCCTATAAACACCCCTGTAAACGCCCCTGTAAATCCCGATGTCAATATTAGCGGCTTAAAAACACCGGATGCCATTATGGTCTTACTACAGCACAATCCACACTTAACCCGCCAGCAATTGGCCGATGTGATCGGTAAAGACCTGCGCACGATAGGCCGCGCCATTAGTCAGTTACAAAAAACGAAACAATTAAAACGACTGGGCTCCGCCAAAACCGGATACTGGCAAGTTCAGCCCTAACCCATTCAACGATTCATAAAAGGTTCAGCAATCAATGACCACATTCAAAACCGAAGCTGCATTTGAGCAGGCCTTTGTTGAGGTGCTTCCCCACAAAGGGTGGGAAGCCGAGATTTTAACGTACAAGACTGAGGCCGAGTTGCTGCAAAACTGGGCGACTATCTTATTTGAGAACAATAAGCAGCAAGACCGCTTAAACGATGTGCCGTTAACTGAGTCGGAAATGCAGCAAATACTTGAGCAAATAAAGGCGCTACGAACACCGCTAAAACTCAATGGTTTTATTAACGGTAAAACCGTTGCCATCAAACGCGATAACCCCGCTGACAAGCTTCACTACGGTAAAGAAGTGAGCTTAAAAATTTATGACCGCCATGAAATTGCTGCCGGCCAAAGCCGTTACCAAATTGTGCGGCAACCTAAGTTTGAACGGGGTAGCCCCTTGCGTAATGACAGGCGCGGTGATGTATTGTTATTGATTAACGGCATGCCCGTGATCCATGTGGAGCTTAAGCGCAGTCGCATACCCGTTAGCCAAGCCGTGAGGCAAATTGAAAAATACAGCGCCGAGGGTATTTTTAGCGGATTGTTTTCGCTGATCCAAGTGTTTGTGGCTATGACGCCAGAGGAGACGAAATATTTTGCCAACCCCGGGCCGGATGGCGCATTTAACCCTGACTACCAATTCCATTGGGCGGATTTTATGAACGAGCCCAAAAATCACTGGAAAGACATTGCATCTGACTTACTCTCTATACCCATGGCACATCAACTCATAGGCTTTTATACCGTTGCAGATGATACCGATGGGGTGCTCAAGGTGATGCGTAGCTATCAATATTACGCCGCAAATGCGATCTCCGATAAAGTCGCCAAAACCAATTGGCAACAATTGGGTAACGTTGCCAATAACCCTGATCGCCTCGGTGGCTATGTCTGGCATACCACGGGTTCCGGTAAAACCATGACCAGTTTTAAATCGGCCCAGTTGATCGCTCAATCAAAAGATGCCGATAAAGTCATTTTTTTAATGGACCGCATCGAGCTAGGAACTCAGTCGCTTGCCGAATACAAAAGCTTTGCCGGTGATGGCGAAGCGGTGCAGGAGACCAAAAGCACTGATATTCTAGTCACTAAGCTCAAAAGCACGGACCCCGCCCAAACCTTGATTGTTAGCTCAATTCAAAAAATGAGTAATATCGTTGAGGCGGTGGATGACGAGGGAATGGCCACAAATTCAGCCGATATCGAAAAAATCCGAGCTAAGCGTTTGGTGTTTATTATTGATGAAGCCCATCGCTCCACCTTTGGCGATATGTTGATTACTATTAAGCGAACATTTCCACGCGCCTTGTTTTTTGGTTTTACGGGTACACCTATTCAAGAAGAAAATGAAAAAAAGGGCAATACGACCAGCACCGTTTTTGGAAAAGAGTTACACCGTTACAGCATTGCTGACGGGATAAGAGATGGCAATGTCTTAGGTTTTGACCCTTATAAAGTCTGCACCTTTGAAGATCAAGAGCTTCGTCAAGCCGTTGCATTAATGCAGGTCAAGGCTGATACCGTGGCCGATGCTATGGCAGACCCAGCCAAAAAGAAGAAATTTAATTTCTTTATAAATGAAATAGATATGGTCGGTAAAAAAAATCCAACCGGCAAATACGACAAAGGCATAGAAGATTATGTGCCGAAAGAACAATACCTAACAGATGCACATCAAGCTAAAGTCGTGGAGGATATTCTTAAAAACTGGGATGTGCTTAGCCAAGCCAATAAGTTTCATGCCATTTTTGCGACCGACAGCATTGCGGAAGCCATTGACTACTACCGCCGCTTAAAAGCCGCTAAGCCTGAGCTAAAAGTATCCGCACTGTTTGACCCTAATATCGATAACGACGGCAGTGAAGGCCGTGGCCCCACATTTAAAGGCGACGGTCTAGAAGAAATTATGGCCGATTACAATGCGCGCTATGGCCAAAACTTTGATTTTGCTAAACATGCCAAATTCAAAGAAGACCTAGCTGCACGCCTTGCTCATAAAAAGTCCTATGCGCACATCCATACTGAGCCTGAAAAACAGCTCGACTTGCTGATTGTTGTTAACCAAATGCTGACGGGCTTTGACTCTAAATGGCTCAACACTTTGTATTTAGACAAGGTCATTCAGTATCAAAACATTATTCAAGCTTTCTCGCGCACCAACCGCTTACTGGATCCTGATAAAACCCACGGTACTATTCGCTATTACCGCTATCCACACACGATGGAACAGCACATTAAGGCTGCAGTTAAGTTGTATTCTGGCGATAAACCTATAGGCTTATTTGTTGACCGCAGGGAAGACAATCTCAAAGCGATGAATGAACAGATTGCTGAAATCAACGAATTGTTCGCCAGTGCGGGTGTTTCAAATTTTGAAAGGCTGCCAGATGACTCTGAAGCTTGTGCCAAATTTGCCGGTTTATTCAAAATTTTTAATCAACACTTGGCGGCCGCGAAGATACAAGGTTTTCATTGGGATGAGCTGACTTATTCAGTGGGTGAAGGCGCTGATAAACGCGAAGTAACCTTAGTGGTAGATGAGCAAGTCTATTTAAGTTTGGCCCTCCGTTACAAAGAGCTTGCAAGCAGTAGTGGCAGTGGCGCAGGAGCAGGAGGGGATATAGCTTTTGATATTAGCGGTCATCTGACTGTTATTGATACCGGTAAAATAGACGCGGATTACATGAACAGCCGCTTTGAAAAATATTTAAAAGAACTTAATCAAGATCAAGAGAGCATTGAGACAACTTTAAATGAGCTGCATAAGTCATTTTCAACACTCACGCAATCTGAGCAAAAGTACGCGAAGCTCTTCTTGCATGACTTGCAGCGCGGCGACGCACAGTTAATTGAAGGTCACACGTTTAGGGACTACATTAATGACTATAAAGATAGTGCTGAGAACGCTCAACTTAATGCAGTCGTAAGTGCCTTAGGTTTGGACAAAAACCTACTTATTGCTTTGATGGCTGACAATGTTGACGAGAAGAACCTAAATAACTTTAGTCGTTTCGAAAAACTCAAGGAAACTGTGGATAAGGACAAAGCTAAAGACTACTTCGAAAAACAAGATAGGCAAGCCATACCGCCTTTTAAGTTGAGTATTCGAATTGATCAATTTCTCAAGCAATTTATTCTGGAGCAAAATGATGCTTTGGCTGAACCTTGGTTTGATGATGGAAGTGCGGGTTAAGGGTATGTCTAACCATAACGAAGGTAAATAATCTTGCTTGTCTTGTCCCTGCTGTCGTCAAGCTGAGCCCAAAAAGTTTAAATAGTACTGGCTATGGGTACTGTTAGTACCAATAGCGCCTCTATTTTAAACCAGGCTGGTTTAAGAGTGGGCTTGCTTACGGCGCTGAGCGCCGTAAAACGCGAGGAGGTTAAACCTGGGCGGATGCTAGGCTTATCTATTAAAATAGACTAATTTAGGTCAATGCAATGAATAAACACATATCCTTGCGCTGATTATTAGGTGGCAAAATGGTTGTG
>CAXQRU010000018.1:0-14651 GCA_964226685.1 Polaribacter sp. | reverse complement strand
CGCCAACGCTACTTAAACTTACTAACGATCGACGATACACTTCCATAGACTACAACCCAAAAGTATGAAGAAAGGTATAGCGATTTAAGGCCAACCTTTTAATATGATACTTGACCCCTTTTTTCTTGTTGCTCGTTTTGTGGTTTAACGCTACGCTACCACTGCAAAAGGGGTCAAATATCATATTGCAAGGTTAACCAGTGTGAACTAGCACCTTTAGGCCACTCGTGCAAATTTGCCATGAAGCCTTAAGAAAAATCTATTACTACGATGAGCAGGATGCTCAAGTGCTGCGAGCACAGGAAGTGCAAGAGCAGCACAGCTCGACCACCTGGGCGAGCAAGGTCACACGGTCTGGATGGCCAACTACACCAAGCCAAAGCCGCCAATATGAAGCCAGAAACCCCATTCGCTTCCAAAGCCAGTACGAGGATGACGACTAATTTGTCAGGAACAAATTAGGACGCTCCGCGCCCAAAGGGGCAAGGCTACGGATAGCCTTGATCAGATCGGCTTGCATTACAATCGCTTCCGGTACTATGATCCCTTGAGTGGACAGTATACTCAGCAGGATCCGATTGGCTTGGCGGGGGGTACGGCTAGTATCCTACGGATCCTGTGAGGTGGGCTGATCCCTTGGGATTGCATCTCGGCCGGCCTGGTGCAGTCTGTGAGCGATTGAGCGCCTGCCCCCTTCAGCTTACAGTCTTCTTTAACAAACCTCTTAGGGCTTTTCACTTAAGGGGGTTTTAGCTCCAAAGCACCATATTGATGCTATGAAACGTTTCACGCTATCCAGTTTTAGCAGTGCATGTCCTTGATGATATTCCACTATGAACATTGCGTGAAGTTTCTGTGAATTATCATTAAACGAATAACAGCTGACTAAAAATCCTGCTAATATCGCCACCCAATGGCTCACCCTCAGACATGACTGCCACAGCAGAACATGTTGAAGCAACAATATTGGTAATTCTATAGATCATTTCGCAGGTTGATAAAGTTATGCAAAAAAAAGCACCCCTTCTCACAATTAGTATATTAAGTTTACTTCTCGGCGCCTGTAGTGGAGGAGGCTCTGAAAAAAATAACAACGATGCAGCCCCGGCTAAAGAGGAGATTGTAGAACTGGAGGAGACCAATCCAGAATGTTATGTTGATTCAGGGAATAACAATGCGGGTGACGATTTATTAACGGGGCAATTGGCCAGCAAAATCAGTGGGCTTACTTATCGCACAGAAAGCTTATCTGGCATTACGGATGTCAACGGGGGATTTTATTATCGCGATGGAGAGCAGGTGACGTTTTGTTTTGGTCGCCATAAAATGGGATCAACAACAGCAAAGTCTCAAATAACCCTTTATGATATCGCCGGTGCAGAACCGCTAACAGAAGCGGATTTTTATCGCTCTTATCATATTTCTACGAATTATTTTGACATTCTTTTTGAAAAAGCTAACTATCGTGCAGTTATAAATATGGCAGTATTATTACAGTCTTTAGATTATGACAATAATCTTAATAATGGCATTGAAATTCGACCAGAGGTGGTTAAGCTTTTTAACAAGAAGCAAGTCAATTTTCATAAAAGGGCTTTTAACTTTTATTCTAGCACAAGCCCATTTTGGGTAACCAGCAACACCCTATTCAGAAACAACCCACTTTATGACGCTTTCATTGAATCTAATCAATCCATTTTTTCTGAGGCGCGTTCGCTAAAATTCCCCCAACATGCACTAGCTGACTTAAATAGTGTCTTAGGGCTACCATCACCCTCTCAGCTGATGAGAGTAGATAGAAATTCTACCAATTATCATCTCACCTATGAGTATGACAATAATGGCAACCCAATCTATAAAAATAGCTTCTACAATGAGGAATCTCATGAATCATTTGCAATGTGGAATGATGAGGGAAATAAAACTTACGAGAAAGATTTTACTGGTGAAAAAGAATATAAATATGATAGCTATGGTCGAATAATTTCTGAGATAAAGGGCACAAGAATAACAACGTATGACTGGGATAAAAATATAGAAACCTTTGAAATATATAGAGACACAAATCTTGTTTACAGGGAAACTTGCAAAACCACAGGTAACGCAATTCAAAAGGCAACACGCTGTGAAGAAGATGACAATGCCGATGGCAATATTGATTTGGTCGCTCTCACCTATACCACCTACGATACCTATGGCAATACGATTTTAGTGGAAGAAGACTACGATAACGATGGCATAATGGATGAAGTAGTGTCATATGATTATGATGAAAAAGGAAATTGTCTTCGAACAGAGGAAGATAGGGACGCTGATGGGGTGATTGACACTACTGTCACAACAGTATATGACGAAAATTCAAATGTACTATTGGTAGCAAATTATGCGATTTATTTGGGTGAAAGTAGGATAGTACAATATCAATATGATGATAATAATAATGTGACCCTTAAACATTCGATTAGTAAAAAGAGTGAGGCTACATATATAGGAGATTTAGATGCAATTTACGAGTATGTTTATGATGGCAATCATTTGATGCGTATTGAGGGATTTGTGGATGACCAGTTGTTTCATTTGTCAACCTACGAATATGACACTGATGGCAAAATGACGGCGAGTCAAGAGGACAGTGAT
The DNA here is from genome assembly GCA_964226685.1 of Polaribacter sp. Taxonomy (GTDB): domain Bacteria; phylum Pseudomonadota; class Gammaproteobacteria; order Pseudomonadales; family Cellvibrionaceae; genus CAXQRU01. The sequence goes on along the minus strand of CAXQRU010000018.1, from coordinate 12,014 downwards.
AACGATGGAGTGCTTGATACGTTTGCAACCTATCAGTATGATGAAAATAATAGGCTTATTAATGTTAATTATGATAATGGCATAGAAAATTATGATGTTTCACGAGTTTATGGTAACGAAACAACATGGTTTCACGCGTTTGAGCGCTTCTATTAATGAGGCATGTCTATGATAAACGCTCTTACTAATATCGACTGAATACGCCATTCATCAGCCGAGCTGGGTAATGAATTTTCGATAACTCGTTGTGCAAATTTATTTATAAGGCATATCGGTTAAACTCAGTCGATATTTTCTGCCAACAGATTGATTAGTCTCGAGGAACTGACGGATCTACAAGACCGAACGGTTCGTCATCAGGTTGGTTGCTGCAAACCACCTTAATCGGCGAGAGCACGGGCTGGTTGTGACAATAGATCTGCTGTGACTTCATCTCAGCGATGTCAAATCCCCAAAATATGACCACCAGTTTGGCATGAGCTTGCCGCCAGAGGCTGGGTGGCAAGCTCGCCCCATCCTCTTCATAACCAAAGTAGCGCTTGTAGCAGCCACTGCGCGGTTCATCACAAACCCAGACTCCACCTCCAAATGTCTGCCAGTCGCGGTCGAATGAATAAAACGCCTTCACCTCCTCGGTTTCAGCATCCATCAGCACACCCCAAGTCGAGCGGCGACTACTAAAAAAGATATCAAAGAATGTCCGCTTGCGGTTAATCCATTCATTTGGCAAATGAATGACCAAACCCTTGTAGATGCCATCTGGAGAGTGGGCCACAGTAATGTCACTGCCGCGAAAATTGGGCATGCGAATCACCTCCATGATCATTTTTAACGGAAAGAACACTACCAGTATGACCAGAAGAATTTTGGCTCGTTTGCTGATTGATTGAGCATAATTTTTGAATTTCATAAAAAGGAGAACCACAAAGAGAAAATGAAATTATAAAAGAGTCTACAACTCCTAAAGACAGTGAGATTGCCCTGCAGATAGATGATTTAAGAGTACAGTACTCACAGGAGTATCATCAAGAGAAAACTCAGCAAGACAGTCGCTATATCGACTTGCATTACAGAAAAAGGGGCTACCATCGGATTTAGTCGCCTGAGTCCAAAACTATTCTCTTTCGAAACAAGCCTGTAGGATGTCGATTATTTAATAAGGCATGAAAGTTTAAGAAAACATTGGGGTTTCAGCGGCCACCACAAACCGATCAAAAAACGGACGACACAAACTCCACCATGATCAACCAAAAATTGCGGTTTTTTGAGGAAATGACCTCCAAGGAAACAAGTTAGTTTACGCGACAAGCCTGTGAAACAATTAACAAAACCAATAAAATCAGATATTTAAGCAACATCTATTTGGTTGTTGAGGAAGGTTGTGACATAATGGCCGCGTTAAATTGGAACGCTAACGGTAGACTATGATGTTTAAACAAATTGATTCCGCTCGTGTTGATGAGATTATCTCTTTAGGGTACCCCCTAAACAAGGAGCATCTGCACCAGTTGTTAACATGGACAGAGAATCCCGAACACCCCCAAATTGAGACCATTTACGCCTATTTCATTCATCTAGGTCGAAATGGTGTGAATAACGTGTTACAGGTGGCCAAAGCCGCCAATAGTGCTTGGCGGTTTACGTTGATTTTTCACATTATCGCCAATTACGATGATAGTGCCCTTAAGATCTGCGTATCCCAACTTCAAGAATGGGCTCAACAGTCAGATGATGACGGCTGCGATTTTGAATCGTTGCGGATTCTCAGTGCTCACAAGCTGTTAAGCGAAGATGAAATTTCAGAAATCGTCAGAAATAAGCTGTCGAACTACAATGATTCCATTGACGCCTTACTGGCTGAAGAAAACCTCTAAGCTGAGCGCTTAGAGGCCTCAAGTCGGGCCATAATCTCGGCCGTTCTCGTTTCAGTCCACTCTTGAATTTCGGCAATCACCTCTTTGGTACCGCGATCACCCACAATAATCGGCTCACCAATAATCATTTCAATATTGCCTGCTATTTTGATCATGCGCTTATTCAACCAGAAACAGCCAGCGTTGTGCACGATGGGAATAATCGGCACTCCCGTTGCTTTCGCAATATCGACGGCACTACGAGCATAAGTACCGATATCACCGGGAGGACGCCTGGTACCCTCAGGGAAAATCAACACACTACTGCCACTTTGAATTCTCTGCACTCCGTCCTTTTTGATTTTTTTAATCGATGCAACAGGATTTTTTCGATCAATTGGAATTGGATCATAAAGACGTAGGCCCCAACCAAAAAACGGAATGCCCAGCAATTCTTTTTTAAGCACGGTACAAACGGGCATCAGATAGCCCTGTAAAAAATAAGTCTCCCACACGCTTTGATGATTGGAGACAATCACGCAAGGCCCCCCTACATTTTTAAAGTTATGCTCACCCTCTATGGTATGACTAATGTTGCAAGTGAGCCGCAACCAAATAACGGTGGCATCACTCCACAAATTCAACAACGCAACGTAGGTTTTTTTAGGTAAACACAGCAGCAAAAAACTCATGGAGCCATAAAAAATGGAGAGAGGCACATAAACAATATAAAACAAGAGCGCACGAAGAAATAAAATCATAATTAAAGTAGATCTATTAATGAAGTGGATGGGTTTTGATTGGTGGCGATCACACGGCAACCGGCTTGTGCCGCCGCAGTTTGTTCAGATTCGTTGGCGCTGAAACAAATGATTTGATCTAAGGCTATATCGTACTCAATGGCGATCACCTCAAACAAGCCCGTTGCAGGCGGTTTGCAGTTACATTGATCGTTTGCCTCATGAGGACAGTAGAACAACCCAGCAATTTGCCCGCCAGCGGCTTCTACGGCTTGGTGCACTTGTGAGTGAATAGCATCCAATTCATCCAACCCAAGAGTGCCTACACTTAAACCTGGCTGACTGGCGATCAATACAATCTCATGCCCAGCTCGGTGCAATTCGACTAGCTGAGCCACACGATCGTCTCGAAGACATAACTGAGTTCGATGATTGACGCTACCCAGCTCACAATCGTTTAAGACGCCATCTCGAGCGATCACTATCATAGAGCAGACCCATGAGCTAGGCGCACGATGTTTTCTGTAGTTTGAAACACCATAGGGGAACCAACAAAATCAAAAGCCGAGATTATAGCCCCCTGGCGGTAATATTGGTACTGGCTTCTTTATTGACCTACTGACGACAGCTAGCCGGCAAGAATTGGTTCGGGACATTGGTCTTATTTTGCCCAATCGGGGTCATTCCTTGGGGCGGGGTATCACCACCACACAACCATGAAACCGGGCTAGTTGGGTTGGCGGTGACGATAAGTGGCCTTAGGATCAAGATTTTACCATCCAATACTGCAGGCATTTTATTGCCAATTTCAACATGCAATGCACCCTCCTCCACCGTGACCGATTTGACATAGTGGCCGATAAGATGTTCAGGTAGAGGCGCACCCGCTTCGTTATTATCTACCGGAAAACGATCTTTTTCTCGATAGTAGTCAATAACACCTGACTTCAATTCTGAGGCGAGAGTAATCGCCTCCACCATTTTGGCCCGAGTGGTATAGTCTTGATAAGTAGGTAGCGCTATGGACGCCAAAATGCCAATAATCGCTACCACTATCATCAATTCTACCAATGTAAAACCCGCTACTTTTTTCATACCTATCTCCAATTACGCCACACTTCCCATTTGAAAAATTGGCAAATACAAAGCCATGACCAAAATCGCTATCACCAAAAAAATGAATAACTGCAAACCCAAGGTCAGAAAGCGCCTAACGCGAACCAGACTCCCAGTGAGCTGCTCTGAGGCATGATCTAGTTGGTATTGCAATTCTTGACTTAAGGTTTGAGTAACAATACTTGACTCTATTTGCTGGCACAGCCTTTTCGGGAAGCAATCGCGCAATGAATTATTATATCCCGCTAGGGCCAAGGCATTACTGACAGCCTGCTGAGAAGTATTACCGGCCAATTTAAACAATTGAATATAGCTCAAAAGTACGTAGCGATTAACTGAATCAACCAGTCCTTTAGCAAACGGGCGAAGCACCCAGCCAACGCCTTTAGCAATGGCCAAGTGGCTAACCTTTTTTACCATACGGCCTGAGGCTAGATACAAACACAGCAACAATAAAAAAATCACAGCTAACACCCACATCAATAGAAAGTAACCACCTCCAACCATAAACTTGGCGAAATCGGGCAAATTACCATATTCCATCTGCTCGATACTGGGATACACAACAAACCCATAAAGAGCAGAGATAGATAAGGCAATTAGAATCAAAGCCATACTGTAAAAAAACTGGTTTCGCAAACTATAGAAGTATTGATAGACATCTTGTTGCAATTTTTGCTTGAGTTTTACAAAACGATTGATGGTCAGGCCCATCGTAGCCGGCTGCGGTTTTGCTTGACACAAAATAGTGGCTAGATTTTTCATGCTCGCATGGCACTGATTTGGGTCTTCCAATTGCTCCATTTGTTCGATAGCAGCTGAGAACTCAGGGTCAGCTTTACGTTTGAGCTTCTCAAGCACGTCTTTGTAGTTAAAGTCTGGCTGTTTGGCCGCAAAGGACAGTTGCCGCGCGATAAAAGCAAGATCAGATTCTAGTGGTGTACTCATACTCAATTCCTTAGCGACAATTTACGGGCAAAAATAGGGGGTTAACGGTCGTATGGGTATTTTTGATGGTATAACCACAGTACCACTCAATTCGCTGAGTTTTATGATCAATGACTGGTGATACGGTAATATAATTTTTACCACCCACATTGGTTTTAAAATGATACTGGTCATCATAAAAAAATGGCATGGCTGTTATTACGAGACCAGACTTTGACTTAGAAAATCCAAGGCATTCAGGGCAATGCTTAATATCATCATGAGTAGGCAGCACACCTTTGACCGCATAGTGCTCAGAAACATTGGCTCTTACTGGCCCATAGACGCTGACAAACTCAGTCAATTTAGCTTTTGCAAAATAAATTGGCGCGTAGTAAGCCATAAAAACCGTAACAGCCAATGAAATCACCAAGGCTACGATTAATACTTGAGCCGTACCCAAAAACTCATTATCTTCAAGGTCAATTTGATTCACAAGTCTCTCAAAATCATTTTATACACGCCCCAAGTACAGGTTGACTCCATACACATTTGCATTGCAAGAATCAGAACGGACAGAATATGAAACATCCAATAAATCGTGAAAAACATGACGACCGGTGCCATCGCCCAAGCCGCTATCAGACGAACCACATCAAAACTGATCGGCATTAATAAAGAAACTAGAGCGCTAATGGCATACAATGCCAACAAGCCCAACATATAGCAAATCAATAACCAACGGGCTATCGATGAGCACATCCGAAGCCAGTCAATCGGCTCAACGCTTAAAGAAAAAATGTCAACACGGATCAACTCTTTAGCGCCGAAGAAAAGCAAACTCAAAACCACCAAACAAAGACCTGGCCACAAATGAATTCCGCGAGTGGGCTCAAAGTAAGCAAGGGATCTCAACACATCCTTTGGATGCCACCAAAACTGTAAATAAGGGTGGCGGATTCGCTTTAAAGACTTTTGAGTATGCTCTATCACGACAGGCCTTTTATTATCTAAATGTTGGCTCAACGATTTACGCAATTTCATAATTATAGTCGCACAATCACACTTTGTGAGAGATTAAAGCATCTATACTGAAATCAATGCATTCATACCAGTTAATGGGCCTATTATGAGAAATAATCAACCAGTCAGCAACCGCGAACTCGATTACCATGCTGACCAAAAAATTGTCTCCACAACCAGTGTGAAAGGTGTGATAAAAGATGTCAACGATGACTTCGTCAAAATTAGCGGCTTTTCCAAGGAGGAATTGATCGGTCAAGCTCACAATATTATTCGCCACCCCTCTATGCCCCAGGCGGCTTTCAAGGAGCTTTGGGATTACAGTCAAGCTCACAAACCTTGGATGGGACTTGTCAAAAATCGCTGCAAAAACGGTGATCACTATTGGGTAGATGCTTTTGTAACCCCCATGTATGAAAAGGGCCAATTAGTTGGCTACCAATCGCTACGCCAAAAACCCTCAAGGGAGCGAATTGATCGAGCTGAATCCTTGTATCAATCGCTTGGCCGCACCAGCGAGGGCCTGAGCCGCCAATTTGGCGCCCTACCCCTGCACAGTAAACTGTTCTCAGCTTTCTCAATATCAATGATCATAGGCTTTGGTCTTGGCATGCTCTCTAGCGCTTGGATAGGCATTCTTGCAGGACTGACACTCAATTTTTTATTGGCTTACCGTATCGCCAAACCCTGGGTCGATTTTGCCAACAGTACCAAAAACATATTTGATAGCGCCGTTGCTCGAAAAGCCTACACCAACCGCCACGATGAGCTAGGGCAAGTCCAGCTCGCCATACATTTTTTGCAATCACAGCAAGAAACGATTCTCTATCGAGCCAAGGAAATTTCTCATAAAGTCAAAGATTATTCTCAAGCCGCCTATGATAGCTCTGAATGCATCGCAAACGAGGTCAACAATTTGTATCGGGAGGTAGAAATGTCGGCCGCTGCCACTCATGAAATGTCGGTAGCCGTGGATGAAGTGGCCGGGAATGCCGCCGAAACCTCGCAAGCAGCCGATCAGTCTAAAGCCAGTGTCAACCAGGGCAAAATCACCCTACAAGAAACCCTGGCGGCTATGGAAGCATTGGTTAAAGCTGTAGACCAGTCTTCTGCGATCATTCAAACATTGAGTAACGACTCAGGGCAAATTGATAGCGTTGTAGAAGTCATTAGTGGCATCGCGGATCAAACCAACCTACTAGCCCTTAATGCCGCCATCGAGGCTGCCCGAGCCGGAGAGCAAGGGCGAGGCTTTGCCGTGGTTGCCGACGAGGTGCGGGCACTTGCCGCCAAAACTCAAGAGTCGACAGGGCAAATCAACGAGTTAATATTATCACTGCAAAAAAGCGCTAAAGACGCCGTGGACTCCATCACGATCAGCCACGAAAAAGTAGCGCAAAGTGTGGCCAATGCCAACACACTCGAGGAACAATTCAATAGCATTTTAGCCAGCATCAATACCATTACCGACATGTGTCTTCAAACCGCTACGGCCACCGAGGAGCAATCCTCCGTTGCCAATGAGATCAGTAAAAATATTGATAAAATCAATGGGATTGGCCAAAACACTCTAGCCAGCGTAACCGATGCCAGCACCAACAACGCCTCTTTGCTCGCTGCCTCGCAAGCCATGTACGATATCGTTAGCCAATTTACCAAAAAGAACTAAAGCATCATCATTGATGTATAATGGTGCATTTGGCCAAATGCACCTATGAATATCAAAGCGACTCTAGCGATTGGGCTGATTAAAATTGTTGGTCGTTTACCCCTTTGCGTCAATAGACTACTGGGTTACACCTTGGGCTGGCTCTGGGGAATATTACCCACTCGCGAAAAACGTATTGTTAGTGCCAATGTTGCTCACTGCTACCCTTCGATGAATCAAAAGCAACAACGTCACTTTGTCAAAGAGTGCCTCAAGCAAAATGCCATGACACTTTGCGAATTACCCTGGGTCTGGCAGGCGTTTCGCTCACCCAAATACGTGCTCAAGGTTAGCGGTATGCACTACCTACAGGCCCTCAAAAACCACCCCAATGGCGGCATTGTGATTGGCCCCCACTTGGGCAACTGGGAGGTGGTTGGACAGTTTGTCACTCAGCACATTGGCGGGACGGTCACCTTGTACCGACCTCCAAAAATCAAAGAACTTGAAACCATTGTCGTGGCTGGCCGCAGTCAAGGTGGTAATACCTTGCTTCCCGCATCCCTCAGAGGCGTTAGCGGTGTGCTCAAGCATTTGCGCAAAGGTGGGGTCAGCTGTATTTTACCCGATCAAATCCCACACGATCCTAGCGCCGGTATCGTTGCCCCTTTTTTCAAACAGCCCGCCCTCACCATGACACTCATCAGTAATTTAGTCTCCAAAACCCAGTGCACCTGCGTATACATTTCAGCCATACGCATTCCCAGAGGCTTTCATATTATTTGCGAACCAGCCAGTGAGGCTCTGTATAGTGAAGATTTGCAGGAGTCAGTGACCACCCTAAATCAAGGGGTTGAGCAAGCCATCAGCCACTGCCCAGAACAATATCAATGGGCCTATAAACGATTTCGAAAGCAAGCCGATGGGGCCAATATCTATCGTCGTGCTTGACCCTACTGCCAGAAGGGAGGATAATGTCGCTTTTTTACTCACGGAGAGCTGAGGATTTTATGAAACAAGTTTTTGGAGCTATTGTACTGATAGCAATATTTGGTGGCGGCTATATTTTTGGCAAACAACCCTCTACTCAATTAGCATTGACTAAGACAGTAGCAGAAACGATCGGCTTACTAACACCATATTGTGGTGGCGAGGCTGATTGTATTAAAGCAGTGAATGATTACTCCCCCAACTGCTTTGAAAAACATTCCGATTTTCGTACAAAACACTTTGGCATTGGAGTTGATCCTGCCGATGTAGCAATGTGCATCAACGGGGAGTCAAAGCAGATCTACTTCTCAATATCCAAAGAATAATTGGATATACAAAAAAAGAGTGCGCTCAGTCGAGCGCCTCACTCAACTTCAAATGTCTTCTTAAATTGCGGTAGCGGTATAAAGCAAAGATACCCAGCGCAAAACCCAAAACAATCAGAGTCACACCACCGACTAAAGCCATCGTTGAATCAAAGACAGTGATGATTGTCACCCCACCTGCCAGCAGGGCAATCACGGTGCGCAAATACGCGAGCATGGTTCGCTCGACCGCCAACAAGGTTCGATCATAAGCCAAATGATCTCGCATAATCATATCTTTGGGGTTTATTTTTTGATAAGGCACAAAAACTCCTAGCGCCGCCAAAACATCGGCGAAAATAATACCAACAGGGTAAATACTTCCAAGCGGCCCAGGAGCATGGCGAAGTTAAGCACCCATTTTGCAAAACTGTTCAAATCGCCATAATGGAGCGAAACATCCCCCATGCCCGGGCCAATATTATTAATACAAGCTCCAACGGCCGAGAATGCTGTCATGAAATCAAGACCTGTTGCCAACAACAACACCATCATAATCATAAAGCAAACAATATAGGCAGCAAAAAAGCCCCATACCGCATCCACGATTCGACCTGAAACCACTTTATTACCGACTTTGATAGGAATCACGGCATTGGGGTGAATCAGCCGCTCCAACTCCCGAATACCTTGCTTACAAATCATCATCACTCGCATGACTTTAATGCCACCAGCCGTTGAGCCACCACAGCCACCCATAAAGCCGAATAAAAAAATCATCACAGGCAAAAAGGATGGCCAAAGGCTGTAATCCGTTACACCAAAACCTGTGGTTGTTAAGATGGAGACAAACTCAAACGAACCGTAAAGAGCGCTTTGCATAAAATCATAAGTACCCGTGAAGTACAAATAGCAAACCGTTAACAGTGCTCCTAAAAGCAGACAGTTAAAGTAAAATTGACACTCAGAATCTCTGAAATAATGCAGGATGCTTTTTGAGTGCCAGCCCACAAAATGCAAGGCAAAGTTGATGGCCGCCAGCACCATAAAAAAAATGGTGACCAGCATTATAGCCGGGCTTTGGAAATGACCAATGCTATCGTCATAGGTGGAGAAACCGCCGATGGCAACCGTGCTAAACGCATGGCAAATCGCATCAAATGCCGACATCCCCGCCAACCAAAAACTTAGCGCACAGGCCAAGGTAATGGTCATATAAATGATAAACAAGGCCTTTGCCGTTTGAGTAATTCTGGGGGTCAACTTAGAATCTTTCACGGGACCTGGGGCCTCCGTGCGGTATAACTGCATACCACCAATACCCAACATTGGTAAAATCGCGACGGCAATGACAATAATACCTATACCACCCAACCACTGTAACTGCTGGCGGTAAAAGAGAATCGACTTGGGCAGATCATCAAGACCAGTTATAACGGTCGCCCCGGTAGTGGTTAAACCCGATAATGATTCAAAAGCCGCATCGGTAAATGACATCAGGGTTTCTTCAACCAACATAAACGGCAGTGAACCGGCAAGCCCCAGCACCACCCAGAAGAGCGATGTCACCAGAAAACCATCTCGCGCCTTCAGATCTTGGCGGGTTTTATACACGGGTATCCAAGCCAGAAAACCTATTGAAAAGATAATCGATTGGGACGTAAAAAAGGGGATATGTGCCTGATCCTGGTAGATGTAGGAAACCACAATAGGGGGGATTAGCGTCAAGCTAAACAGCATGAGCAAAATACCCAGCACTTTAAAAATAATGGCAAAGTGCACTCTTTTTACCCCTTAAAAGAAACTGAAACCGACTTGGAACAATTTCTCAACTTGTTTGGTATGTTTTCGGTTAACCAAAAAGACAATGACATGATCACCGCTTTCAATCACCACGTTATCATGGGCAATGAGTACTTCACTGGATTTGTCTGTGGTTCTTAAAATCGCACCAATACTGGCACCCTCTGGAAGATCAACATCCTCTATGGCCTTACCCACCACTCTTGAGGTTTTCGAATCGCCATGGGCAACCACTTCAATCGCTTCAGCCGCACGCCGGCGCAAGGAGTGGACATTGACCATATCCCCACTGCGAACATAGGTTAACAAGCTACCAATGGTGACCTGCTGGGGAGAGATGGCAATATCAATATCCCCCCCCTGTACTAAATCGACATAGGCGGGATTATTAATGAGTGCCATTACCTTGCGAGCACCAAGACGCTTAGCCAGCATTGAGGACATAATATTGGCCTCCTCATCATTGGTCACGGCTAAGAAGATGTCGGTATTTTCAATATTTTCTTCAAGCAACAAGCCCTGATCTGACGCGCTGCCTTGCAATACCACCGTATAGTCAAGTTCTTCACTCAAGGATTTACAGCGCTCGGGGTACAACTCTATAAGCTTCACACTGTAGTGGTCTTCCAGCTTTCTTGCCAGACGTGCGCCGATATTGCCACCACCGGCAATAATAATGCGCCGATAGTTACGCTCTAGCTTTCGCAGCTCACTCATCACTGCTCGAATATCGGCTTTCGCGGCGATAAAAAAGACTTCATCATCCAACTCAATAATGGTCGAACCCTGAGGCACAATCGCCTCACCTCGACGGTAAATCGCCGCAACTCGAGTATCGACATTGGGCATATGTTTGCGCAAAAAACGCAACTCCTGCCCCACTAAAGGGCCACCATGATAGGCTTTAACAGCCACTAGCTGGATTTGACCATCGGCAAAATCCAATACTTGTAGGGCGCCTGGGTGCTCAACAAGGCGGTGAATATATTCGGATACCAGTTGTTCGGGATTAATAATGACATCGATGGGCACCGCCTCATCGCGAAACAAATCCACTCTCTCGCTGTAGCTGGATGAGCGAATACGAGCAATTTTGGTTGGCGTGCGATACAAACTATGGGCGATCTGACAGGCGATCATATTGGTTTCATCGTTTGAGGTGACCGCCACCAGCATATCGGCATCGGCAATATCCGCCCGCTCTAGAACATCTGGATGCGAGCCAAAACCATTGATCACACGAATATCCAAGCGATCACGCAGCTCCCGCAAACAACTCTCAGATTGATCAATAACGGTGATATCGTTATTCTCGCGAGCGAGATATTCGGCCAAGGTACCACCGACCTGGCCGGCTCCCAAAATAATTATTTTCATGAAGTTAGGGCCTGTTGACGTTTCATTATCGCTCCTGCCATTGGCTATTTTTGCTGCTGACAAGGCAGAAGGAGCGTAGTGTAGTCATTCTACATGAGCGACTGATAACACAGTCAGCAGCAAAAATAGCCATGGCCCTTCGGGTTGGGCCTAAAAAAGCGCTACTCGGTGTTGCTCGTCGTTCATTTAGAATCACTAAACTTCTCTCCTCGCGCCTTGATTAGCGCTTTTT
>CAXQRU010000017.1:0-21598 GCA_964226685.1 Polaribacter sp. | reverse complement strand
GAGATCTACACCAGCTTATACACTCTTTCCCTACACGACGCTCTTCCGATCTCCGCTCACATCAACCCAAGAGAACAAAAAACACTCAACACAAATAAAAGCCAACACCCTTGCAAGGGATATATTTTCTGCTTTACTTCACAATGTAACAAACTTGTTATTTTTCACCCACGATGTTTACTTTAACCCCCCGTATCCTAGGAGATACCTATGAAGCGTCTTTTTCTTGGCTTGATGATGCTGTGTATATCATGGCTTTCACATGCTGCAGAGGTAATTAAAGTTGGTATTTTGCACTCTATGAGCGGCACGATGGCAATCAGTGAGCGCACCGTTGTGGACTCCACCCTTATGGCTATTGATGAAATCAACAGTAAGGGTGGCGTTCTAGGCAAGCAACTCGTTCCCGTAGTCAAAGATGGTGCATCCGATTGGCCAACTTTTGCTCAGCAAGCGGAAGCCTTACTAAAAGATGAGAAGGTCGCCGTCGTATTTGGCTGCTGGACATCGGCTTCTCGCAAAACTGTAAGACCAGTGTTTGAAAAGTACAATGGTCTTTTATTTTATCCAGTTCAATATGAAGGGGTAGAAGCGTCGCCAAACATTGTCTACACCGGTGCTGCACCCAATCAACAGTTACTACCTGCCGTTGACTGGAGCATCAATGAGTTGGGCATTAAAAAATTCATCATGACCGGCTCAGATTATGTTTTCCCAAGGACTGCCAATGCCATTTTACGTGAGCGTATCCTTGAGTTGGGTGGAGAGGTACTTGGTGAAGAGTATGTCCCCCTAGGGTCACATGATATCGATGGCATGATCGACAAGGTCGCGGCAGCGGGCGAAGGTGTTGTGATTTTGAACACAATCAATGGCGATACCAATGTTAGTTTTTTTAACAAATTGGCCGCAAAAGGTATCACATCGGCCAAGAACCCGGTTGTCTCATTCAGCATTGGAGAACCGGAGCTTCAAGCCATTGGCGATATGTCAAAACTTGCCGGTCATTACGCCGCCTGGAACTACTTTCAAAGTATCGATAACGCTGAAAATAAAGCCATCTTAGATATGGTGAAGGCAAAATATGGCCCTGATACCGTGTTTTCAGATCCCATGGAAGCAGGCTATATGGGCGTTCATCTTTGGGCTAAAGCAGCAACCGCTGCAGGCAGCATAGATGTCGATGCCGTTAGAGGAAAGTTAGATCAAAGCATCACCGCACCAGAGGGAGAAGTCAATATTGATACCAGCAATCAGCATCTGTATAAAACCGCACGTGTTGGAAAAATATTAAACGATGGACAATTTGAAATAGTATGGACATCGGCTGGCCCTATTAAGCCAGACCCCTTCCCCAAGTATAAAACCAAAGAAGAATGGGAAGCATTCTTGATGGAACTATACAAAGGTTGGGGCGGGAACTGGGCAAAACTGTAGCCCTAAACCAAAGGGATCACATTCATTAATGTGATCCCTTTTTTGGCTAATCATGTATTCATTTTATGTGAGATAAGAGAATGAGTTTTATTGGTAGCATTAAGGGAAAGCTTTTACTGTTAATTGGTGTGATTACTCTACTACCAATGTTGACCATTGGTATGTTAGGGGTTAGCTCGACCTCATCTGCACTTGAAGAATCCAATACTCAGCAGTATAAAAATAGTTTGGGCGATAAAACTCTTGCGATGAAAAGCTCACTTTCTCAAGTGGCTAAAGATTTACAATTTGTTAGCATTTTACCTGGAATATCTGGAGTTATTAGAGCCAAAGAATCTGGCGGTTTTGATCTTAAAACTCGAACAACATTGGCTCAATGGCAGGAACGGCTTACTGCCTCCCTGCAACGTTACCAACAATTAAATACAAATTATGAAACTATTTTATTTCTCGATAAAGATGACAAACCCCTACTATCTTTATCGATCAACGATGAAAAAGAAGTGGATATTGAGCTTTACGAGGAAATATCTAAGCTAGATGCCGATGATATTTATTTTGGAGCAACCAGGAAAAACGGTGAACGCTCTTCCGTATTAATCGCAAAAGGGGTTTATCAAGACGAAAAACTCGTGGGTACAATAGCTATTGATTTATCGGTAACGTCTTTTTTTTCTGAGCTTTTTGCCGATACCTCTGGCGGATACTACATCCTTGATGAATTAAACAACTTGATTTACCCAAGCTCTATACCTGAGCAATCCTCTATTTCAATGACCTCGCTAAATGATATTATTCGATTAAACAATTCCGAAGATAAAGTGCCAACTGGGTTTTTATCCTCCGCCGATACCAGCATTACTCCCAACTACAACAACCATTTAATCGTCTCTAAAACGCTTTCTCTTAACAATGGAAAACAATGGCGATTTGTTGCAACAGCAAATAGAGATAGTGTACTTAAAGGTGCCAATGATTTTAAGCAATTTTTCTACACCGTATTATTAATTGCAATTGCTGCAAGCTTGGGTGCTGGGGCCTTCTTTGCGCTTAGATTAACGAGAAGAATGTCATCTACTGCTGAACAAATGCTGTCTATTAATACTGACTTGACCAAGCGAGTCAAGGTAGATAAAAACGATGAGCTTGGCTTGATGTCAGCGGCATTTAATGAGTTTTTACAAACCACTCATAAAATGGTCAGCAAAGTAAAAAGCAGTAGTGAACACGTATTGAAAGAAACCCAAGAGCTGACTCAAGTCGTTAAAGATACGGCTCAGGGCGTGGAACGACAACAAAAAGAAATTGATTCTATAGCTGGTGCCATCACTGAAATGGTTGCCGCGGTTAAGAGTGTATCCGAGTCGGCTGAATCAGCCAATAACGAAGCGCAACAATCCATTAATGAAGCCAAAAATGGTAAAGATATTGTCGCCACTAGCACAAAATTGATAGTCTCTTTTGCTGAACAGGTAAAAAATAGTGCTGAAACGGTTAAACAGCTGCATGCCGATAGTGCAACGATAGGTTCAGTACTGGATGTGATCAAGACCATAGCTGAACAAACGAATTTACTGGCTTTAAATGCTGCGATTGAGGCTGCTCGAGCTGGCGATCAAGGGCGAGGCTTTGCGGTTGTGGCGGATGAAGTGAGAACTTTGGCCAGCCGCACTCAAGACTCCACTGAAAACATTCAAAAAATCATCGAAGGTCTTCAGTCACAAGCCGCTCATGCTGCAAACTCTATGGAACAAGCAAGCCTTCAAACTGAAGAAAATGTAAATCAAGCGCAAGAGTTAAGTAATGCACTCAATACTCTTTTTGATACCAGCCAACGAATTAGCGAACTAAACACCCAAATCAATTATGCATCATCAGAACAGGCGAGTGTTGCCGAAGAGATGAGTGTTAATATTCATAATATTAGCGATGTTGCCGATAATACAGCCCATAGTGCTAATGCTATGAATGCTCAATGTGATCGCCTGGATCAATTAGCTAAAGAAATGGCCCGAAATGTCCAGCAGTTTATTACTTAATCTCGAGGTTGATTACGCTCCTCAAGTCTAGGCTCGGAAACCGCTTGCAACTGACCACTTAAACGACTAATGGCGTTAGTGGTGCCCTCAAACGTCATGGTTTCGACATCATGCCCAAGCTTGATCAACGCCTGTCTTGTACTTTCCGATAAATGCTTGTCAACTAAAAGCTTGTGGGGCCGCCACTGGTGATGAATTCGAGGGGAGGCTACCGCCTGTTCGAGTGATTGCCCCAAACCAAGGTGATTTATAATTCCCTGAACCACTTGGGTAATAATTAATGGCCCACCAGCGGCGCCTAAGGTCATCACCGGTTGCTTGTTCTCATCCAAAATTATAGTTGGGCTCATGCTCGACAATGGCCGTTTACCTGGCCCTATACTATTGGCCTCACTGCCCACCAAACCATAGGTATTTGGAACACCCGGCTGGGCAGAAAAATCATCCATTTGATTGTTCATTAAAACCCCCGTCCCTGGTATGACCACCTTGCTGCCAAAGCTGGTATTCAAGGTAGTCGTAATAGCAACCCAATTACCGTCTTGATCAGCCACAGCAATATGGGTCGTATGTTTATCAAAAAGATCGGTTTGCCAATTCGGTGGCACACTGTGTTGTTTCAAAGAAGCCGCTCGACGAGTACTGATACGATTTCCCAAACGCCACGCATATTGGGGGCTAATCAAACCTTTGGGAACATTGGCAAACTTTGGATCTCCCAACCAAAAAGCTCTATCGGCAAAGGCAAACTTCATCGACTCGGCAAGCAAGTGCAAGCGACGTTCCTCAGAATTGACTTTTTTTAGGCTCGATAAAGCCTCAGTTATATTTAAAATTTGAGCCACATGTACACCGCCTGAGCTGGGAGGAGGAAAACCCACAACCGTATAGCCTTGATATTGAGTAAGTAACGGCTCACGAAATTTAAGTTCATATTGAGCAAAATCATCCGCACTTACAATGCCTCCATTTTGTTGCATCCAAGCTTCCACCGCCTGAGCAAACTCACCCTGATAAAAATAGCGACTGCCCGATTTGGCTATCATTCGATACGTATTGGCCAAATCGCTCTGCTTTAAAAAATGACCCGCTTCGAGTGGCTTATCGTCTGGATGAAGAAAAATAGCCGCTGTTTCAGGAAACTGAGCCAAAGCTTGCTGGTGTCTCGCCAAGCGATTGGCGTACTCTTGAGAGATAGGAAAACCCGCTTCGGCAAGCGCTGCGGCTTTTAGCCAGTGCTCATAGAATGGCTTTTTGCCACCATGATTGGCCATGTACTCCAAAGCCGCGACTGAACCGGGAATACCAATAGATAAGGCACCCAAGCGACTTAGCTCAGGGACGGCACGGCCATTTTGTTGGAACATGTCACGAGTCGCTCGTGCTGGCGCCATCTCTCTGGCATCAATGGCTTCAATTCGGCCGTCGCTGTGACGAATGAGGGCAAATAAACCACCGCCCACACCTGAATTGTAACTATCCACTATTCCTAAAACAGCGGCTGCGGTGATCGCCGCATCAATGGCGTTACCACCATTTTCAAGCTGATAAGCCGCTGCTTGCGACGCGAGAGGGTTCACCGTTGCCACCGCCCCTTCGGGAATGACAATGGCTCTTTGAGCAAATGCCTGAGCAACCAGTAGTAAACAAAGTAAGCTCCAATATTTCATTTTATGCCCCTTCTGTTAAGGTAAGGATATGACCGTTCGAACTACGCCCACATCACCATAATCGCTGCGATCACAATCAAAATCAGCCCACCCAAATCTGACTTTTTCAACTTTTCGTTGAACCAAAAAAAAGAAATCATCAAGGTAAATAATACTTCAACTTGCCCGAGGGTTTTTACATAGGGCACGCTTTCTATGCTCATCGCACTAAACCAGCCAATGGATCCCAAACAACTGGCAACGCTGGTTGCAAATGTTAATCTGGGGCGTTTTGTGAGTGCTTTTATGGTTGGTCGATCAGCTATCAGAAGATAAAACAGTAAGATGATGGTTTGCAAACTAAGCACTAAAAATAAAACCCACGCAGCACTGTGAGGAAATGGTAAATCTAAACATAGACTCGCCTCTCGAACCCAAAGGCTGGTCAATGCAAATGCCCCTCCACTACCAACGCCGAAACAGACAGTACGCCAAGAAAGACTTCGAATTGACGATAATCCACTGAGTAAAAAAACCGCCACCGATCCAATCAGCACACCGACCCAACCTAAAAAAGTCAGTGCTGAACCAAAGAAAAATACTCCCAATATGGCCGCAATAATCGCCTCACTTTTAGCAAGGCCTACACCAATCGCATAATTTTTTTGCTTAAATATTTTTACCATCAGAGCGGTTGCAAGAATTTGCATGATGGATGCACCCACCACATAA
Organism: Polaribacter sp.; assembly: GCA_964226685.1. Taxonomy (GTDB): domain Bacteria; phylum Pseudomonadota; class Gammaproteobacteria; order Pseudomonadales; family Cellvibrionaceae; genus CAXQRU01. Next base: position 15,741 of record CAXQRU010000017.1, on the reverse strand, counting down.
CTCACAAAAAGCACTGAAACAGTAGGCCAAGGAGCCGCTTGCCACTGATGTAGAACTATCAAATAAAGTAACGCGATAGGGCTGGCATAAATAAAGCGGGCGAAGGTCACCCCCGAGGTGCTGACATGCCGACTCAAAGCGCTTTGGAGAGCATTGCGAAACGACTGCATAAAGGCCGCAAAAACAGTAAAAAGCACCCAAGTCATAGTACAGCTCTTTGAAAAAGCGCTACCTTAACATTCACATCGGGAGGTGACAATTGGATAATAGGGAACTCTGGCCATAAAAAAGGCTGGAAAACCAGCCTTCAAATAGGAAGTAATACTTCCCTAAAACCAGTAAGCTCGACAACGCAAACCGTTAATCCCCATTCGGCCGCCCAGCTTACCAGTGGTGACTACTTTGTGATTGTGTAAGCACAAGGATAACCACTGACGCATAATAACTCCTTAATGGTAAAATCCCTTCTCTCCGGCGCGAATTCTATCATAATCAATGAAGAATTGGCACTATAGCCATCGATCAAATGGGGGCTAAAAGCACCACACAATGAGCCTCAATACCTTCTTTTCTTCCAACAAAACCAAGCTCTTCTGTGGTCGTTGCCTTAACATTAATGCAATCGATGCTCACTGCGCTATCCTCAGCAATAGCCTTACGCATGGCAGGTATATAGGGGGCCATTTTGGGCGCCTGCGCTACAATGGTCATATCCGCATTCACCAAGTGCAAACCTTTGGCTTTGAGCTTGGCAATCACCATTCTGAGCAAGGCTCGACTATCGATATTTTTGTACTGGGCATCGGTATCGGGGAAATGCGCTCCGATATCTCCAAGCGCCGCCGCACCCAAGAGCGCATCGCACATTGCATGTAATAAAACATCACCATCGGAATGCGCTATCAGGCCTTGCGTGTGAGGTATAATCACTCCACCGATGGCAATTTTTTCACCTGGGCCAAAGGCATGAACATCATAGCCGTGTCCTATTCGCATATTTTCACCTAATCGAAATCTTTTTTACTGACAGATCGCAACTGCTTCTTTTGTCCTTTTTTAACTTTATTATCCACGCGTTTTTGCTTAGCCGCGCGGCTAGGCTTAGTCGCTACTCGTTTTTTTTGAGTCACTACGGCTTTTTGAATCAAGGCTTGCAAACGATCAAGTGCATCTTGACGATTTTGTTCCTGGGTACGATAGCGCTGAGCTTTAATGACTATAATACCGCTTTGACTAATCCGGTAGTCTTTATGAGAAAGTAACCGCTCTTTGTAAAAATCAGGTAACGATGAGTCAGTAATCGAAAATCGCAAATGAATCGCAGAAGAGACTTTATTGACATTCTGGCCACCAGCTCCCTGAGCCCGAATAGCGGTTAGAGTTATTTCATGCTCTTCGAGCGTAACGCTATTGGAAATTTTTAGCATGATAAAAACTTCTCAACCAAACTAAGATCTTCTGGATACGTGACTTTAATATTATCACGGCAGCCTTCTACAATTTTGGGCCGATAACCCAAGGCCTCGATAGCAGACGCTTCATCCGTCACAGCGATAGACTGCTCGTTCGCACTCAAAAGCGCTCGCTTTAGTAATGCGACCGGAAATAACTGGGGGGTTTGTGCTTGATATAGGTTTTCCCTGGACACCGTCAACTCGATTTCATCGCTCGCGACTCGCTTTAACGTATCGGCAACCGGTACCGCTAAAATAGCCCCTTGATGAGATGTTGCCATTTCAATGAGTTGCAGGATGGAATCCACTCGAACGCAAGGTCTTGCCGCATCATGTACTAATGCCCAATGATGCTGATCATCCTCTAAAGTCATTAATGCTGATAGCACTGAATCACTACGCTCATGTCCACCCCAAACGGTATTAACTTTTGGGTGTTGAGATATGGGTAAAGTGGGCCAAGTTGCATCGTCTCTAGCAATAGCCACTGTGATTGAATTAATTAAGGGAACAGCAAGCAACCGTTGCAAAGTATGCTCTAAAATAGTTTGACCCGCAGCCTTGCAATACTGCTTGGGTTGCGAGGCTTTCATCCTAGAACCGAGACCTGCCGCCGGCACAACCGCATGGATAATTGGCTTAATCTTCATTACCCTTCTCTTTGTCGGGCTCCACTACCATAAAGAAGGTTTCCCCCTCTTTAATCATGCCCATTTCTTCGCGCGCTCTTTCTTCAACTCCATCTAAACCCGAACGCAGTGCCTCGATTTCCAACTCAGTTTTTTTGTTGCGATCTTGAAGCTTATCATTTTCCTGTTTTTGATCTTCAGATTGGGCTTTCAAATTATACCAATGAGCAAAGCTGCCCTCACCCACCCACAAGCGGTACTGCAACACTACCAGTACCACGAGCAAGCCAGAGAGCAGCCACTTGGGGTTCATTACTGCTGCTTGAACTCGGCCAAACCGCGATAAACTGCCTTGTCACCCAGCTCAGCTTCAATGCGCAGTAAACGGTTATACTTCGCCACACGGTCAGAGCGACATAGCGAACCGGTTTTAATCTGGCCAGCGCAGGTGCCTACCGCTAAATCGGCAATGGTGGTGTCTTCGGTTTCGCCAGAACGATGGGAAATCACCGCTGTGTAACCCGCCTCTTTAGCCATCTTAATCGCACTCAACGTTTCAGTTAGTGAACCAATTTGGTTAAACTTAATCAGGATTGAGTTGGCGATGTTTTTCTCGATGCCTTCTTTCAAAATTTTGGTGTTGGTCACGAACAGATCATCACCGACCAACTGAACTTTTGCACCGAGTTTTTCAGTTTGGTATTTCCAACCATCCCAATCGGACTCATCTTGACCATCTTCAATCGAAATGATGGGGTACTGCTCACAAAGCTCGGCCAAATAATCAGAAAAACCTTCTGATGAATAAATTTTACCTTCACCTTTTAAGTTGTATTGACCATTTTCATAAAACTCTGAAGAGGCACAATCCAAGGCAAGCGTAATATCTTTTCCTAACTCGTAGCCAGCATTAGCGGTTGCCTCTTGGATAACGGAAAGCGCATCAGCGTTAGACGCAAGATTAGGGGCAAAGCCACCTTCATCACCCACCGCCGTATTTAAACCTTTAGCGACCAATACTTTTTTCAACGCATGGAAAATTTCAGCACCGGCTTGTAATGCTTCACTGAAGGTTTTTGAAGAAACCGGCTGAACCATAAATTCTTGGATATCGACGTTGTTGTCAGCGTGCTCACCACCATTGAGAATATTCATCATAGGCACTGGCAAGGTGTACTGACCGGGCGTGCCATTAAGATCGGCGATGTGTTGATACAAAGGAATACCTTTGGCCGCCGCCGCCGCTTTAGCCGTTGCCAGTGATACCGCCAAGATGGCGTTAGCGCCTAGCTTTGATTTTGACTCGGTGCCGTCAGCATCAATCATTAGTTGGTCGATCGCTGCTTGATTTTGAGCGTCTTGACCCACCAACAAGGCTTTGATAGTGGTATTGATATTGTTAACCGCCTTCAAAACGCCTTTACCTAGGTAGCGAGAGGTATCGCCATCGCGCAACTCTAGGGCTTCGCGAGAACCAGTTGATGCACCAGAAGGGGCGCAGGCTGAACCCATAATACCGCCTTCAAGCGTCACTTCCGCGCTAACGGTTGGGTTACCTCTCGAATCAAGCACTTCAAAGGCTTGAATATCAATAATGTTACTCATTTGAAACTCCTCAAATTTTAATCAATCGTTAACTCTGGTAGGGCTTTGACGGTATCATCCATCAATTTCACCTGCTCTAAAAAGGGTTCGAGCTGTGCAAGAGGCAAGGCACTGGGGCCATCACACAGGGCTTTATCGGGGTCTGGGTGGGCCTCTAAAAATAGACCGGCCAAGCCAATTCCAAGGCCTGCTTTCGTCAAACTCATAATTTGCTGACGCCGACCACCAGAGGCCGCACTGCCACTGGCTCGCTGTTGCAGCGCATGGGTAACATCAAAGACTAGCGGCAAGCCTCCGCTCACACGTTTCATCAGATCCATTCCAAGCATATCGACCACTAAATTATCATAACCAAAGCAGGTTCCACGCTCGCACAACAACAATTGGTCACTACCCAACTCGCGAAATTTTTCGACGATATTAACCATTTGCTCAGGGCTTAAAAATTGCGGTTTTTTGATATTAACAGGCTTACCCGTGGCCGCCAATGCCGCCACCAAATCGGTTTGGCGAGCCAAAAATGCTGGTAATTGCAATACATCGCATACCTCAGCACAGGCCTTGGCTTGGTGTGGCTCGTGAATATCGGTAATAATGGGGACATCAAAGTGTTCTTTAATCGCACGAAACGTGGCCAAACCTTGCTCTAAACCGGGCCCACGATAGGAGTGAATGGATGAACGGTTGGCTTTATCAAAGGATGCTTTAAAAATATAGGGGATGCCGAGCTTTGCGGTTACTGATACAAAACGCTCGCATGTGCGCAGTGCCAGCTCCGTTGACTCCAGCACATTTAAACCGCCCATTAACACTAAGGGGCGGTCATTGGCCATGCGATGCTGACCGCAAAGTACCTCAATAGTTTTCACGGGCTAGGGAGCCTTTTTAGCGTAAGCCAACGCCGCTTTCACGAAGCTAGTAAATAGCACGTGTCCCTTTCGAGGCGTTGAAGTAAATTCAGGATGGAACTGGCAACCAATAAACCAAGGATGATCTGGTAGCTCCACCATTTCAACCAAGCTTTTATCGGCCGACCAGCCGCTAATGACCAAGCCCGCTTTTTGCAGCTGCTCTAAATAATGGTTGTTGAACTCATAACGATGACGGTGACGCTCCATCACTATATCACTACCATAGATACTGTGAGCCTTGGTACCGGGCACCAAGTGGCAATCTTGGCCACCTAAGCGCATGGTGCCCCCTAGATCTGAACTTTCATCACGCGTCTCGATACTACCCTCTGCATTGACCCACTCGGTAATCAAGCCAATAACGGGATCCGGGGTTAGTTTATCAAATTCGGTACTGTTGGCTGCGGACAAACCAGCGACATCACGAGCAAACTCAATAACAGCCGACTGCATACCCAAACAAATGCCCAAATAAGGCACTTTATTTTCACGAGCATAAGCCACGGCGGTGAGTTTACCCTCAAGCCCTCGGTTGCCAAAACCACCGGGGACCAAGATCGCATGGGCATCTTTTAGAATATCCGTACCCTGCTCTTCAATGTCTTCAGCGTTAATATAATTGACTTTGACTTTCGTGCGAGTATGAACACCGGCATGACTGAGCGCTTCATTCAGAGACTTGTAAGCATCCAATAGCTCGGTGTATTTACCCACCATGGCAATGGTAATACTGTGCTCTGGGTTCAGCTTACCATCGACCACTTTATCCCACTCGCTCAGATCAGCGGCTGGTGCACCCATATTAAATTTATCCAATACAATGGCATCAAGACCATTAGACATCAGTATTCTTGGAATGGCATAGATGGTTTCAGCATCCGCCAGAGAGACGACCGCACGCTGCTCGACACTGGTGAACAAGGCGATCTTTCGTCTGGAGTCTTCATCAATTGGTAACTCCGAACGGCATAATAAGATATCAGGCTGCAAACCAATCGAGCGAAGCTCTTTCACCGAGTGTTGAGTCGGCTTGGTTTTAGTCTCGCCAGCTGTTGATATATAGGGCACGAGAGTCAGATGCATTAGCTGCGCGCGCTGAGCACCTAGCTCCACTTTAAGCTGGCGCACGGCCTCTAGGAACGGTTGGGACTCGATATCACCCACGGTACCACCAATCTCAACGATGGCGATTTCATAACCCTTAGCGCCATCAACAATACGACGCTTGATTTCATCAGTGATATGAGGAATGACCTGGACGGTACCCCCCAAATAATCACCACGGCGCTCTTTTCTCAACACCGTTTCGTAAACACGGCCGGTAGTGAAGTTGTTGCGGCTGGTCATTTTGGTGTTGATGAACCGTTCATAGTGTCCGAGATCGAGATCGGTTTCTGCACCATCCTCGGTCACAAACACCTCCCCATGCTGGAATGGGCTCATAGTGCCAGGATCCACATTGATATATGGATCTAACTTGAGAATAGTCACATTGAGGCCGCGAGCCTCCAAAATAGCGGCCAGTGAAGCGGCGGCAATACCCTTGCCTAAGGACGACACAACGCCGCCAGTAACAAAAATATAACGAGTCATTCAGAACACCCGGACAAATGATACAAAGGAGTGGCTTTAGGCCAACGTAGATGGGACGCCAGGATACCAGAAAGCCGAAAAGGCCTCAATGATTTTCACGATTATCTAATGGCGATAACTTTGGCAGGGGAAATTGGGAAGGATTTCTCAATAGCGCCATACCTGAAGATTAAATGTATCTCAAACCCATCTAACTATCTATCTATGAACCAATGGGCGCAAACAATGCCTGCAAAGAGTCAGCATCTAACAAGCCCTTTTCAGGGTTCGTATCCTCGCTGTAAACCCCCTCAGCCAATGCCTGCTTTTGAGCCTGCAATACAGTAATTTTTTCTTCGACGCTATTTTCAGCAATCAAACGATAAACAAAAACCGGTTTTTGTTGGCCAATACGATGGCTGCGATCAATGGCTTGATTTTCTACCGCAGGGTTCCACCAAGGGTCGTAAATAATCACGGTATCGGCTTCAACCAAATTTAACCCTGTGCCACCAGCCTTGAGGCTTATTAAAAATACATTCGCATCACCCGAACGAAAACGCTCAATAGCCTCATCTCGTTTGCGTGTTTGTCCAGTTAATTTGGTGTAAATGATCTCGCGCTCAATAATAGCGTTTTCTATTAAACCCAACATGGTCGTAAATTGCGAGAAAACAAGCACCTTGCGCCCCTCAGACAAAAGCTCATCAAGCAGTTCTAAAAATAAAGTTAACTTAGCGGAATCTTTAACTTTTTTCGCACCCTTAAGCTTCACCAGACGAGGATCACAACACACTTGCCGCAATTTGAGCAGCGCATCGAGAATAGTAATGTGGCTGCGCGCCAAGCCTTTTTGCGCCAATGCTTCACGCACTTGCTTATCCATACTCACGCGAATACTTTCATACAACTCAGCTTGCGCCTTGCCAAGCACAACGCGTTGATCAATCACTGTTTTAGGGGGCAACTCTGTTGCCACCTCATTTTTAGTTCGACGCAACATAAAGGGTCGCACCCGCCGCTGTAAACTTTGATTTCGCTCACTATCGCCATGCTTTTCGATTGGCGTTCGGTAATACTCAGTAAACTCTTTACGCCCGCCCAAAAAGCCTGGCATTAAAAAATCAAATAACGACCACAGCTCACCCAAATGATTTTCCATGGGCGTACCACTTAAACAAAGACGATGTTGGGACTTAAGTCTACGCACCTGCTTGGACATTTTTGCACTGGGGTTTTTGATCACTTGCGCCTCATCGAGAACAATGGTGTGAAATGAGATGGCCTCCAGGTATTCACTATCTCTCACCACCAAACCATAGGTAATCAATACCAAGTCAAACTGATCTAGCATGTCGTAATATTGATGACGATCACTACCATGTAACACACAGATCTTAAGCTCAGGGGCAAACGATTGGGCTTCACGACGCCAATTGCCCATTAAGCTTGTTGGTGCAATAATCAAAACCGGCGAAGTTAGGCGCCCACACTCTTTTTCCAACAACAAATGCGCCAAGGTCTGCACCGTTTTACCCAAGCCCATATCATCGGCCAAGATACCGTTTAGCTGATACTCTCTCAAAAACTGCAGCCAATTTAGCCCCTGCTGTTGGTACTCACGCAACTTGGCCTGCAAACCCTGAGGGGGCGCAACAACTGGAATGCCGTTAAAGTTTTTTAACTTAGCCGCCAGCTCACGCAGTGCTTTTGCGCCATCAATATGCTCACTTAATTCATCCAACTCCAATGCATCGTAACGGGAAAGCTTGAGTTCATCATTGGTTGCTCGATCAAACAACTCCTTGAGCGTTGCTAAAAAGGGTTGCAAGCGCTGGGAAGGCAGGCGCACATAATGATCGGCCTGACCCGGCATGGGCAGCACGACGATTTCTGGCAAATCGCCCTCTTCGGCCAACAAGGGAGCCAGCAGCGGAGCTAAAGGCAAGGAGGGCCGCCCCTCAACTTCGAGATCAAAGCGCAATGTAAACCAGTCACTCTGCTCTTCGTCATATTCCAGTTCTGCCGACCAGTCACTGTCGTGAAACTGCAACTGAAAACTATCATCCACCGTGATCAACCAACCGTCGGATTCAAGCCTCGGTTTATGTTGTTCAATAAACTCATCCCACACAGCTGCACTGGCGGCCTTCGACTCAGCAAAGGGCAATAAAATAAGGGGCGCGTTCTCTTGCTGGGGGCTTTGCAAATCAAAGCCAAGATCCACTAAACGGTTTAGCGCCATCTCTTCTGCATCGTGATCCCGAATCACCTTGATACGTTTTTGGTTGTGCGTCTCAAGATGATAAGCGCGCACCGGCAAAGGAAAGGTGGCCACATCGCCGTAAGCAAACATCAACTGGATACAATGATAATGATCATCACCCGACTTCTGTTTAACCATCGTCAAACGGGGGGTTAAGGGGTGACGTTGCTCTTCCGTCTCCAGCGATACTGGCTGAGCAATAGGCAGCTTAGGATATTGTTCTTCGAGCACATGGGCGAGTCGTTCGGCTTGTTCATTGGGCACTGGCGGCGCTGCTTTCAAAATTTTAATTTGCTCGAGCGTCCACTGGCCTATGTCTATCTCACCTATTTGGTGTTGCTTGGTATCCAGATACATAGGAGGTTCGGTAGAGAAAATAATGACATCGGGCTTCACTACTAGCTGATAGGAATTTTTCTGCTGCTGCCACTCAACCTGCAAATCTTGTTTCGGGCCGAGCTGAAGGGCTTGGTTTTCATGGTCAAGCCAATAACAACGACCCGTATCAAGCAAGCGCTCCAATAAGTGAAACCCGGTACGACCAGAAAAGGTACCACTACCGTAATAGTAGTTACCCTCTGTCGCAGACAATAGGGAAGTCACATCAATATCTTTCTCTTCAATGCGTGTATTGTTGAATTCTCGTTGGCCACCCCACGCCATCCTTCGAGCTGACGCGACCTGCCCCTTAATTAAACCCTGACCATTTTTACGAGGCCTCGTTAAGCGAATTTCAACATCGTATTTATCAGTCGACCCCCAATAACCTTTGATAGGTCGCAAAATATAAACAGGGTAATAGGGGTCTTCTAACACTCTCGGCGCAATGTTAGCGGTTGCCTCAAGACGATTGAGCCATTGACTAATATCCGACGCCAGCGCATTCTTACTTGCTGGAACCTTATGCTGCTTTGAGGCATACTCTTTCAGAAAAGCAATGCAAGCAGCAGCCACATGCTTGCAATTGTAATCCATAGGGCAATCACAATAACCATCAAGCTCTCGCTCTCCCCTATAGCAAATATAAACAGTAACCTCATAATCGTCACTACCTGACACTGTTGCTCCCAGACGCCCAATCTCATCCGCTTCCGCTTCATACGTCAAATCTGTCACCCTTCCCTCGTGGTAATAGGTCATCCCTCGTTGGTAAGAACGAGCCCCACAAGCCCTTTTAATATCGCCAAGAGACATCGGGATAGCAGATTGGATAGTAATATCGGGAAAAGTCATGGCCAGCCACACAAGAAGAAGAGAAAGATGCAGTTTAACGTAAAAAACATTAATAATTAAGCCTCGCATAGGAAGTATAAATCACCTTTTTGCCTTCCTGATGCTCTCCCAACAACCTCCTCAGTCCGCTTAACCTCACCTCGGACACGAGCGTTCATGTGCCCACGGTATCCATTGACTAGGAAAATGAGACCTTTTACACCACTGTCGACCATCGTGGCACAGGTCACCGATTACCCACAGGTTTTAAGACTGATTCTTCGATTACCAAGCTGAGCGGTAGTGTTCAAAAATCTGTGTCATTTCACTACACTCTCTAAGTAGAAGCAGGTTTATCTTCGATATGAAAAAAAGAACCCCAATACCCAAAAAAATGGCGCAACCACAGGATGATTGCGCCATTGGGATAAAGTACTAAAGGCTACTTTTTACTCTTTCCTTTGTTTTTACCTTTGTCCTTATCTTTGCCTTTGTCCTTGTCTTTGCCTTTGTCTTTGCCTTTGTCCTTATCTTTGCCTTTGTCCTTGTCTTTGCCTTTGTCCTTGTCTTTGCCTTTGTCCTTGCCTTTACCTTTGTCCTTGTCTTTACCTTTGTCCTTGCCCTTGCCTTTACCTGCTTCAGGCACAAAGGAAGAAATCACAATGCCACCATGCTGGTCGCCAACCACTAAAGGCGCTGAACAAGAGGTATGGAAGTTAATACTTTGAACCAACTGCCCACCGGAATAAATCAGCGCATGGGTTTCTGAATCCAGCTTGGATTTACCCAGTGCTGCCGCATCCAAGGAGACCGTCTCACCAACAGAAACTAGGCGAGTCAGATACTCATCACCGTCCTTATCCGTTAAGATCAAGGTCACTGGACTCAAATTAGCCGAACTTCCAGAACAACTCGATTTGCTTCCTTGGTCATGGTTAGAGTTGCTGCATGAGCCGCCGACATAAGTAATACCTAACTTTGCAGGCTTGCCATCTTCACAGCTATAGACAGGCGCAGGTTCACGCTCGACAACAACATTGTCAACTGCAGGACAGCTCGCGCTGGGCACTCCATTGACATGAGCGAGTGCGTGCACTGTGCTGGTAGTATCTGAATTGATGAATACGGGAGCACTGGTTAAACTCACGCTCGCACCAGGAGCCAATAAGGTTGGCGCACCGAGCTGTTCACCGATTTGGTCATCCAAAACACTGGTCAATGTAGCGGGTGTAGTACCGGTATTGGTCACTAGATAACCGTAGGTCACGTTAGCGCCATCAAACGGCACAGAACAGCTGTCACTGCCTGCTCCACCCACATTCTCAACGATCACAATATCGTCTTTTTGGCGAAAGTTGACCACTGACCAGTTTGGCGAAGGATCGCCCTTCTCGCTATTGGCAGGATACGGCGTGTTTCCATCCAAAGGTGCAGCTTGACCAGCCACATAAACAGCCGAACAACTGGTGTGGATAATCTCTTGCCGACCATTGATGGTGATAGTGGTCTTAGAGCCTAATTTCTCACCTAAGCCAGCATCAATGGTATAACCATTTTGACTAGCCATGGTCAGAATCGTGACGTCTTTTTCCAAATCCACGTTCTGGTAAGTGACCGAACCACTGTCTTTACCCTCAAAGGTAACCGTAGCTCCATTGATACTTGGACCAACGTAACGCAGGGTAGTCGCTGAAATAGCACTGGTACAGAGCTTGTCGTCACCTGATTGAGGAGCAACCGAACAGGTTTGATCAACCGATAGCTCACAAGCTAAAGGGGCATCACAGCGAATATAGGCTGGATCTTCTGCCGATACCGACTGAGTGGAACCTGCGCCACGCGCCGACACTTTAGCCACATTCAGCTTACTACCGACCGCATCACAATGATTCGCCGCGTATAAATTGGCTAAGCCAGCCATTTGATGGTTAAGCACTCTCTGCTCGCCCACCGCTAAATTAGCAATGCTGACATTCACAATACCTAAGGTTGCATCATTGATCACTACGTTAACCAAAGCTTCATCGCCAGTATTTTTAACGACCAAACGATAAATCGCATCATCCCCAAGAAGTCCCTGTGGAGCCTGGGCAACCGTATTCGCATCACTAAATGGAGAGCCAGCTAAACTTACCTTTTTGACAAGCGCAATGGCCGGGCCTTGGATACAACGCACATTGGCTGGATCGTCATCGCTGACTGGCTGACCCGATAAGAAACCCATCGCATCGACTGAAGCCGTGTTTAATTTAATGCCTGGCTCACCCGCACAAATATCGGCTTGGTAGAGCGCACCAAAGTCCGCATCACCCGCACCAATCACTTTAGTTTCTCCAGGAATCAAATCCTCGATCAGCATATCGATGGACAAGGTCGGATCGGTAATCACAACATCCGTCAGCTTTTCGGTACCGATATTTTTGACGATCAGGCGATAGTGAGCCTCTGTTACACCCACAATACCCACAGGCACGTCGGCATCAGCCGCTTGATCTGCATCAAAGAAGTTAACGCCATCGATACTCACTTGCTTGAGAAGCTCAATTTTTGGATCTTCACAATTAACGTAAGCCACATCTTGAGCTGACACTTGAGCACCACCAACAACACCGCTGGCCACAACGGCTGCAGTATTTAAGTGAGAACCCACGCTATCACAACGATTTGCCTGATGAAGATTGACAAAACCAGCACTTTCTTGAGTTAACACCACCTCAGCACCTGGCGACAACTCACTAATGCCTATAGGCTGATCCACAATATTGAGAGTTTCATCGGTCACTCGCACATTCGATAACGTTTCAGTACCCGTATTTCTAACCACTAAACGGTAAACTGCCGAATCGCCTAGCTGACCTGTCGGTGCGGTTGCTACCGTGTTGGCATCTAAGAATGGGCCGCCATCTAAGCTGACTTCTTTCAATAAACTGATGTGAGGTTCAGTAACACAATTCACAGAAGCAGGATCATCATCACTGACCGCAATACCACTGGTTTGCCCAAGGCCGGTCGCGGTCGCAAGCTTGGTAACCATGCCTGAACGCTCACAAACATTGTCCACCTGCAAGGTCTCAAACGCGGACTCATCAACGCTCATTTCACAAGTCTCGCCTGGCTCTAAGGTGCCGCAAGAAGCTGGAATTGGGGTATTCACCAAACCAAAATCAGGTGCGTTAATCACCACATCAACCAAGGTTTCATCACCGGTATTGGTGACGCTCAATTGGTAAGTACCATCTGCACCAAGATCGCTCACAGGAATGGTTTGAGGGTAGACATCACAACCATCACCAGAGATGCCATCGGCATCACTCATATTGCTGCCATTTAAGGAAACTTGAGTACAAATTTCGATTTTTGGCTCAGGCGGTTGACAGCTTTCACTACTGACTAGCCAATCAATTTCAACCACATAGGGCTGAGTCGCGTAGGGATCAGTCGGGGCTAATGGATAACTAAAACCCACGGGGTTTTGCGTTGGCAACAGGATGCTTGCATCCGCTGGCAAACCAGCACCACCAAGATTTACCTCATAACTGAGGTTTCTTAATTTAGGTAGATGTTGAATATTTCTACTGCCAACAACGGTACTTTGTACAAAAGGCAAATTTGGATCGAGACACTCCGCTAAGGGCACCTCATTAGGATTACTGGCTCCCAAACAAGTAATCGATACCTCGACACCACCCAGCTCAATATCTTCTCGTACTTCGATCTGCCCACTGTTGTTGGCATCACAATAAACTTTGCCTTCAAGCCATGTTGCCAGTGCAGAGTTTGAACCTGCAAAAAGCAACGCCGCAAAGCCAAGCTTTTTAAGTTTTTGATTCATAATAGCCCCAGAAATAATTATCTTTAGCAAAGGAGCCTCCAGTTAAGCTAGAGCCTCCTCAGTGTTAGAAAAGACACTCAACACGATCCCTTTTGTGAGGAGCATCACCATAGCGACGCGAATAACATCGCAAAAAAAACTGGCGGGCGCTATGATACCAGTGGACTGATCAAAAAAACAGCCTTTGATGACAAGTTACTTCTGAGAAGCTCGTCACATTTTGTCGTTTGTCATCAGAACACTTCAAAAACTTGTTGTAGACTGAAAGTAAGTACACATTAGGACGGGAAGGTATGAGATCATTTAAAGCAACATTTGCGGTATTACTCATGGCCACATTGGTGGCCTGTGGCGGATCTGAATCGTCTCCTGTGGCCCAAAACCCCACTCCTGAGACACCCACTCCTGTGACACCGCCTAGCCGACCCGAATCAAACAACCCCTGGGGCTTATTACCCAAAGAAACAGCGCCCTCTGTTGATTCGCTACAGAACAGCCGCCTAGGTAGCCTTGACTACTTACTGAGTGATGGCTGGTTTCGTTTAGCGGGCGAGGATGGCATACCAACATTTACCCGCGACCGAGTCGACAATGCCAGCTCGTTATTTTTTAATGATCGCTCCTTTTTGGTCAGTGCGGCTCGCGCCTATACCATCACTGGTGACACCATCCATTTAGATCGAGCCATCAGCATTGCCAATAATATGCTCAACCTTCGCGATGATATTTATCAGCTCAATGGCGGCCAAGCGTTCAAAGATAATCAAACGGGTTATCGAGCAGCCGTACAACCCTTACTAGGCTCCAGAGAACCGGCCGCCGTTTGGTCTCACGATTTTACGGATAGAGCCGCCAATGGCAATCCAGAAGCTCAAGGGCGCCGAGTTCAAGTTTTACAAAATGGCCGTGCTTTATCGGCACTGGCTGAAGTGGTAATGGCTTACCACACCCACTTACCTGAAGGTAATTACTCAGCGCCAACGGGTTCTCAAGCGGGAATTTTAGAAGGCAGCTACGAAAATATAGCCAACACTTTACTCACAGAAATTAATCGCAGTGTCAGAATTTTTGACCCGCAGTGGCAGCAAGATATCGAAGAGCTAGACCTCTCCGGTGACCCTAACAATGGCTTATGGGATGTGAAAGGCAGCTACTTTTATGATAAACGGCAAAATTTATCATCAGAGGGCGTTGATATTGATGGTATCTTACCTTTTAACCATACTTCTGGCATGCTCCAAGCCCGGCTCGTACTGGCCAAGTTTTCAGATTATGACCCCACGGCTGTGGATCATTTTAATCGCTGGGCCGAGCACCACAAAAGCGTTTACGCCAGTGATGAGCCCAGTTTTGCCAACCCTGGTTTAAGCTCAAGTGACCTATTTGGATTCAACACGACTTGGCAGGCTTACAAGTGGCCTTACACCACCCACGAAGCACTGGGGGAGGATATTGATCATGTCATTATTACTTTAGAAGTCTACATGACAGCGTATCGATTATCGCTCATTGATAGAGAAACCATTCAACATTTATATCGATCCGTCGAAACCAATTATGACCGCAGCGGCAGTTTTATCTATGACCGAATGTTTGAATTTGATGCAAGCTATGTTGGCAGCCAACTGTTATCAGGCACTGTAAATTGGCTAAGCAATGGTACCAATTTGCAGAATCAATTTGCGTTATTGGCAAATACTCAAGCACTCACGAGAAATATTAATATCAGAGAATATGAAGCGGTATTGGCTTACTATGGAGCCGAACAGTTGAGTCGGTTTACCGCCCCGTAAAGCGATTATTTACTATTTATCGCGCACATACATTCATAGGCCCATAAGCACATTGACAACTAAAAAATAAACGATAACAACCATAACGAGGCTAGACAAAAACTGTAACAAAAGCATTCCCTTAAGGTAATAAAAAGCTGATGAAAAACGCTCACTATTTTGTTCATCCAGCGCAGATTTTATTTTTTTACTGAAACTTTTGTAAAAATTGTAAAACACGTAAGATATCGCAATTGATACCAGATATGAAATGATTATCCATGAAACAAGGCTAGAATCAATTTCTATTAAAAAACAAAAAGTAAAAATTGTTTGACCAATCATCAAGCACATCATAGAACCAGATAAGTAATTTGCTATTTTTGATGATGACTTTAGATAACCTACTGCAAGATCGTTGAGGCGAGGGAAGTTTTTCAAGATGAATTCCTTAGTGAGATCGGAAGAGCACACGTCTGAACTCCAGT